>JAFZPN010000049.1 GCA_017550315.1 Clostridia bacterium
ATAGTTCTCACCTTTATAGATCTTCGAGGCGGCGACGCGGTCGCAGAAGGATTCCTTGAGATAGTCGATCGGCATCCGGACCGGCTCGTAGCGGTGCGTCTGGGGGCTGACGTCGAACCAGTATTCCCAGTGATGGGGATTGCGGCCCTTGTGATGGAGCCACGCCGCGGACTAGCCGCGCACCTCCCGCTCGCGCTCGTTGGGGGATCGCTTTCCCTCCTCGTAGTACCGCGCGCCGGGGAGGAATTCCGTCGGGGAGAATTTCGAGAGATCGTGGACCAGTCCCCGGTGCGGGATCCCGGCGAGGAAGCAGTGCTTCATCACCAGTGCCCGGTGCCGCGCGACGGTCTGAAAGTGGCCGAGGATGTTCATCACGGCATATACGGCGTGCCGTTGTACGTGTAGTTCTCCGGCATGATGAACGGGCGGATGAACCGGATCGTGTATTCGACGCCCCACTGCCCGCGCACGCCCATCCAGCGGCCCGAGTGCGGCTCGATGGACAGCATGCCGTTGTAGCCCTTCGTGTAGAGCATCTCGAAGACCGCGCCCCAGTTGACCTGATCGAGCCCGGCCGGCGGATCGTCGTAGTGCTCGCCGTCGATGTAGAGCGAGCCTTTGATGTGGAAGTGATAGATCCGCTCGCCCCACTTCTTCATCTCGGATAGGTAGTCCCCGCGGCGGCCGAGGCAGTGCGAAGTGTCGTATTTGATCCCGAGCTCCGGGAGCGCGCCGAGGACGGGTCCCCACGCGATGTCGTTCACGACGAAGTTCTCCCATTCGCAGTTGTACGCCGCAATTTTCACGCCCTTGCCCTGCGCGTAGTCGATCAGCGCGCCGAAGTAATCGACGGCGATCTTCACGTTCTCCTCGAAGGACTTCGACGCCGTGTAGTTGACGCCCGCGTTGAAGACCGGGCAGCCGAGGGCCGACGCCGCGTCGATGAGGTTCTTGTCGTGCTGCAATGCCGACGGGATCACGGCGCCGTCCGGATCGATGCGGACCTGACCCCAGCGGCCGATGGAGCCGACCGAGACGCCGTACTTCTTCGCGTATCCGGCGATCTCGTCCGTATGACCGGCGACCTCCATGCTGTCATAGTTGAAGTTGCAGCAGAATTCGACCGCTTCGAGTCCGAGATCGGAGACGTACTTGAACGCCGCCTCGTCCCAGCCGTTGATAATGCCCAGTTTCATCTTGTTCTCCTTTCGCTTATGGAAATCTGAACGAATAGTGAAGAGTGAACAGTGAATAGTTTCTGTTGAAATCCGCACGGCGGATTTCTTCCGAAGTTATTCACTTTTCTCTGTTCGTTGTTCACTCTGCCTTCCTTACGGCAGATACTGTCCCACGCGCTCCATGTAGCGCTTCGCCCAGCCGTAGGTGTTCGCGGCCTGGATGTTGTTGACGAAGAAGATGTCGGTGATGCCGTAGTCCTTGAGCTGGTTATAGACGTTCATCGTGGTGTGGCGCGCGTCGACGACGATGATGTTGCCGTAGTGCTCGCAGAGGAACGGCACGAAGGCGTTGCCGAAGGAATCCTTCATGACGAGCGCGTTCTTGTCCTGCGGATTCTCCGGGACATTGATGACCGTGTAGGGATGGTCTCCCGAAATGAAGCAGAGATACCCGCTGTTGGAGTTGATGCAGGAATTGAACTGCCACGTTTTGCCGTTCTTGTCAGTCACGGTCATGGTGTTCTTCTTCGTGGGATAGAATACCTCGACGCTGTCGTGGAACTCCTTGACCTTCTCGTTCAGCGTCCAGTTGTACATCGATCCCTGATAATCTTCCTGATGAATCGCAAACTCGAAGTCCTCGAGCGGCGTGGGTTCGAGATCGACGGATTCCGCCCAGGCGGCATAGGCGTAGTACGCGCCGCGCTGTGTCCAGTGGTGGTCGGTGCGGAAGAAGAGATAGTCCTTCTTGTGCTCCCAGAGCTTGGAATACGCGTTGACGAAGTTCACCGCCGGATCGTAGAGGGCTGCCATCTTGTCGAGGATCTCGCCCTGGTCCGCGATCTTCGAGGTGACGTTCGGGTTCTGAATGACCATCGAGGATACCGGCGCAACGATGACGTTCACGCGGCATCCGAAGAGCTTCTGATAGTATGCGGCGGTCTGCGCGTAGTACCTCGAGTTGGTCTCGGAATAGGACGCCTGTGTGTAGACGGCGTCGCCATAGATGAAGAGGCCGTCCGGGAGGAAGTCCGCGGTCATGTTCTCGTCGTAGTCCGGGACCTCGATCTCGATCTCCGTGACCGTGACCTCGCAGGTCTCGCGGAAATCCTTGCCGTAGGCGCATGCGAGGATCGCCGTGCCGGGAGCCAGGCCCTTGACGTCGATGCCGCCGTTCGGATTGAGCGAGATCGCGACGGCTTCCTTGTTGCTGTTCGTCCAGCGGACCGTCACGTCCTCGCCGCCGACCTCCGCGTTGACCGTGGCGTAGAGGACCGAGCCGCTGCCGACCGTGAGGGTCATTTTGTCGCGCGAGAGCTGGAGCGCGGTGACGGCGGGACCTTCGGGTTCGGGCGCTTCGGTTTCTTCGCTCTCGGGTTCTTTCTCGGGATCGGCTTCGGAGGCGGGTTCTTTCTCTTTGTCGCCCTTCTCTTCGTCCCGGTTTTCGAGCGTGTCGGGCGTCTCGGGCTCTTCGGATCCTTCGGATCCTTCGGGTTCTTCGGGTTCTTCGGATTTGCCCTCGTCCGACTTGTCTTCGGGTTCCGCGTGTTCATCGGGCTCTTCCGGACGGTCCTCCGGTTCTTCGGGCGTCTCGGGCGCGTTTTCCTCGGGTTCGTCCTCCGGGACCTCGGGCAGAACGATCGGATCGGTCTCGGGCGTCCCCGGCGCGGGATTTTCCGGTCCTTTTTCAGGTTCGTTCTGCTGCGCGCCGCCGTTTAAGAGCGCTTCAAAGGCGGCGGAGATGGCGTCCGTGTCCTCTTCCTCGCGCTTTTCGCTCACGGGATTGAGCAGCACGAAGTTCTCTTCCCCGTCCACGGAATAATCGACGCCCGTGAGCGTGTCGAGCTTCTTCGAGAGCCCGACGAGCTGTTCGCGGCCGATGAAGGTGTCGGAGATGAAGGACGAGATCCCCGCGAAATAGGAGCCGTCCGCCAGCGAGGACAGCGAAAATTCCGGCATGGTCGCCAGCATCCGCTTCTCGGATTCCGAGATCGTCGGGCGGTTCGGCTGGACGATATTCCAGAGCGCGGTGCCCCCGAAGATCGCGCCGACGAGGGCGACGCAGACAATGTCAACGATTTTATTGTTCTTGTTCAAGGTGAGGCCTCACTGAATCATAAGATTCGGAATATATAACAGAGTGCTCATATCCGCTCAACCCCTCATCCGCCCCTATCGGGGCACCTTCCCCACGGAGGGGGAAGGCTCATTTAATGAGGTGCGCCGATTTCGCCCAGCTTTCCTCAATGTCAATATATTTTACTGAAACCGCTGTACGAAAGAAGATGCTGCACGCAGATGGCTTCCCCCTCCGTGGGGAAGCTGTCAGCCCTAAGGCTGACTGATGAGGGGGTGAGAGGTCTTGGATGCGTATAGGATATCACGATTCAGAACCGAAAATAGAGGAACGGGCTGTAGCTGTTGCCGACGAGGCGCACGGTCGACGCGCCGACGAAGAGGATCACGACCGCGGTCTTCAGGATGCGCTGCGCCGTATACGGGATCTTCTCCCCCCACCGCTTCCAGAGGTACGGAAAGACGGGGATCGCGAAGAAGATCGCCGCGGCGAGCAGGAAGAGGTTGTCCGCGAGGATCGACGAGGTGAAGAGATCGGTCAGGCCGGAGATCCCGATGCCGAAGAGGTAGCCGAGACTCCGGAAGAGATTCTTATCAAAGTAGAAGATCGCAAAGCCGAAGACCGTGATGAAGACCGTGTAGATGTGCCCGAGGATCTTCGACGGGATCCGGGGTATTCTTTTGAACCAGTCGAGCAGCGTCGCTTTTTCGATCATCAGCAGCACCGCGTAGTATAAGCCCCAGAGGATGAAGTTCCACGACGCACCGTGCCAGAGACCGGTCAGGAACCACACGACGAGGATGTTGCGCTGCTGATCGTGGCGGTTGCCGCCGAGCGGAATATAGACGTAATCGCGGAAGAACGTGCCGAGGGACATGTGCCAGCGCCGCCAGAAATCGGTCGCGCTCGTCGAGATCAGCGGGTAGTTGAAGTTTTCAAGGAAACGGAAGCCGAACATGCGGCCGAGGCCGATCGCCATGTCGGAGTAGCCGGAGAAGTCGAAATAGAGCTGGAGGGTGAAGAATACCGCGCCCGCCCATCGGCCGAGCAGAGTCGCCTCCTGCAGGCCGTAGAGGGAATCGATGACCTTCGCGCAGTTGTCCGCGATGAGGACCTTCTTGGCAAGGCCCCGGGAGAAGCGGAACAGGCCTTCGTTGAAGTCGGCGGCGGACACCGTGCGGGATTCGAGCTGCGCTTCAATGTCCTTGTACCGCACGATCGGGCCGGCGATGAGCTGCGGGAAGAAGGAGACGTACAGGAGGAGGCGGATATAGGACTTCTGGACCTTCGCGTCCTCGCGGTAGACGTCGATGACGTAGGACATGGTCTGGAAGGTGAAGAAGCTGATGCCGATCGGCATGGTGACGCTCACCGTCGGGATCGAGACGTTGAAGATCGTGTTGAGCGTTTCGATGAAGAAGCCGAGGTATTTATAGAACCCGAGCACGCCGAGGTTCGAGACGATCGCGCAGACGAGCCAGAGCTTGCGCCGCGATTCCACGCGGGTCGCACTGATGAGCCGCCCGAAGAGGTAGTCCGCCGCGACGAGACCGATCATCAGAAAGACGCAGACAGGCTCGCCCCACGCATAGAATAACAGAGAAAACGCAACCAGGACCCCGCGCCGCCAGGCATTGTTGCGGATCGCGAAATACGCGAGGAAGAGGAGTGCGAGGAATACGTACAGAAAGAACAGATGCGAAAAGACCATGTCCGTCGTTCCCTTTCAGCCGCCCGCGCGCACGATTTGCCGATACGCGGGCATTCTTATATATTATAGCATTTTCAGAAGAAATTGTAAACCGATTTTCGCCCGGAATCGGGGAAATTAAAGAGATATTCACAAATTATACGATTGTTTTGGAGGAGAGGAAGAAAGAGAAGAGAGAAAAGAGAAAAGTGAAGAGAAAAGGAAGGAATCCGCTGCACGGATTCCTGAAAAGAAGAATTTCTATTGTTTATTCAAGGGAAACGGATTGCCACGTCGGGACCGTGCGGTCCCTCCTCGCAATGACACAATTTTATGCTTTGCAGGACGGATTCCGAGGCAGTTCCGTATAAAAAGCAAACGATAAGGGTGCAGGAACCGGATACAAGCCAAAACAAAAGGTGTCATTGCGAGGAGCGATCCCCAAAGGATCGCGACGTGGCAATCCGTACTCCTTCGAGCTGTCTATTCCAGAATCATTTCTGCAAGCTCAACAGGCGTTTCGGCAAAACATACGGCGCCGTTCGCTTCGAGTTCGTCCCGGTCGCGGAAGCCCCAGAGGACGGTGACGACGCGGATCCCGGCGTTATGTGCGGTGAGGATATCGACCTCGGAATCGCCGACGTAGACCGTCTCCTCGGGTGTGACGCCGAGCTTCTCGATCGCGCGGAACACCATGTCGGGCGCGGGCTTGCGGCGGATCCCGGCGGCTTCGTTCTCCCCGGCTGCGGCGTCAATTGCGGGAAAGTACTTCTTCGTAAGGCGCACGGTCGTCTCGTCGGGCTTGTTCGACACGACGGCCATCTTGATCCCGTTCTCTGCGAGGGTCTCCACGCAGGCTTCGACGCCGTCGTAGGGGCGGGTCTTGTCCTCGGAATGGGCGGCGTAGGTCCGGCGGTAGAAGGCGGAGGCCGCGTCGAAGTTCGGATCCGCCGCGCCGCCGGGGAGGCTGAGCTCCATGAGCCTTGCGACACCGTTGCCGACATAGGAGCGGACCGCGGCGGTCGTGTGTTCCGGATAGCCGAAATGCCGCATCGTCGCGTTGACGGCGTCAGTGAGGTCTTCGAGCGTATTGAGAAGCGTCCCGTCGAGATCGAAGAGGACGGCCTTGAAGTTTTTCATATTTACCTCGCATGGATGGGATCGGGAATATGATAGCACATCCGGCGGAGTTTGTCAATCTCTGTCGGAGGGTTTTTGGGTTCCTCCGGGTGAGGCGGGTGAGAGGGAAGAAAGTTTTGACCGTTCATTCTGTATTCTTCCTTCCGAATTCTGCCTTCATTCTTTCTTCTTCCTTCCGAATTCCGAATTCCTCTTGACTTTCCGTTCGCAATCTGCTATCATCAGGACAGAACGACACATCGGAGGCGCGTCATGGACATCCGCACCGTATGGACCCCCGACCGCTACGCCGCGCACCGCATCCCCGGGATCGCCGTGACCGCGCGGGGGACCCTGCTCTTCTGCTGCGAAGCGCGGGACACCTTCTCCGACTGGGCGCGGATCGATCTTCTCCTCTGCCGGTCCGAGGACGGCGAGCACATCGGGGATCCGATCCTGCTTGCGTCCGGCGATGAAGAGCACCCGACCGTGAACAATCCCGTCCTGATCCCCGCGCGCGACGGACGGATCTTCTTCCTCTACTGCCGGGACTATTCCGTGAACGGCGGCGACGTCTTCCTGCGCGTATCCGAGGACGACGGCCTCACGTGGAGCGCGCCGCGGGATCTCATGGCCTCGACCCGGCCCGACGAGCACGCGGCCTTTGCGTTCGGACCCGGCCACGGGATCGAAACGCCGGACGGCATGCTGCTCTCCCCGGTCTGGTTCGTCCCGGCGGGCGCGCATCCCGATCCGCGGTCGCATCATCCCGCGCGGGTCTCCGTCTTCACCTCGAAGGACGGCGGCGGGAGCTGGTCTCTCGGGCCGGTGCTCACGGAGCAGGAGGACTGCCCCGATCCGAACGAGACCGCGGCGGCCGTGACCTCGGCGGGCGGCGTCTATCTCAACACCCGCCTGACCGGAGCCGGATACCGCGCCGCGTCTTGGAGCACGGACGGGATCGGCTACACCCCGCTCAGCCCTGCGCGCGATCTGCCCGATCCCACCTGCATGGGGAGCGTCACTTCGACCGATTGGCAGGGGCATCACGTCCTGCTCTTCGTCAACTGCGCCTCGACCGAAGAACGTCGCAATCTCGTCTGCCGCGCATCCCTCGATGACGGGCACACCTGGCCGCATGCCCTTACCGTCGAGCCCGGAGACGCCGGATACGCCGACATCGCCGTGCGTGACGGGACCGTGTACGTCCTCTACGAGCAGCGCTTCGGCGAGATCGTCCGGCTCGCACGCTTCCCGATCGAAGAAGTATTTTCGACGTTATAATTCCGATTTTCCCCCTTCCGGCACGACTGCGTCGCGCCACTTCCCCCGATGGGGGAGGCAAGCAGCGTGCAGTTTTACTTCTCATTCTTCATTCTTCATTCTTAATTCTTAATTCTACATTTCCGAAAGGATCAAAACCATGTCCGACTATCTCGTCAAGCTCTGGGAAGTCCCCTCCCCCGATCCGTATTACGCCTCTCTGAAGGAGAAAAACATCGTCATCCGCAAGCCCATCGGCCCGGAGAACTATGCCGTCATCGGCTGGATCCGCGAGCACTTCGGCGCGGGATGGGCATCCGAAAGCGAAAACGCCTTCTTCCGCGATCCGAAGGGGATCTACATCGCGGTGCGCGAGGGCGAGGGCGGATCCGAAATGCTCGGCTTCGCCTGCTACGACGCGACCGTCAAGGGCTTCTTCGGCCCGACCGGCGTCGCGGAATCCGAGCGGCATCAGGGCATCGGTGCGGCGCTGCTGCTTGCGTGCCTGTGCGGGATGCGCGATGAAGGCTACGGCTATGCCGTGATCGGCAGCGTCGGCCCGGCGGAGTTCTATAAGAAGATCTGCGGCGCGGTCGAGATCGAGAACTCGTCCCCGGGCGTCTATCGCGGGATGCTGCGCGCATGAACATGAACCATCCTTTTGCCGGCTTCCCGAGCATAGAGGAATACATCAAGGAGAGGAATGCCCCGGGCATTTCCCTCGCAGAAGCGAAAACCCTCGCGATCCCGCACGGTCCGCTCTGCCGGGTCGAATATGCGAGCAGCCGCAGCGGCATGGCGATCAACGATTTCGACGAAGACCGGTATATCCTGTCGCGGACGGACGCCGGAGCCGCGCTCATCCACCGGAAAACCGTCGGGAGCATGCAGCGGACAATCACGGAAAAACAGTACCGCGTGGGCGAGGAGTCGGCGTCGGAGATCCGCGCCCTCGTCGAGCGGGAGAACCTGATCGCCTGGTCGAAGATGAAGGTCGATCCGGATCACCCCGACGCCCGTTTTCAGCCCGTCGACACGACGTGGTCCTCTTCCCTGAAGCTGACATTCGAGACACCGGACGGCGAGGGCGAGATGACCGCGGCAATCAGCATGGAAGCCGCAAAGCAGCAGGGCGATCGGGACGTGATCTCCGCGCTTATCGATCTGCTCCGGGGATGCATCCGGGATGACGCGCTCCTCTCGGAAAAGACGGAGCGCTCCGAAGGCAGCCCGAACGCCATGGGCTTCTTGAGATTCCCAGAGCCGAATGACGCGCCGGCGAGCAAGGGCTTGATGTGCCCGGTGTGCGGATCCCCGGAAAGACCCGGGAATTTCTGTCCGGAATGCGGCGCCCCGAAAAAATGGATCTGTCCCGCGTGCGGAACGGAAAACAAGCGCAGATTCTGCACCGAATGCGGCCAAAAACGGCCGTAAACACGAAATATAGACCCCCAATTTTCATAAAGGAGGACTCCCCACCCTGAAACTCCTGCCGACCTGCGTCGCATCCTATTCCTTCCACGGCATGCTCGCTGAAGGGACCTGCGATGTCTTCCGCTATCTCGACCTGCTCCGCTTCCGGTACGGCGTCCGGTATGCGGACATCTGGACGGGATTTCTGCCCACGCTCGACGACGGCTTTATCGGCAAGGTCCGGGCCGCCCTCGACAAGAACGAGCTCACCCTCGCGAATCTCTGCGTCGACGGCCCGCACGTCTGGGTGGACGATCCGGACGGACGCGCGGAGCACAAGAAGCAGATGCTCGCCATGCTCCGGGCGGCAAAAGCCCTCGGCGCGAAGACCGTGCGCATCGACTTCGGCGGCACCGACGGCCACACCATGCCCGAGGAGGCGTTCGATTACATCGTCGAAACCTACCGGGAATACGCGGCGTTCTGCGCGGACTTTGGCATGAAGATCGGCCCGGAGAACCACTGGGGCTGGGACCGCGTGCCGGAGTACCTCGAAAAAGTCGCGGCGGCGGTTGATTCCCCGGCCTACGGGCATCTCTATCACCTGCGCAACTTCTATGACGAACCGGAGCGCGGCGAGGCCTACGCGATCTCGAAGGCGATGCACACGCACATCCACGCCAATTCCATGCCCTACGCGAAGGACGTGATCCGCAAGCTCGCCGTCCTCGGGTATGAAGGCGTCTACTCCGTCGAGCATCACTCCGGGCATCTCGAACCGGAGCGCGTCGACTGGCAGCTCGCCACCGTGCGCGGGCTCATCGCGGAGCTGAACGACGAAGGATACGAAAACGAAGCAAAACCGTCGTTCTTCGACGGAATCTATCAATAAAACAAAGAATCGGAGGCTGACATGGCAAAAGACAAGATCCGCGTCGCCCTCATCGGCGTCGGCATCATCGGCGAATCCCACATCCAGACCTACCGGAACATCCCCGAAGCCGAAATCGCCGCGATCTGCGACATCAACGAGACGCGCCTGAACGAAATCGGCGACCGCTACGGCATTTCCCACCGCTACACGCACATCGGCAAGATGCTCCGCGACGAAGAGCTCGACGCCGTGGACGTGTGCCTGCACAACAACATGCACGCGCCCGTCTCAATCGCCGTCATGCGCTCCGGGCGGGACTGCTACTGCGAGAAGCCGATGGCGGGCTCCTTCTACGACGCGCGGGAAATGCTCCGCGTATCCGAAGAGACCGGGCGGAAGCTGCACATCCAGCTCGCGTTCCTCTATTCCAACGAAACCAAAGCCGCGAAGCGCTACATAGACGCGGGCGACCTCGGGCGCATCTATCACATGCGCTCCTACGGATTCCGCCGCCGCGGCAGACCGTACGTCGACGGTTATGCCGCCAAGGAATTCGTCAACAGCACGACCTCCGGCGGCGGCGCGCTCTTCGACATGGGCGTCTATCACATCTCGCAGCTCCTCTACCTGACCGGGATCCCCGAACTCGAGCGCGTCACGGGCCGGACCTACGCAGAGATCGCGATGGACGAGGGCCGGCGGGCGATCAGCGGCTACAACGTCGAGGAGCTCGGACTCGGCTTCGCCAATTACAAAGGCGGGCTGTCCCTCGACGTCCTCGAATCCTGGGCGGTCCACGGGCGTCCGTTCCCGTCCTCGGTCATCATGGGCTCCGAGGCGGGCATTTCGCTCAGTCCCCTCGTCATCCATTCGAGGAACCACGATCTCGAGACCGATACGACCGTCGACCTCGGAGAGATGGACTATCTCGCGCATACGGTCTACGCGGACTCGGCGCACTACGACAATTCACAGCAGCACTGGATCCACGCCCTGCTCGGCAAGTGCGAGCTCCTCCCGACGGCGAAGATCGCGCTTGAAACGCAGCGACTGCAGGAGGGCATCTACTTCTCCGAGAAGCTGGGCCGCGAAGTCACGTCGGAGGAGATCGAAGCGCTCTCCGTCTCGAAGGCGCTGGAGATCCCGAATATCGCGCTGTAAATCAAAAAGGGGATTACACGGCTTTCTTTGAAAATGAAAGCTCGTTTTGCTCGCAAAACGGCAAAGAAACTTTAAACTGGTTTAAGACAACCTGTACGCAAACATCTTGCATAGATTATTACATGCAGAAAAGGCCGCCCGTTTGAGCGGCCTTTGATTTTGGGTTCGGATCGATGTGCTTACGGCTCGAGCTCGTAGACCTTGACGAAGATCTTTTCCATCTGCTTCTTCATGGCCTTCTGGATGCCCTGGAACTTGGACGCAATGTTCGCGTTGTTGTCGCTGAGGCAGTCGCGGATCATGTAGGGGATTCTCTGGAAGACGGTTTCGCCGAACTGGAAGGAGAAGTCAAACATACGGCCGGCCATGATGAGCTCGACCATGTCTGCGGTCTCCTGGTCGGTGGAGTACTTGCCCTTCAGAGCGACGTCATAGTATGCCGGGTACACGGACTTGTAGGATTCCGCGCAGAGGACCTCGTAAACCGGGCCGATGAAGTCGATCTGGCTGTACAGGGAGGTCGCGATGCAGAAGACGGTGAACTTGTCGTCCGCGTTGGTGTAGTAGTTCTGCTGTTCTTCATCCCACTTCGGATACGGGAGCATGCTGTACGGGGATTCCATGTCGCGCAGGGTCGCGAACGCCGCGTAGAAGCGCATCGGCGCGAACACGAGCTGACCGTTGAGGAACCACTTCTGTTCGTCGTACTGGGAGGAAAGCTTCGCGAAGCCCTGGTTGTTGTAGTGGAAGTCGAGGAGCTTTTCGAGCTCGGAGACGGTCTTGTCATCCATGAAGGTGATCACGACGTTGCCGTCATCGTCACGGCCGACGTAGTGTCCGCCGAACGCGTTGAACCAAACGTCCGCCGGGTTGACGATGCAGTAGCCGAAGCCGTACTGGTCGTTCGCGATGTCGCTCTTGCCGTTACCGTTGAGGTCGACGTACATGTCGCTCACCATGGAGGAGAGCTGATCGATGGTCCACTTGCCTTCGTTGACGAGGCCGTAGAGGTCGGACGCGGCATAGCCGTAGTTCGTCGCGAGGTCGAGGTTTGCGAACACGCAGTGCGTGTAGGTCATGGACGTGGTGGCAAGGTCGGAGCAGACGGTGTAGAGGATGCCGTTGACCGTCGCGTCGTCGTTCGCCAGCTTGTTGTGCCACGGCTGGGTGAGATCGACGTAGGGGATCGTCAGCCAGTTGAGGACGGCCTGCGCGTTGATCGGCTGATAGGACATGTAGTCATAGCATCCGATGAGGTGGTAGTCGTCCGTGCCGGCCTTCGCGATCTTCGCGGGGATCGAGTACGGGGAGCCGTCGCGCTGGCAGGTGATCTTGATGTCGAAGCGGTCTTCCACTCTGACGTTGCGGTTGTACACGGCGTCGTTGCAGGCGTCGCCGTTGATCTCTTCCGCGACGATCTCTTCTTCATACTGGTCGCCGTCGGTGGTGGCCACGCGGAGTTCGGCGCCGTTGAACTTCATTTCCGGTACGTTGTCCGGGATGCGCTGTCTCAGCTCATAGTCGCTGAGCTCTTCCTCGGGTTCGCCCTCGACCTCGGTCGGGGTCACGTTCTGGGCGCCGGGGGTGTCCTCGTTCTTGCCGGTTTCCGCGTTGTTGTTCGAGCAGGCGGCCATGGCGAAGGTCATGAGGACCATCAGCGCTGCGAGAATTACCGAAAGAATTCTCTTGTTGCTTTTCATGGTTTTCTCCTTACTTATGTTGCTTTGGGGATTTCGTTTCTGCCGGCACGCCGCGGGTCGCCCCGATCCGTGCCTGCATTGATACGTAGTATTATACCGCGAAATCGCCTTTTTGTCAAGCGGATTTCAACCGCCGGTTTCCTCTCGGTCAACGTTCCCGTCCGCGGCGGACAAAGACGAAGGCGTCGTTTTGGATAAATCCGCATGATTTTCGGAATCTCTTTTTGTGCGTGTTTACCTATTATTCAAAATGCTTTCTAAAATTGAAATCACGCGGACCGGCCGGAAGCAATAGAGAATTTTCATTCCTTTTTTTGTGCATAATACCGAAAAGTATTCCCGACCGTCCAATACCCCTCCTCGTGGTACTGCTGAACGATCGCGACCTGATGCGCGCGCCACTCCTCTTCCGCCATGCTGTACGCGCGGCGGTAAAGCGTTTCGGGATACTCGCCGTCGAGCTCCCGCTTGATGATCCTCGTCTCGCGGTACTCATAATCGTTCGGCCAGAGCTGCTCGACATACATCGCCGTGACGAAGACCGTGTTCTGTCCGACGGCGCAGCTGCCGAGCCAGCGGATCGATTCAGACGCGTCCCAGAGCTTCTCGCGCGTCACGCCCGTCGTCAGCCAGAGCGAGCCGCTGCCGAGCGTATCGATGCCGAAGCCGTCGACCTTGACGCCGCGGAACCGGTTCTCGCAGAAGTAGACGATCCGCCCGTCGTCCTGCATCCGAAAATCCGCGACCTTCGACGCGATCTTCTTCGGCTTGTAGGCGATGACGTCCGTGCGCCAGAGGGTC
>JAFZPN010000050.1 GCA_017550315.1 Clostridia bacterium
TCCCGGTTGTCCACATCCCGTTTCGGGAGAGCGATTCCCGTTTGGTGAGGAGAAGGCCGCGAGATGACGGGACGGGAATGCCGGAACCAAAGGTCTATTTCGCATAAATCACGGAGTGCGGAAAATGAAAATGGCACCCGGGATTCGGGTGCCGTCTTTTCAAGCTAATACCCGGATTCGAACCGGGGACCCCGTCCTTACCAAGGACGTGCTCTACCAACTGAGCCATATTAGCATTGAGAGCCGAGGCTGTCAACGCGTGAATTATACCACAGCGGCGGCGGATTGTCAAGAGGTTTCCGAAAATTCCTCCGAGAATCTTGCAGTTTTTTCGCCGTCCGGTTTTCTACGGGCTCCTCCCAAAGGCGGTGAATTCCGGGACCTTCACATCGTCGGGACCCGCGGTAGATTCCAGCGGAAACGCGCCGCGAGGAAGCGCAGGAGCATGATGACGCCCGTTCCCGTGAGCATCGCCGCGACCTTCCCGGCCGGATTCCATAAGAGCACGCCTGCCACCGCGCCGACCACGCACGCGCTCGCATAGAAATGCTTCACGAAGATGTACGGCATGTTCTGGCAGAGAAGATCCCGCAGGACTCCGCCGCCCACGCCCGTCAGCACGCCGACGAAGCACACCACGAACGCGCCCTCCGCCGGATTGTGCTCGTAGGCCACCGCGACGCCCACCATCGTGAAAATCGCGAGGCCCGTCGTGTCGAGCCAGAAGAGCGCCGTCTCCGTGAACCGCCCCTTGAACGGCTCCCCGGGCGTGTGGCGCTTGGCGTGCCGGTATTCGATGAGGAACGCGAGGAGGGAGAACGACGCCGAGACCAGCGCGTAGACCGGGCGGACGAATGTCTTCGGTGGGTGGATGCCGAGGAGCATGTCGCGGATGACGCCGCCGCCGATCGCCGTGGTGACGCCGACGATGATCACGCCGAAGATGTCCATGTTCTTCTTGATCGCGGTGATCGCGCCGGAGATCCCGAACGAGGTGATGCTGATGAGCTCTATGATAAAGACGAACGTGTCGAACGTCATGGCGGGGGTGTTCCTCCTGAAAAGCGAAAGAATGAGGGTATGCCGTCTTACGGCAGGGTCTTGAGATAGTTCGAGAACCACTTTTCGTGGGTCTTGACCGTCTTTTCAAAATAGTCGAGGGAATCCGTCGTATTCGTCGAGGGCCAACGCGCAAGGTTGCGGTCCCACGCGCCGGAATCGTGAAGGAGATCCCAGAATGTGTGCGCGTCCCCGATGAGCGTTTCGGCGTCCGCGATGCCGTGCAGGGTGAGGTAGGTCCACCGCTCCCGCACATAATCCGCCGCGCCGGGCACGTATTTTAGGAGCCGCCGCCCGCATTGAAAGTCGTAGGTCTGTGTGTCCATGCCGGGCTGCTCCCAGAGGTAGTTGTTTGCGATGTCGCCGTTCCAGCCGAGGCCGAAGGTGATGTCGAGGTCCCACGGATAGGCCGTCATCTTCCCGTCCACGTCGGCATAATAGGTGTTCTTCCAGGTATTGTCCGCCGCCATCGCGATGTTGACGAACAGCCAGTATTCGAGCATGTTGTGGATGTCGGCGACGTCCCCGATCTTCTCGGCGAATTCGTCCCCCGACGCCTCGTAGCAGAGCCGCACATATTCGGCGATCGCGTCCCAGGAGCCGTCGATGCCGTCCGCCGGGTCGGGGTATTTCTTCTCCATCGAGGAATACGATTCGGACCGTTTCCTCTGCCGCGCGAGACCGGCCGCATCGGGGACGTCCCACGAGATGCACTTGAAGAGCGAATCGCCCCGCTCCGCGTCGAGGGAGAAGGTCTTCGCGTCGACGCGCTCCATGAGGACGAAGAGTCCCTCGTATTTGCCGCCGATGATCACCTCGACGTATTCCGCCCCGAGCGGGGAGGCTGTGAGCGCGTCCGAGGTCTCCGTCATCCGCTGCCACAGCCGCCAGCCGACCATGTCTCTTACGTGCGTATTGTCGGAATAGCTCGCGTAGAGGATCCAGTCGTCATCCCGCCGCATCCCGCAGAGGCTGGCGTTTTTCGGCTCGCCCGCGTCGTCGAGGAGGCTGAACTTGTACGGCACCTTCGCGAGGGAAGAGCTCGACGCGCCGCGCACCTTGATGACGGAGGCGGACGCAAGATAGTTCGGACCGGCCGCGCGCGGTTCCCAGATCGCAAAGTCCGCCGCGGTGTCCTCGCGGGTGAGGCGCTTCTTCGCGGGATCAAACGAGAGGACGGGCAGGGTCGTAAAGATGAGGTCGCACGAGATGTATTCTCCCGCGGTCAGAACGATGACCTCGGTCGGGTTGTTGTGCCGCAGATACGGGAGGATCCCCGCGTCGCGGAGGTGTTCGTCGAGAAGGATGTCCGTCACGGCAGTCCCTTCATCCGATTCCGCCGATGCGTCGAGGCGGGTCAGCGTTTCCGCGGAGAAGTCCTCGGTGACGGGAAGATACCAGATCTTTCCGGCGTGGGGCAGGGGCGTGCCGTTCAGCGTGAGGGTCAGGCCGAGATCGTCGGCGGCTGCGCGTGCCCGGGCGGTGCGGAGGTTGAAGATCTCGGTCCCCGAAGCAAAGCGCGCCGTGCCATCCGCGGTCGATTCGATCGGTTCCGTCTCCTGCGCTGCCGTTTCCGGGGTGGGATCGGCGGCCGGACCGGCATTCTCCGTCTCCTTCGCGCAGGAGGGAAGGAGCGCGGCGAGAAGGGCCAAAGCGAGGAGGAGGGATAAGAAGCGGCGGAACATGGACGCGTGCCTCCGGGAATCAGGATGTCATGCCCTATTGTAGCACATTTCGACGCAAGATTCAACCGGACGGCAAAAAATGTGCGCGCGGAATGCGGGAGACGGCGGCGCTTTCCCCGCGCGATCCGCGATTTCGGGCGAAAACGCGGTTCTAAGATGAAAAATCATGAAACAAAAGGAAGACCTGGTTAAGAAAATAAAAATTATATTAAAATTCCGCAGAGCACTTGACATACAAGAGAAAATATGTTATAATCTATGCGTAACACAAATAATTCACCGTAAGCGAGGTGTACCATGCGCAAAAAGAACGAAGAGATCTTCCAGGCGATCCGCGCATACGTCAATTATTATTATATGAAAACCGGGCACGGACCGTCCACGCGGGACATCGAAGCCGGGACGGGCATCCAGCGCATCACCGTGCAGCGCTATCTGCAGGCCATGAAGGAGAGCGGCGAGATCGAATACGGCGGACGGCGCGGCACAAAGAACGCCTTCGCCAAGACCATCGTCGCGTGCGTCATGGTTCCCTGCTACGGCAAGGTCAAGTGCGGCGCGCCGAACGATCCGTTTGTGGACGTCACCGAGACCGTCCGTCTGCCCCGCTCGTGGGTCGGAGAGGGCGAATTCTACATCCTTGAGGCGGACGGCGCCTCCATGAAGGACATCGGCATCGATCCCGGCGACCTCATCGTCATCCGCCGGCAGGACACCGCCAAGCCCGGCGAAGTTGTCGTCGCCATGGTGGACGGGGAGACGACGCTGAAACGCTTCCTGCCCGAAGAGGGAAGGATCGTGCTGCATCCCGAGAACCGCGATTTCGCGGACATCGTCGTCGAGGGCGAGCGTATGGCGCATTTCGCCGTGCAGGGCGTCGCCGTCCGGATCATCAAGGCCGTGCGATAAGAGTATTAGAAGAATTTACAACAGCGGAAGCCGACAGAGATCGGCGGGGAGAACCGATGAAACAAGAATCCGTCCATACCCATTATTTCAAAGAAGCCGTCATCCGGGACGGGGTAAAGTACCAGCACGTCGTCGGCCTCGACGAGCTCTGGGACTGGCAGCTCATCCTCGATCTGTCCGAGGATCCGTCGTGGCAGCTCGTTACATCATCCCGCCTGCCCGTCTGTCATTTCCCCGGTGAGCGCAGATCCCTCTTTGCCCGCCGCGCGCGGTACAAGTGCCCCTCCTGCGGCGCGCGTCTACACGACTGCGAGGAGCGGTACCCGGACGGGCGGATGCTGGTCATCGCGCTGGATCCGCGGCCCTCTTCCTTCGAGCGCTGGCACGACGACGCCTGCCGATGCCCGTCCTGCGGCGCCCGCGTCGGTCTCGTCCGTCCGAACCCCGCTCTTCCCCGGCCGAAGAGCGCTCCGGCGAGACTGAAATGAGGCGGAGCGCAGGCATAAAATTGATCGGAACCGGCAGTACGTCGGTTCCTTTTTTGCGGTTTTCGGAGACAAAGGCATTGCATCTCACAGGAGAACCTGCTATAATAAAATCAAACCACCCTCAACACAAAAAGGAGTCTCTCATGCGCACCGCTGCGTTTTACCGGGAAAACCCCTGGTTCCGGGGCGACGACGAATCGTTTCTCATGATCTATGACATCGCGTCCGGGACAAGCGAGACCGTCGCCGCGTTCGACGGCCTGATCGAAGCGCCGAACTGGTCGAAGGACGGCGAAGCCCTCTATTACAACAAAAACGGCCGCATCTGCCGCTATGCGCTCGCCTCCGGAGAGGAAACCGTCGTCCCTTCGGATTACGCCGACAACTGCAACAACGACCACGTCCTCTCGCCCGACGGCCTCTCCATTGCCGTCAGCCACGGCACGCGCGAGGACGGGCGGTCACGCGTCTACACCCTCCCGCTCACCGGCGGCATCCCCCGCCTCATCACGCCGCTCGGGCCGAGCTATCTCCACGGCTGGTCGCCCGACGGGAAGACCCTCGCCTACTGCGCCGAGCGGGGCGGGGAATTCGATATTTACACGATCCCGGCGGAGGGCGGCGTCGAGCGTAGGCTCACCGATTCGCCCGGCCTGAACGACGGTCCGGAATATGCGCCCGACGGGGAAGCGATCTGGTTCAACTCCGTGCGCACCGGCCTCATGCAGGTCTGGAAGATGCGCGCGGACGGATCGGAACAGACGCAGATGACTTTCGACGAGGACCGGAACAGCTGGTTCCCGCATATTTCCCCGGACGGGCTGCGCGTCGTGTTCCTCGCGTACAGAAAGGGCGACGTCGCGCCCGGCGAGCATCTCCCGCACCGCCGGGGGGAGCTGAGGCTGATGGATGCGGACGGCGGGACTCTCTGCACCCTCTCGCAGTTCTTCGGCGGGCAGGGGACCATCAATGTCAACTCGTGGGCGCCGGACAGCCGCCGGTTCGCATATGTGAAATACCGGATCAAGGGAATCGGCGAATTCTGAGAGAAAAACGCCTCTCGGTTATGGGAAGATTGGCCCCGACGGCGGATTTTGGCGCGACTTTTTTAAGAAAAGGTCTTGCAAATTGTGAATAAACAGATTATAATAAGATGATCCGAAACCCATTCGGGTATTTTCGACTATTTTTTTCATCTTCATGGAGGGAAAATTTATGAAGAGAATCGCACTGTTCCTTCTTGCCGCTGCGATGATCCTCACCCTCGCCGTGAGCGCTTCCGCTTTCTTTGAGCAGGAAGAAGCGTTCTGCGAGGTGAAGTTCGAGATCGGCAAGCAGACCACCGCCTGGAATCCGGACGGTACGATCACCGACGGAGAGTACTTCAAGGTTAACATCAAACCCGAATGGCTCTCCTACGCGATCAACGACAACGACACGGACGCAGGTCTGGCCTACGCGAAGGCCACTACGCCCGAGCTCTACATGAGCTGGGACGAGAACTACGTCTACACGGCGACCCGTTACACGGTCTCCGAAGGCCATGAGTGCCTCTGGGACAGCGATCCCGCTTCCATGTGGTACTCCGGCGCTGTTCAGTTCAACTACGCGAACTTCGACGAAGTCGCATCCGACTACCGTCTCGAGTACGGCGTCGGCCTGTCCTCTGAGACCGGCGACACCCTCTACACGGTTTGGGCGCAGGGCGGCGGCGATGACTACGAGCCCGGTCCGGACGACGCGAAGGTTTGGCTCGACGGCAACACGCTGACCTACGAGACGAGAGTTCCGTGGGACGCGTTCGCTGACGAAGACAACACCGGCCGCAAGGAAGGCAACGGCTTCAACACTACGCTCGTCTGGTCCATCGGCAAGGGCCAGGACTACGTGCACATCCAGCTCGCCGAAGGCTGCACCGGCAGCGGCAAGCATGCCGAGTACATGGCGCAGGTCACCCTGGTCGGCGCGGCTCCTGTCGCGTACACGCCCGTCGGCGATGTGAGCGTTCCTTACGCGACGCCCGAAATCGACGGCACGATCAAGGACGGCGAATATCCGGAAGTCGGCAAGGTCACCCTCAATCAGAGCAACATGACCGCGCTCGGCTGGCTGGGTGAAGTTCCCGCCGAAAACTCCATCGATCTGTACTGTGCCTGGGACAGAGACAACTTCTATGTCGCGGGCAATGTGACGGACCCCTACTTTGAATACTCCGAAGAGGGCCAGTACAACATGGACGCGTTCCAGGTCTCCCTCAACATCGACAACATCTTCAAGTCCGACGAATATCAGAGAGCGATCTTCTACTCCTGGGGTCTGCAGGAAGACGGCAACATTGACGTGATCCGTCAGGAATCCGCCAACGACGCCACGGTTTCCGACCTCGGCAAGGGCCAGAAGACCGATACGGGCTGGACGTTTGAAGTCGCCCTTCCGCTCGAAATGCTGGCGGAAGACGCTTCCCTGAAGGCCGGTGAAGAGGCGATCCCGGAACCCGGCATGCCCATCGGCGGTCTGTTCTGCTACCTCGACCACGATGAATGGCTCTCCCTCGTCAACGCTTACGGCTCCTGCGCGGACGAAGTCGTCGGCTGGGACCCGGATGCCCACGGAATCACCTTCATCTTCGCGGAGAAGGAAGGCGCTGCCGGCCCGACGGAGCTTCTCGGCAAATCCTGGGACAACATCTACATTGACGGCGAAATGATGGTCAACGGCGGCGCGGACGGCTGGCTTGCCGAGAACCCGATCGAAGGCGACATCAGCGAGCTTACCGCGCGCGGCTGGGCTTACATCAGCACCCCGATCACCGGCTTCGCGTATGCCATCGACGGCGGTGACGCCGTGAAGTCCGCCGACTACATCGTCGACAGACCCGACGTCAAGGCTGCCATCAGCGAAGAGGCGGAAGGCCTCGAGATCGCGGTCGACGTTTCCGGCCTTGACCTCGGCGCGCACACGATCAAGTTCTACGCGGTCGATGCGAACGACGAGCTGATCGACATCGGCTTCGATCTTCCCTTCACGAAGGCAGAGGCTGCGCCCGAAGAGCCCTCGAGAGGCCTCGCGGACGTGGACGCCGCTGCTGACGGCAAGAACCTCATCACCGCTTACGAATTCGTTTCCGGTACGGACAGCTTCGGCGGCGAAGGCCCGGAGAACCTCTGGGACGGCGAGACTGGCACGAAGTTCTGCACCAACGTGTTCCCGGCCGAATCCATTGTGAAGCTCGACGGCACCTATGACATCACCGGCTTCACCATGGCCACCGCGAACGACAACGCGGACTACAACGGCAGATCCCCGAACGCCTGGACGATTTCCGTCTCCGCGGACGGCGAGAACTGGACCGAGCTCGCAAAGGGCGACGACACCTTCTTTGAAGAGACCAACTTCACCTACTATGTGGGCGAAGGCACGGCGGCGGGTGTCTCCTATGTGAAGTTCAATGCGGAAGGCACTGCCTCCGGCACGTTCCAGGTTTCCGAAGTCACCCTGTTCGGCGATAAGGCTGCTGACGTGACCGAAGAACTCACCACCAAGGAAGAAGCACCGAACACCTTCGACTTCGGCATCGTGGCTGCGGTCGCGGCGGTTGTGTCCCTCGCGGGCTTCGCGATCTCCAAGAAGCACTGAGCGGCACGCACGGCGCGTGAAGGTGCCAGGCACCTGAAATAATCCATCGCATAAGAAAAATGACTGTCCTGCAGGGCAGTCATTTTTTATGGCGGGGATGCCGCCGGTTCAGCCATATTCTTGTCGCCGCTCAGATCTCGGTATATCCGCCCGTGGTGACAAGGCCGTCGATTTTCCGGCCTGCTTTGCACATCGGGCATTCGTCGCTGCGCCAGCTGTTGTAGGACGCGAGGTCGCTGCGGTGGAAGATCGCCTGGATCGGGATCCCGCCGCTCTCATCGATGGCCGAGAAGATCGCGCAGATCCCCGCCAGCTTGCCGCCGTAATACCGCACGCATTCCGCCGCGCGCGCAAGGCTCCGGCCCGTGGAGACCGTCGAGAGGATCAAAAGGACGTTCTTGTCCGTCACATAGGGCTGCATGTCGCTCGGGAACATGAGCTGGTTGTTCGAGTTGATCTGCGGCGTCACGACGTGGATGTCCGCCCCGCTGTTGATGTCGCGGCCCGGCGAGGAGAGCTCCTTCGCCACGAACGCGCCGATGATCTGCGTGTATTCGAGGCTGATGACCGTATCCACGGGGGTGTAGCGGAACTGCTTCACGAATTCGCTCGCCGCCTCCTCCGCCATGACGCAGTCCGTGCGCATCTCCGTCATGCTGAAGTAGTTGTCCACGTGCGCGTGGCTGGTCGCGTAGTGACCGGGATAGATATTGAGCTTGATGCGTCTGTTTCCTTTCGCGGGAACCGTTACATAGTGGGTCAGCATGGCAATGCCTCCGGGATGAATTTGGTTTGTATGAGCCTATTATAACACACACTTTCCGAGATTACAAGCGCGAAAACCGCATCTGCGGGCTTTTTTTTCGCGTGACAGGCACCTTCTCCTTGTCAATTCCGCCCGGATGTGGTACAATGGGGGACAGAAAACGATTCCGATCCGGAGGTTCCCATGCCCGCCTCCTTCTTCACCGTCTACCGCACCGCCTCGTGGGACACCGCGTTTCGCCTCTGGTCGCCGACGCATCTCGGGTGGCTCGCCGCGTCCGCGGTATTTCTCGCCGTACTCCTGCCGCTCTACCGCCGCGCCGGGGAGACAAACCGCCGACGCACGCTCCTCGCTCTCACCGCGCTCCTCTGGGCCGATGAGCTGGCGAAACACGCATTCCTGCTCTATCTCGGCGAGGAGGACGTCGACTATCTGCCGCTGCATCTGTGCTCCATCGGGCTCTTCGTCTGCCTCGCGTATGCCGTCCGGCCGGGGCCGTGGTCCGGGGAGCTCCTCTATGCCGTCAGTCTGCCCGGCGCTGCGATCGCGCTTCTGTTCCCCGGCTGGTCGTCCCTGCCGCCGCAGAGCTTTCTCACGATCCATTCTTTCACCTTCCACCTCCTGCTCGCGGCGATCCCGCTCTGCCTGCTCGTCTCGGGGGAGGTGAAGCCGAGCGCGCGGCGGCTGTGGTTCTGCGCCTTGTTCCTGCTCGTCACCGCGATCCCGATCTGGTTCGTAGACCGGCGGTGGGGCACGAATTTCTACTTCCTCACCTATCCGGGGACGGGCAATCCGCTTGCCTGGTTTGAAGACCGCTTCGGGAATCCGGGGTATCAGATCGGCCTGCCGATTTGCACGGGGATCCTCTGGGCCGCGATGTACGGCGTCCCCGCCCTGTGCCGCCTGATCCGGCGGGGAAAACGAAAAACCCGCCCATAAGGCGGGTCTTTTGCTGTATGGATACGCGGATCACGTCGAAGTTCGCGGCTCTGGGCCTCACCACTGGTAGTTGAACGAGATCGTCTTCGCGACCGAGGAATCGACCACGCAGAAGAAGGTCTTGCCGCAGTTGAGGATCACTTCCGTCCCGTCCTGATACGTCAGACACAGGGGGGAGGTCAGGCTCGCGCGCGACCAGTTGATCGCCTTATAGATGCCGTTCGTGATGTAATAGCCGGTCCCGGAACCGACCGTCGTCACGGCAACCCGTCCGGAGGTATCGCCCGGGATCACCGCGATGTCCGTGAACAGGATGAACACGTTCTTCACCGAGATCTGATTGCCCGTCGAGCCGTCCACGTGGGCGATCCCGTTGTACTGATACCGCAGGTATTCGCCCGTAGCCGCGCTGTATACGAAGTCCACCGTCTGGATGGGGGTCGAGACCATGCGCACATGACTGGCGGCGGAACCGGCCAGCTTGTTGTCCGTGCCTTCCTCGCAGAATTTGAGAGAGGGCACATGGCCCGCGTTCAAGGTCGTGCGGTATTTCTTATACTGGATGCCCGACACGATGCCCGCGCCGTTGGTCATCAGGCTGTGCTCGTAGCCCACGTTGTACAGGCGCCACTGATCCCGCCAGTAGGTGGAGGGCAGGTACATGTTCGCGCCGTCGAGATTGGTGAGCCCGAGGTCCTGGATCTTCTGGTACGCCTGCGGACTGCCGCCCGCATGGACGTAGATCGCGTCGAAGTCGTTTAAGAATTCCGTGAAATAGTCGCGCGAGGAGCGGATCGACCCGACGGTCCCCATCGACGCGTAGTTGTCCGCCAGCATCATGAGCCGCGTGATCCCGCCCTCCGTCACGACCTCGTAGAAGATCGAGCCGTAATCCAGACCGAACTGCGGGAGCTGCAGACGGAGGTTGTTGAGCATGATCGCCACGGGCCGCTTCTGCTGTTCCGTCAGCGTGGTCGTCTTGCCGTTCAGGTAGTTGTAGATCCGGGTCTCTCCGGTGTCCTTCGGAGGCGTCTCGGTCTTGGTGTCCTTCTGCTCTCCGGTGTCCTTTGTATCCTTTGAATCTTTAGAATCCTTGGAATCTTTTGTATCCTTTGAATCTTTGGAATCCTTGGAATCTTTCGTGTCCTTTGAATCCTTCGAGTCTTTGGAGTCTTTGGAGTCCTTGGAATCTTTCGTATCCTTGGAATCTTTGGAGTCCTTACTGTCTTTGGAATCCTTTGAATCCTTGGAGTCTTTGGACTCTTTCGTGTCCTTCGCGTCTTTGGAATCCTTTTCCTCTTCCTTGTCCGTCTCTTCCGTCTCTTCTGATTTTTCCGCATCTTCCGGTTTCTCGGTTTCCGGCGCTTCGGTCTCGGGCGCTTCGGTTTCCGGCGCTTCCGTTTCGGGCGGATCGGTCTCCGGCGGCTCCGTCTCGGGGGCTTCCGTTTCGGGCGGATCGGTCTCCGGCGCTTCGGTCTCGGGCGCTTCCGTCTCCGGCGAATCGGTTTCCGGTGCTTCGGTTTCGGGAGCGGCCGGTTCCGGTTTCTCCGTCTCGACAGGGGCGGTGGGATCGGTCTCCGGGGCGACCGGCGTTTCTTTGTGGCATCCCGCCGCGGGGAAGAGCATGGCGGCGGCGAGGACGAGGGCGAGGATCGCGCGTGCGTGCTTCATGGTGTTGATTCCTGTTCCGTTCATAGTGATAAAAATTCCTGTAATATCATGACCGGCCCTCATGCCTCCGGCGCGAAGGCGTCGAGGAGGAGGGCGATGTTCTTTTCGTCGAAGACGGTGTCCTTCGGCGTGTGGATCTTGTTCATGTAGAGCCCGACGAGGGGGGACTTGTTCAGTGCGCAGACGGCGGCGGAGGTTTTGAAGTTCGCCTGATCCGACGGGTAGACCGTCCCGCGCTTCGGGCAGACGTCGGCGTCCTTGCCGCTTCCCGCGAGAAGGGCGGGCATCCGGGCGCGGAGCTCTTCGTACAGCGGTCTCTTCTGCGCTTCTTTTGAGAAGAGGATGAGGAAGTGGTCGCCGTCCGAGACGCAGTCGAAATTCACGACGAGGGTATTCTTCTTCACGTCGGGATGCGCGCCGGCATAGGCCATCGATCCGAGCAGGCCGACCTCCTCGTTGTCGAAGAGGATGAACGCCGCGTCGGGCGAATCCGCCAGCCGGTCCGCCAGGGAGAGGACGGTGACGACGCCCGAGGTATTGTCGTTCGCGGTGTGGGGATTCGGAACGCCGATGAGGAAGATCCAGAGGAAGAACACCAGGAAGAGAATGAGCGTCCCTTCCGCCGCGATCAGCGAGACGAGGGGCCCTGCGTTCCGGGTCAGATACGCGGCGAGGATCTCGAGGGCGAACACCGGAATGACGAAGAGCAGCGCGATCCCGATCTGATAGAGCAGGAAAACGAAGATATTCCGCGGGGTGATAAAGTTCGGGAAGGGGAGGCGCGCGCAGGTGTCGTAGTGCGCGGTGTAGACGATCTTCGCATTCTCCGGCGAGCCGATCACGATGTTGCGGCTCTTCACGAGGCTCCCGCCCTCCTCGACGTGCATCCGGTCTCCGTATTCCCGCGCGAGCAGATCGATGAATGCCTGCTTCTGCGCCTTCGACTTGCGGATCTCGAAAGCGGACAGGAGGATTTCCTTCCAGTTGTGTTCCATGCTGTCGCTCCTTGGCACATTTTGCCTTTTCAGGTCTATTGTACACCCTTCGGCGCCGGATGTCAAGACGCAGGGAAGGGGCAATTCCGATTTTCGGCGAAAACGCCTTGCATTTCCCGCCGCGGTGTGCTATAATACGGTATTATCAAAATTCATCCGATTCAAAAGGGACTTGTCAAGATGGAACTCACCAGCATCCGCACCCTCTATCGCGAGCGGGATACCGTCGACCATGCCTTCGTGCGCGTGGGCGGCTGGGTCCGCAGCATCCGCGCCTCGAAATCCTTCGGCTTCATCATCCTCTCCGACGGCACGTTCTTCGAGCCGATCCAGATCGTGTACGACGAAAAACTCCCGAACTTCGCCGAGATCTCGAAATTCAACGTCGGGGCCGCGCTCATCGTCGAGGGCGAGCTCCTCGAAACGCCCGATGCCAAGCAGCCGTTCGAGATCCACGCGACCTCCGTCACGCTCGAAGGCGCGTCGACGCCGGATTATCCCCTGCAGAAGAAGCGCCATTCGATCGAATTCCTGCGCACGATCGCGCACCTGAGACCGCGCACGAACCTCTTCCAGGCGGTGTTCCGTGTCCGCTCCCTGGCGGCTTACGCGATCCATCGCTTCTTCCAGGAGCGCGACTTTATCTACGTGCACACGCCGCTCATCACGGGCTCCGACTGCGAAGGCGCGGGCGAGATGTTCCGCGTGACGACGCTCGATCTCGAAAACGTGCCGAAGACCGAAGACGGCGCCGTAGACTTCACCGAGGATTTCTTCGGCAAGAGCACGAACCTGACGGTGTCCGGCCAGCTCAACGGCGAGACCTACGCGATGGCGTTCAAGAACATCTACACCTTCGGCCCGACGTTCCGCGCGGA
>JAFZPN010000051.1 GCA_017550315.1 Clostridia bacterium
ATCCGGCCGCCTCAAACCCGGGGAAGCGTGAATTCCGCCCGCAGCTCCCCGATCGTCTCGCCCGTCATGCACCAGATCGCGCGGCACACGGTCCCCGTCAGCTCTTCGGTTTCGAGCTTTTCGATCAGATCCCGATGCCCTCCCGGCGCGATCTGCGAGAGGATCCGCGCGGTGACGGCCTGCCAGGCGCTCTCCGTGCCGTCGTACAGCTTGAACATGACGCCGAGCCGCTCTTCCTTGAGTCCGAAGCAGTAGACCCCGGATGCGCCGCCCTTCGCGACGATCCCCCCCGCCGCGTTGAGCACGGTGCAGAGATAGCCGTTTCCCCGGATGAGGTGCGGACAGCGGTGCATCAGATCCGTGATCCGGCGGGCCGCGTCGGCGTAGCCCCTCTCCGGGATCAGATCGGGTGCGGCGAGATACAGGTAGGAGCGCGCCATCGCGTCGCCCGGAACCCCGAAGACCGGCACGCCGCATCCGTCCGTGCCGAGCGCGATCTTCTCATACGGTGTCCCCGTGAAGAGCGCGACCGTATAACGCACGAGCCTCTGCGCCGCGGAATCCGGGAGGTGATACCCGCGCCCCGATCCGGTCAGCGCGCGCTGCACGAGGATCGCCCCGATGTGCTTCGGCGTGCAGCCGTGCCAGATCTTCTTCGGCCCCTCTCCCCGCGCGATCGCCGCGAACTTCGTCGGCTCGTGCGAGGGATAGCGCGGCCGCATCACGAGATCGTCCTCGGTGACGCCGGTTTTCCGCATCAGACGCTCGACGACCTCCGTGCAATAGGGTTCCCCGGCGTTCGAGCCCGCCATGATCGCGCACTCCTCGTCCGTGAGGCCGTACGCCTTGTCCAGTCCGAGCAGGAACACCGGCAGGGCCTGGATCGGCTTCGAGGACGAGCGGAAGAAATACCTCTCCCGCCAGCGTCCGCCGGCATAGCGAAGTCCGTCCTCGCCGACGACCGCGACGCAGCCCTCGTGCCGGTTTTCGATCAGCTCACCCCGGCTCTCCGTCGCAAGCAGCATCTTTCTCCTCCGCTGATTCTTCTATTATATTCTCGTCTGCGGGTTTCTCCGGCTTCTTCGGAAGATATTCCGCCCTCAGCCGGAAGGTCATCCCGCGCTCACCGACCCGCGCGAAGACGTCGGGCACATCGACCGTCGTACCAAAGGCGTCAGCCTTCACGCGCAAGAGTCCCCACGGCGTCGGGATCGCGGCCGTAAAACCGTCCGTCCCCCAGAGCTGCGGATCGAGGCGGAACTTCCGCCAGCCGGATTTCAGCATCCGGAAGCCGGTGAACCGCATCGGCAGCTCGATCACGGGCGCGCCGCCCCATGCGTGGGAGTGGTCGCCGTGGAAATCGCCCCAGCCCTCCGCGAGCCCCTTCGGGCACTCTTCGATCACGCGGTCCCAGAGATGCATCAGCCGCAGGCCGTGCGCCGGGACCAGCCCGGTCTTCCACACGGCGAGCAGCACATAGCGCATGAAATACGGCTGCACGTCGATGAAGGTCCCCTCGTCGAGGGCGTCTTCCGTGACGATCCGCTCCATCAGCGCGCGCGCCGCCTTGCCCCGGATCAGGCCGAAGAGGACGGCCAAGGTGTTCGCGTGACGGGAGTAATACCGCTTCTCCGGGTTGGCCGGCAGCCAGTCCTGCGGCTCCGGATCGCATTCGTCCTTCGCCCAGCCGTCGCGGTAGAGGTTCTTCTCAAAATCGTAGAATTCCCGGTTGAACGCGCCGCGGTGCCGTGCCCGCTCATCCTTCAGCCGCCGCGCTTCCCGGAGCTTCCCGAGGGTCCGGCAGAGTTCTTCGGCGGCCCGGAGCGCGTCGGACCAGAAGGCGTTGAGCACGGTCTGTCCGAGCGCCATGGGCGGGTGATGCAGCTGGAAGCCGTCGATGTTCGCCCAGTCGACGAACATATAGTTCGGCGGATTCTCAATCACGCCGCGCTCGCCGATATATGTCCGGAAGCGTCCGAGAAGCGTCTCCATCGCCGGATAACAGGCCTCGGCGACGCTCTTGTCCCCGGTCGCATAGACGTATTCCGCGAGCATCCGGACCCAGATGAGGCTGTAGGAGGTGTGGAACATGCGGCCGTCGGTCATCGTGAGCAGATCGGCGGTCCGGAGCAGATCGAGGCGGGTCAGGCGCTCGTCGCCGAAGGTCATCCGGGTCATCGCGGCCTCGATGGCATAGTCGCCGGTGCAGCCGAGCGTCTCCTGATGCGTCGGGCTGTCGAGGTGGAGCGTCTGGCGGCACATCGCGAGGGTGAATTTGCCGACCTCGTAGAGCCGGTTCAGCGCCTCATCCCCGGAACGGAAGGTCCCCTCGTTCAGGGGATCGGCGGGATAGCGGACATAGGACAGCCGCGGCTCCGCTTCCACGCCGACGGGAACCGAGACGGTCATCCAGCCGACGCTGTACATCCTCAGGCTACGCACATAGACGGTCTCCCCGGCCGGCACGGTCACGCGGAGGTGATCCGGCTTCGGCGCGCGCATCTCGTCCACGCCCACCCGCACGACGGCGGGCTCCGCGAGGGGATTTTCGATTTTCAATAGGAGGTAGGCGGAATAGATCCGCTCGAACGACGCACGCAAAGTGGTCTGTCCGGCGAAGACTTCGCGGGCGAGGGTGTCCGGGAGGATCTCGGTCTCCGCGAGCGGCGGAAGTCCCGGATCGGCGAGGTTCCACGGGCCGTCGACCACGGCGGGTGTCTCCTCTTCCCCGGCGGGGACGGTGAAATCCATCCCGCCGAGCGAAGAGATCCCCGGGATCGTGCGCACGGTCCACGTCTCGTCCGTCACCGCGAGGAGGTCGTCCCCCTCCTCCGCCGAGAGGATGAAGCAGCATTTTCCCGTGGAGTAGTCGGTCATGACGCCGCAGCCGGTCCAGACGAGGACGCGCACCTCGACAGCCTCGCCCGTGACGGGGACGTCCCAGCGGTTGACATATTGCTTCGGCATGGGCAGCGTATTCGCGTAATCGCCGCCCACCGCGACCGGTCCGGTGCCGACATACGCGCCGTTTACCCAGAGGCGGAATTTCGGATCGGCGAAGGCGGTGACGGTCAGGATCCCCGGTCCTGCGCTCGTACGCTTCATGGTCTTCGTGAATTCGACGGCGCGGAAAGAAAAGCCCTCGGGCGCCGGGGCAAAGATCGTTGTCGGATTGACATCCGCGCCGGGATGGGCGGCGGGATCGAGCCAAATGAATTTCGCATCGGGATGCACGCGCGCCGCGGGGAGGGGCCTTGCGGTATAGGAAATGCGTCTGTCGTCGGTCATGGCGAACCTCGCAGTTTATATTTCATTCTGTATTCAGTATAGCCGATCGGACATGGATTTGCAAGGGGTTTTGGAAAGCGGGAGAAAATATTTCGGATAATCGCGGCCCGGGCGAAAAACTCACCCGCGGGTTGCGCCGGTTTCGCCTGCGCGGTGATTGCGCGGCAGACGGAAATATGGTATCATAGGATTGCAGCTGCAAGACAACAACACAGGAGGATGGAATATGACCATCGGCGAGAAAATCAAATCCCTGCGTCTCGCACAGAACGTGACACAGGAAAAACTGGCGGAATATCTGAACATTTCCTATCAGTCCGTGTCAAAATGGGAGAAGAACAACGCCCTGCCCGACATCACCCTCGTGGTGCCCATTGCCAATTTCTTCGGCGTGACGACAGACGAGCTGTTCGACCGGAACGCATCGGCGAAGGCGGTGATCGAGGGATATGACCGCCGGGCGCACGAACTGAAAAACCGCGGCGAAAGGCTCGAAACGCTGGCCCTGTGGCGGGAGGCGGTGCAGAAATATCCGAACGATTATCACTGCCTCTGCGAATTGATGGCGGAACTGGCGTGTACGGTCAACATGATCGGCGTCGATCCCGGAATTTGGAAAAAGAACGCCGAAGAAGCCGTCTCCATCGGGGAACGGATTCTCCGGGATTGTACCGACGGTAAAATCCGTGAAAAAGTGATCTCGGAATTGACGTATCTGCATGCAAACCCGCAGAGCGGCGTTGCGGATGAGGAAAAATCCGTGACTTACGCGAAAATGGCCGGATGCGTATGGTACAGTTCGGAGATTCTTCTGGAACAGGCGTATTTCACGGAAGAAGGAGCGGAAAGAGGGCTCCGGCAGCAGCAGGAAAACATGCTGACCTTCCTCGAAACCATCACCCGGAACATGGTGCGCGTCGATCTTGCGCCGAAAGAACAGATCTTCTTTCTCGAAGGGGCGCTCAAACTCTGGGAAACGGTCATCTACGACGGAAATTATCTGTTCTACCACCACACGCTGAGCTATCTCTGGAACTGGATGGCCCAGTCTTACGCAGAACTCGGCGACCGGGAGAATACCCTTGCCGCGCTTGAAAAATGCCTGTTTCATGCCCGCGCCGCCGACGAGGTGCCGGAGGGTGAGTCGCATTTCACCAGCACGTACGTCAATCTTGCCGTGTCGGACACCCGTGCGTCGACACGGAATTATACGGGGGCGTATAAGGATGCGGTAAAGGAGGGACTGCGAGAGAATTGGGCGTTCGCGTCTCTGTGGGATGATCCGGCGTTTCTTGCGCTCGCGGAGAGGGAATGACCTCCGCATTTCCCGGACTCGAACCCCCGGTTTGCAAGCAAACCGCCGAGCTTCCGGGGATGTGCAGCGGTATGAACATACAGCGCACGGGCAGACGGCAAGCTGGCTTTTAGAGAGCGTGCAGGAAGCTCGACACGGTCTCTCACCCATCCAATGCATAGCGAAAAAGGGAATCCGGTGGTTTACTGCGCCGATGGGTGGGACTCGAACCCCCGGCCAGCAAGCTGGCCATGGAGTTTCCGCCATGCGTGCAGCCTGTAAATACAATAAAGGCTTCGTGAAGTTCCTGAAGCCGAATAGGGGAGCGAACATAGGAAACTCCGCATGTGCCTCGCCCATCAAATGCATAGCGAAAAAGGGAATCCGGTGGATTCCCCTTTTTCGCTATGGACCTGGTGGGACTCGAACCCATGACCTGTGCGTTGCGAACGCACCGCTCTCCCATCTGAGCTACAAGCCCGCTGACAGGTGCTATTATATCACATCGCCTCCGCTTTGTCAACAGGATTCCGAAAAAAACTTCCGCCGGAAAAACGCGATTCCCGCCGTTCCCGATCCGGCTCTTCGCGGTGCGTTTCCCCCTTCGGCTTGACAATGTCCGCGCCGCATGCTATAATGATCTGCGGAAAAATCACTCCGAGGAGGAACGTATGCTTCAAAAGGAAACCCTCGCGCGCTATCTCTCGCTCTGCCTCATGAGCGACGCAGATTTCGCGGAGATCTACGAAGAGGAAGAGGTCTCGGAGACCCTCTCCTCCCTCAATGCCGAGGTGGAAAGCGTGAACCGCACCCTGAAAAGCGGCGCCGGCATCCGGCTCTACCGCGGCGTGCAGTCGGTTTACGGCTACACCAACCACACGGACGACGAACACCTCATCCCGATGATCGAAGACCTCAAGGCCGCGCTCGGCAAGGTCTACGGTCACGGCGAGAAGGACGTCTCCCTCACCCTCGTTCCCGTGGAATACGAGAACAACAACCCCGTGAAAATCGATTTCGAGTCCGTTCCGCTCGCGGACAAGGCGGAGCTCATCCACCGCAGCGAGCGCGCGGCCAAGGCATATGACCCTCGTATCGTCAAAACGCAGGGCCGCCTTCTCAACGTGCGCCAGTCCGTGCAGATCTCGAACAGCGAAGGCCGTCTTGTCGGCGATACGCGCGTCCGGACCCGTCTGATGATCGAAGCGTATGCAGCGGAAGGCGAAAACTTCCAGAGCGGCGGCTACAACCCGGGAGCGGGCAAAGGCCTCGAATACTGGGAGGAAAAGAGCCCGGAATCCGTCGGCGAAGAAGCGGCGCGCTCGGCCATCGTAATGCTCGCGGCGAAGGACTGCCCGTCCGGGAAAATGCCCGTCGTCATCGACAACGAATTCGGCGGCGTCATCTTCCACGAGGCGTGCGGCCACTCCCTCGAAGCGACCGGCGTGGCGAAGAACCAAAGCGTATTCGCCGGCAAGCTCGGGCAGAAGATCGCGGCGGACTGCGTCTCGGCGGTCGACGACGGCACGATCCCCGGCGCATGGGGCAGCGAAAACGTGGACGACGAAGGCAATCCGCAGAGACGCCGTGTCCTCATCGAGAACGGCATTCTGAAATCCTACATGATCGACCGGTTGAACGGGCGGCGCATGGGGATGGAATCGACCGGATCCTCCCGCCGTCAGTCCTACGAATTCGAGCCGACCTCCCGCATGTCGAACACCTTCATCTGCGCGGGGACCGACTCCTTTGAATCCCTCTTCGAGGGCATCGAGCGGGGGCTCTACGCGAAGAAGATGGGCGGCGGATCGGTCAACCCGATGACGGGCGAGTTCAACTTCTCCGTCCGCGAGGGCTACCTGATCGAGAACGGGAAGATCACATATCCGGTCAAGGGCGCGTCCCTCATCGGCACGGGGCAGGAGATCCTTTTGAACATCGACAGGGTCAGCGACAATCTCGAGCGTGGTCAGGGCATGTGCGGCTCGTCGAGCGGCTCCATCCCGACGGACGTCGGCCAGCCCGCGATCCGCGTTTCTTCCATCACGGTAGGAGGTACGGCAAATGAATAAGCAGAAATGGATCGCCCGCGCCGGGGAACTCGGCGCACAGGGACTCGAAATCTACGAAGGACAGTCCGCGGAGCGCAGTGTCACGTGGTTCGGCGGGCAGATGGATTCCTTCGGGACCTCGTCCGTCCTCGGCACCTCGATCCGCGCCATCGTGGACGGCAAGGCGGCAAACCTCGCGCTCGAAGCGGTGGACGACGAGAAGATCGACGAGACTGTCTCCCTCCTGATCGAGCAGGCGAAGCTGATTTCCTCGAAGGACACGGACGAACTCCGCGCGCCGGAGGCGACCGACGAGGTGAAGAGCCGCGCCGTGTGGGTCAAGCCGTCGATGACACAGATCCGGGAAAAGCTCGCGGCCATCGAAGAGGCGATCAAGGCCGCCGATCCGCGCGTCAGGCAGGTGACGGAGATCGGCTGGCAGGAGTCCGAGGATTCCCGCGAGATCACGAATTCAAAGGGCCTCCACGTCTTCGATGCGAGCCGCTCGCAGGTCCTCTACGCGGGCGTGGCGGTCGAAGAAAACGGCGAGGTGAAGGACGGCTTCCGTGTCGAGGTCGTGTCGGATCTCGCAAAGATCGATCCCGCCGAGATCGCAAAGAAAACGCTCGAGAACGCGGTCGAGGAACTGGGCAGCCGTCCGATCCCGTCGGGGCAGTACCCGGTGATCTTCGAGCGGCGCGCGATGACCTCCCTCTTCGGCGCGCTCACGGACATGTTCTCCGGCGATCTGATCGGCAAGGGGCTCTCCCCCCTGAAGGACGCGGCGGACACGGCGATCTTCTCCGAGAAGATCACGGTCGTCGACGATCCGAAGAATCTGGATTGCCTCTCCGTCGCGAACTACGATGACGAGGGCTGCCCGACGCGCCGCAAGGTCCTCGTGGACGGAGGCGTGTTCCGGCAGGCTCTGCACAACACGAAATCCGCCGCGCGCATGGGCACGGTGAGCACGGGCAACGGCTTCAAATCCGGGTATGCCTCCGCGCCTTCCGTCCGGCCGATGAACTGCTGCATCCTCCCGGGCGAGAAATCGCTCGACGAACTGTGCGCGGAGATGGGCGACGGGCTGGTCATCACGCGCCTCGCCGGGCTGCATGCCGGGCTGAACCACGTGACGACGGACTTCTCGCTCCAGTGCTTCGGCTATCTTGTCAAGGATGGCAAGCGGGACCGGGGCGCCGCGCTCATTACGGTCGCCGGGAATTTCCTCGATCTGATGAAGAAGGTCGTCTCGGTCGGTTCGGATCTGGATTGGGAATACCATACGGTCGCCTGCCCGAGCATCTTCTTCTCCTCCTGCGCGATCGCAGGCGAATGAAGGAGGCCGGCCATGCTGCTCAAAAGAATCCCACTCGAAGAGAACAATCCGGACGCCTATCTGGACGCCTATCTCGCCGATCCGCTTCCGGGCTTCACCCGCCGCGCAATCCTCGTGATCCCGGGCGGCGGCTACGGAGCGGTCTGCGCGGACCGGGAAGGCGAGCCGATCGCGCTGGCGTTCCTCCCGGAGGGCTTCAACGCCTTCGTGCTCCACTACACCGTCGGCCGGAAGAAGCCCTATCCGGCTCAATTGATCGAAGCCTCCCGCGCGATGGTCCATATCCGGGAAAACGCCGCGGAATACGGGATCGATCCCGACGCGGTCTTTGCCGTGGGCTTCTCGGCGGGCGGGCATCTCACGGGTTCCCTCGGCACGATGTGGAACCGTCCCGAGGTCCGCGCGGCGGGGATCCCGGAAGGCATGAACCGCCCGAACGGCGTCATGCTCATCTATCCGGTCGTGACGGGCGCGGAGGGATTCCGGGACGGCGGCACCATGCACAATCTCTGGTGCACCGACACGCCAACCGAAGAGATGCTCCGCACGGCGAGCCTCGAGCTGGCGGTCGACGCACAGTCCTCCCCGCTCTTCCTCGTCCACACCTCGAACGATCAGGCGGTCGACGTGCGCAATTCGCTGATCCTCGCGGACGCGTACCGGCGGGCAGGGCTCTGCTTCGAGATGCACATCTACCCGGACGCGCCGCACGGAGTCGCGCTCGGCAACGACATCACCCGCTGCGGCGTGGACAAATGGTCCGATCCCGCGATCGGCGAATGGGTCTCCCATGCCGCACACTGGGCAAAGCGGTTCGGCAATACCCTGTAACCCACTAAAAACCACAGAAACGGACGGTGATCCTCCATGAAACGCGAAGACCTTACCCTGCCCTCCTCTGCCGAAGGGCATCGCCTCCACGCCGTGGTCTGGTCCCCCGACGAAGAGCCGCGGGCCGTATTGCAGATCGCGCACGGGATGTCGGAGCACATCGGGCGGTACGAAGCCCTTGCCCGGTTTCTCGCGGACCGCGGGATCGCCGCCGTCGGGCACGATCACCTCGGACACGGGGAAAGCGTCATAAACGAGCGCGATCTCGGCTTCTTTGCCGACGGGGATGCATCGGAATCTGTCATCCGGGATATGCGCGCCGTCACGCTCGAAGCGAAGCGGCACTTCCCCGGCCTCCCGGTCTTTTTGCTCGGACACAGCATGGGATCGTTCTTCGTGCGCCGGTATCTGCCCCTCTACGGCGGGGAGATCGCGGGCGCCGTCCTCCTCGGGACCGGCTGGTTCCCGCTCCCCGTCACCCGCGGCGGATGCGCCTTGGCGCGCACGATCTGCGCCTTCCGCGGGGAGCGCGCGTACTCCCCGGCGCTCGACGCGATGATCCTCGGCAGGAACAGGAAAGCCTTTCCGGAGGACGGACGCCTCGGCTGGCTCTCGAAGCGGCGGCAGAACGTCGCGGACTACGAGGCCGATCCGCTCTGCGGATTTCCCTTCACGACGGGCGCGTACCGGGACTTTCTGACCATCCTCGCCGCGGTCTCCGCAGAGGACGGCTACGACGGGATCCGCCGCACCCTGCCGATTCTCGTGATGTCGGGCGAGCTCGACCCGGTCGGAGGAAAGACCGCCGTGGAAAAGGTGGCCGCGGAATACCATAAACTCGAATTCACGGACGTGAGCGCAAAGGTCTGGCCCGGCGACCGGCACGAGATCCTGAATGAGGACGACCGGGAAGAGGTCATGACCTACCTCGCCGACTGGATCATGGCAAGAGTGAAATAAAAGTATCAACGGAACAGCAAAAGGACCGCCGGTGTTCGCAGCGGTCCTTTCCGTTTGCCAGGGCTCAATCGCCGAGGTAGGTTTTATCGAGGAATTTTTCGAGCAGCTTAACCACGCTCTTTTCGTTCTTGCCGGTCTTCGAGGCGATGTTGTCGCTCTTCGACCCGACGAGATCGCGCCAGATGTGTCCGGGGGACCCGATGTGGGGCGAGTTCACGACGCCGAAGTTATACGTCGCGCCGCCGCGGATCAGGCCGATCATCTCCGCGCTGTCCTCGTCGCGGGCGTACTTCGAGAGAAGCGCCTTGTCGTAGAACGCGGGCAGGATGAACTGGAACGAACGCGCCGCGAGGTTCTCCGTCACCGTTCCGGCGAAATCGAGATCCGCCGTGCGCGGCACGCTGTACAGGTTGTAGGCGTCCCACGCGGTGGTGTGATACTCCGCCTGCTCTTCGGTGTACTTGGGATAGGGGATGATGCCGAAATCGAAGTCCAGCTCACGCAGGGCGGCCGCGTTGCCGAGGATGTCGGCGAGCATGAGCGCGCGGGCTTCCTTGAAGACCTTCGCCGCGTCGCGGTCATCGCCGATCATGCTGCCCTCGTTGGTCGTAAGGAAGACGCACGGATCGACACAGACGAACTGATAGAGGGACATAAACTTGTCGATGAAGCTCTCTTCGCTGATGGCAAGCACCGGGATGCCGTCGTCGTCCTTCACCGTCACGTCCGCGTCAAACGCCGCCATGTAGCCGGAGATGAAGTTGGTCGAGTCGGTCGAGTAGCCGTACATGTCCTGATCGGTCATCTTCCCGTCGCCGTCCGCATCGATCGAAAGCGTTTCGGCGTAGGACTTCATGGTGTCGAACGTCCACTTCCCCTCCCGCACGAGCGTATAGGGGGATTCGAGGCCGGTGTCCGTCATCAGACCCTTGTTGAAGAAGATGCAGAAGAGGTATTCGACCGACGTCATGGTCAGATCGCCGGTGATGTAGAAGAGGCGTCCCGCGACGTTCATCTCGTAGACAATGTCGCTGTTCCACCACGGTTTCTCGTAGTTGATCTCGCTGACATCGTTCCAGTTTGCGAAGACGCCGTCCGCCGCCACCGCGGTGATGTACGCGCCGTAGCCCGCGATGAGCTGATACGCGTCGTCCGCCGCCAGAACGGAGTTCTTGACTTTGGCGGTATAGTTGCTGCGGTCGTCCCAGAGGCCGGGCTCCGTGACCGTCGCGAGGGTGATGTTCAGATCGGTCTCCACCGCCTGATTGCGCTTGTAGACCGCTTCGGAGATGATGTCCCCGTCGATCTCGCCGACGAAGTCATATTCCGTATGCCGGGGCGTGAGAACGGTGAAGGTCCTGCCGTCGTAATTCGCTGTCGGGAGGTCGGTGTAGAGGACAGCATTCGGATCCTCCTCCGGGGCCTCGGTTTCCGCCGATCCTTCCGCCGAAGGCGTCGCCTGGCCGCCGGGCTCCGTTCCTGCCGCGGTGTCGCCGTTCTGCACCGATTCACCGCAGGAGGCGAAGAGCGGGAGCAGAAGGGCAAGGGTCAGAAGGAGGGCCAGGATCTTACTCTTTTTCATGGGGAAGCTCCTTTTCATTTCGTTGGATTTTCTTCCCCTCTATTATGACACATCCCGGCTCGTTTTGCAAGATCCGTGTCTCTTTTTCTTTGACAAATCTTCCGGTTTTTGCGCGTTTTTCCGCCCGAAGCCCTTGCGCCCGGGCTCCGATTGTGCTATACTCAACGGGAAGGGACAAAATCGACAGCAAGGGGGATGGGGCCATGAACCGGAAAGACCGGTATTTCCGCAGCCCGGACGGAGAGCGATTTCTGCCGCTCGGGATGTTCGGATGCTATTTTTCGCTCGCCTATGTCGGGGAGGAGCTGGCCGCGGACTCGCAGCACGGAAATCGCCTGATCGAATTCCAGCACGCGACGCGCAGCGTCTGGCGGAGATTCTTCCGCTTCCTCGCCGAGGAGGACGGCGCGACGGCGATACGGATGTTTCCGCGCGGGGACAGCGGGGGATCGGCGTGGGAAGGGCTCGACATCGGCGGACGCCTCAACCGGCCGCTTTTCGAGAAGATCAAGGCCTATCTCGCCGACGCGGAGCCGTACGGGATCCGCCTCCAGCTCTGCCTCTTCACCGAGCCGGAGTGCAGCTTCTACTGCGAACCCTATACCCGGACCTACTGGGGCACGCGCCTCTGGACAAAGGAGGAGATCGCCGCCGCCTCGCCCGCGCAGAGACGCTTTCTTGAACACCCGGAAGACATCGTCTCCTACGACCGCTTTTTCACCGATCCCGACGTGCGGGCGTGCTGTCACCGCTTCCTCGACGAGATCCTCCCGGCGCTCGCGGATTTTGACGCGCTCTACGCCGTCGAGCTCTTCAACGAGGCCGGATGGGCCAGCCCGCACGCCGATCCCATGAACACCTTCCGCTGGGAGGACACGCCCGGCTACCTCGACTGGATGCGTGACATGACCGATCACATCCGCCGCGCCGCCCCCGATCTCCCGATCTGCATAAGCAATCCGGGCGTCGGGCTCCTCGGTCACGATCCGGTCCACTGGGCGCGCGAGATCCGCCCGGACTTCTTCTCGCTCCACATCTATCCGGACATCTGCGGCTCCCGGCCCGGCATGGACTACGCCGCGATCGCCGACATGACCGTGCAGTACATCGCCTCCGCCGTCCCCGTGATGCTCGGCGAATGGGAGGCAATCCCGCTGCGCCGTGTCGATTTTGCGGAAAAAGAAACGCTGCTGACGCTCCTCAGCCGGGATATGGCATGGATGACGCTGCTCTCCGGCGCGCCGGGATGCATCTCCTGGTGCGCGCGCGGCTGGGGACAGTATCACGCGGTGCGTGAGGTTTTCGGGGAGCTCAAACCGTATCCGCTCGAACCCGATCCGCCGCTTGTGATCGACATCTCCGCAGAGCAGGCGTGGCTCGAATCGCTCTGGCACGGCGGGGAGGAACAATGCCGCTATCCCGCGTGGAAGTGGTGTCCCGACAGCGCAGCGACCGACGGGCGTCACCGCTTCTGCGTCAAGGGCGAAAGCGAAGCGTATCAGCGCCTCCTCGACGCGGAACAGTGGAGCCTCGAGACGGGGATTCCCTACCGCTTCACCCTGGACAAGGAAGACGGCGCCGTCCCGCTCGCGTCGCTGACGAAGGCGGATTTCCTCGCGAAGGTCCCCGCTCTCTCCCCCGTCGAAGGATACCGTCAGAAGGCATTTTTCTCAGGCGGCGGGCGGCTGAAAATCGTCTATCTGCAGAATTACGCACCATATTCCCATATGATCGACGACCGGGCAGGCGGGCTTGCGGAACAGTTTTCCCTGCGCGGACGCCGTCCGGTCCCGGTCACGATCCGCGGCTTCGATCCCGATGCCCGGGTACGGGTCTATGACCTCGACGAGCGGCAATTCCTCAAAGTGCGCGGGGAGACGCTTGACGCCGGTCTCACCGATCACGATTTCGTCGTCCTCATCGAGAAACCGGGAAGCAATTCCCCCTCCCCCCTTGAAAAGCGCGAAAAAGCGTGATACAATACAGGCAAGGATCCCTGTTCTTTCTACTTGGATTGATTTTCTGACATTTGAAAGCATTTGAAAGGAGCCGCTATGAAACGCCGCATTTCCGTCATCCTCCTCTGCGCCCTGCTGCTCTCCGTCTTCTCCTCCTGCGCAAAAAGCCCCGATGAGGGGAACAAACCGAGCGGGGAATCTCCCGCCTCTCTCACCGCGGAAACTCCGACTGCCGAAGAAGGCGATGCCGATCAGCCGAAATACGCCTACTACGACGGCCATGACTTCGGCGGAAAGGATTTCCACTTCATCAATGCCCCGGCCCTCTACTGGGATATGTTCACTTCGATGACCGCGGACGAGATCACCGGTGAGGTCATCAACGACGAGATCTTCGAGCGGAACGCCCGGATCTCCGACAAGCTCAACTGCTCCCTGTCCGAAGAGGGCTTCACGATCTCCTCCGGCGATTACTGGGACGAGCTCTCGCCCCTGATGCAGGCGGGCGACGACAAGTACGACATCCTCTGCCTGCCGTACCGCTACACCGCGACGAGCGTGACGGGCGGCTACATCCTCAACCTCGACGAGCTGAAAAACCTGCACCTCGACGAGAACTACTGGAACCAGACGATCCTCGACGCCACGTCCCTGAATCACCGCCACTACATCGCGTCGAGCGCGGCGCACTTCATGTCCGTCGACGGCATGTGGTGTCTCTACTTCAACGAGACCCTCATGACCAACCTCCAGCTCACCTATCCCTACGACCTCGTCCGCGAGGGCAAATGGACGCTCGACCGTCTTAAGGAGTACATCCAGGCCGGCATGAATCTGAACGGCGACGCCGTATTCGCGCCTCCCTATGAAGGCCGCGCGCAGTGGAATGCAAACGGCGCGTCCGTCTACGGCTTCACCTCCTACACCTCCGTCTTCCAGAAGCTCCTCTACGGCATGGAAGCGCACATGATCGACAAGGACGACGAGGACAAGATGGTCTTCGCCGCCTCCTCCGAGCACTTCATCAACTGCGCCACGAAGCTCGCGGAGATCTTCTCCGTCGCCGGCCAGTATCTCGATGCCAACGATGACGACGGCTTCTCCTACAACCTCAACATCTTCCCCTCCGGCCGCGCGCTCTTCATGGGCGGCGAGCTCAAGGACGCGCAGGTCTTCCGCGACATGGACAACGAGTTCGGCGTCCTGCCGCTTCCGAAGTGGGACGAAAATCAGGACCAGTATTTCACGACGCTCGACTATCAGATGATGACGTTCGCGATCCCCTACACGCAGAAGGCCCCCGAGGATGCCGCGCTTCTTCTCGACGCGCTGTCCTTTGAGACGCACACCACGATCCTCGACCTCTTCCTCGGCAACCGCATCGAGCAGAAGGGCCTGCGCAACGCGGATTCGATCGAAATGCTGCACATCATCTACGACGGACTCGGGATCGACCTCGGCGAAGCGTTCGACCTCTTCGGCACCCTTGCCTCCGACATCAAGAAGAACATCCCGCAGGGCATCACCGAATTCGCTTCCCTGATCGAAAAGAACAAGAAGCCGATCGTGAAGCAGATGCAGAAGCTGCAGGAGAGTTTTGAATAAACGCTCTCCTGACATCGGACCAAAATCACCAATCTTCCCGAAAGGAAAGGAAAACAGCGTGGAAAAATACCTCATCAACCCCAACCAGAAGCTGAACACGATCTGCCGCGACATTTACGGCACGTTCAGCGAGCACCTCGGACGCTGCATCTATGAGGGCGTCTTTGTGGGCAAGGATTCGCCCATCCCGAATGTGAACGGCATGCGCACCGACGTGGTCGAGGCTCTGAAGGAGGCGGGGATCCCCGTGCTCCGCTGGCCGGGCGGCTGCTTCGCCGACGAATACCACTGGAAGGACGGGATCGGCCCGGTACAGACCCGCAAGAAGATGATCAACACCCACTGGGGCGGCGTCGTGGAGGACAACTCCTTCGGCACGCACGAATTCTTCGAGCTCTGCCGTCAGCTGGGCTGCGACGCCTATGTCACGGGCAACCTCGGCTCCGGCACGGTGCAGGAGATGAGCGAATGGGTCGAATACATGACCTTCGACGGCGTCTCTCCGATGGCTGACCTCCGCAAGGAAAACGGGGACGAGAAGCCGTGGCGGCTCAAATACTTCGGCGTCGGCAATGAGAACTGGGGCTGCGGCGGCAATATGAGCGCGGACTTCTACGCCGATCAGTACCGCCGGTACGCCACCTACGTGCGCAATTACAGCTTCCAGAACCGCGTGAAGAAGATCGCGTGCGGCCCGAGCGGCGGGGACTACAACTGGACCGACGTCCTCATGAAGAAAGCCGGACGCGCGATGGACGGTCTCTCCCTGCACTACTACACCGTCACGGGCGACTGGGGACACAAGGGCAAGGCGCTCGAATTCACCGACGAGCAGTACTACACGACGCTCGAAAAGGCCTACGTCATGGAGGAGCTCGTCCACCGTCACGACGCCCTCATGGACCGGTACGATCCGGATAAGCGCGTCGCCCTGATCGTGGACGAATGGGGCACCTGGCACGACGTGGAGGAGGGGACGAATCCCGGCTTCCTGTATCAGCAGAACACGGTCCGCGACGCCCTCGTGGCCGGTCTGACGCTCAACATCTTCAACAAGCACAGCGACCGCGTGAAGATGGCGAACATCGCGCAGACCATCAATGTCCTCCAGTCCGTCGCCCTGACCAACGGCGAGGACATGCTCCTCACGCCGACCTACTTCATCTTCAAGATGTACAAGGATCACCAGGACGCGACGCTCCTCGGCTCCTACCTCACCACCCGCAACCTCTCCGAAAAGGGCAAGCTCCCGCAGCTCACCGAGAGCGCGTCCGTGAAGGAAGACGGCACGATCGTCTCGACCGTGGTCAACACCTCCCTCACCGACGAGGCGGACGTCCTCTGCCAGATCGCGGATACCGCGGTGAACACCGTCGAGGCGGAGATCCTCACGGGCGACCCGCACGACCACAACAGCTTCGAGGACAAGCATAAGGTCTCCCTCCGCGCCTTCGACGATGTCACCCTCACGCCGGACGGCTTCCGGGCCACGATCCCGCCCTGCTCCGTGGTGAAATTCCTCGTGAAATAAGATGCGCGCGTGCAAACGCTGCCTTCTGCGGGAAGCCGCCGAGGACGTCACCTACGCGAGCGTCATGGAGAAGGTGGAGAAGATCCCGGCACATGACCGCGCGCCCGAAGAGCTTTACCGGACAAGGCTCGAAGCCTGCTCGTCGTGCGATCACCTGCTCTCCGGCGTCTGCATGAAATGCGGCTGCTATGTCGAGTTCCGGGCGGCATCCAAACGGATGAAGTGCCCGGACGCGGCGGCGAAGCGATGGTGAGGCAAAACATAAAATTCAGATTTTTTGAAAAAACCTCTTGACAAGGCAAAGCTTTCGTGCTATAATGCGCTAAACCGATGAGGAAGAGTGAGTAAGCTCCGATCAAACCTTCCAGAGAGCCGCTGACGGTGGAAATGCGGCAGGCAAGGCAGAGCCGAATGGACTTCCGAGGGCGACCGGAACGGATTTCGCGCGAGCGGATCCCGGTATGGAAGCCGGAGATGGACCTCCGTCAACAAAGTCCGGCGTATGATGGTACGCACTGAGTGGACGTGTTTCACGTCAGGCCGGGTGGCACCGCAGGAATGAAGTTCAGTCCTGTCCCAGCAGTCATTTGTTGGGACGGGACTTTTGTTTTCAGACCTCTCCGTTCCGGAAAAACCATCGCAAAAATTACATCCGCAAAAGCGGAAAGGAGAATCTGTCATGGCAGAGAAAAGAACCGTCGTCACCGAGGAGAAGAAAGGCTTCTCCATCCAGGACCTCATCGTCGTCGCCGTCCTGCTCGCAGCGGGCGCCGTCCTCAAACTCGTGGTGGGCAGCGTCGTCAACTTCTTCGGCATGAAACCCAATTTCGTCATCGCGTCCTACTGCCTCGCCATCCTGCTCACCCGTCCGAAGCTCTATCAGAGCGCGATCATCGGCCTCCTCGCCGGCGCGATCTGCCAGTTCCTCCCCGGTACGCCGTGGCTCAACCTGATTTCCGAGCTGGTCGGCGCGGTCGCGATGGGACTGTTGATCCGCGTCCCGATGAAGATCGGCAAGTTTGACGCCAACCCGATGGTCTCGACGTTCCTCTCCACCGTCCTTTCCGGCGGCACCTACACGATCTGCCTCTTCGCCTTCGTGAAGGCCACGACGGAAGGCCTCGTCGCGTATATCCCGATCGTCCTCTGCACCGCGCTCATCAACATGGTGCTCGTGCAGATCCTGTACTTCCCGCTCAAAAAAGTCCTCGGAAAATAAACTTCCGATTCCTTCTGATTTCATCGCTCTCTGATTCCGAAAGGAGAATCCCATGATCGAGCTGCAGGCTCTCACCTTCCGATACGCCGGCGCGGACCGGGATGCGCTTCACGACATCACGCTCACGATCCCGGACGGCGCGTTCCTCGGCATCATCGGCCCGGCGGGCGCGGGTAAATCCACCCTCGCGCACTGTCTCAGCGGCGTCATCCCCCATGCGGTCCGCGGCGATTTCTACGGCGCCGTACGCGTGGACGGTCTCGACACCGCGGACAGCCGCCTCACCGATCTCTCCTGCATCGTCGGGACCGTCTTTCAGGACGTGGACAGCCAGATCATCTCCTCCGTCGTGGAGGACGAGCTGCTCTACGGGCTTGAAAACTTCGGCGTCCCGCGGGAAGAGATCGAGGAGCGCCTGACCTTCGCGCTTGAGCAGACCGGCATCGCACCGCTGCGGCACCGCGCCATCGCGTCCCTCTCCGGCGGACAGCGGCAGAAGGTCGCCATCGCGTCCCTCATCGCGCTCCGTCCGAAGATCCTCGTTCTCGACGAGCCGACGGGTGAGCTCGATCCTTCGTCGAGCCGCCAGATCTTCTCGCTCCTGCGTCGGCTCAACCGGGAAACCGGCATGACCGTCATCGTCGTGGAGCAGAAGATCATGCTGCTGTGCGAATTCGCCGAACGCCTCATCGTGCTGAGCGACGGGCGGATCGAGCGGGACGGGACGGTCCGGGAGGTGCTCGGCGACATCGCGGGACTCGAGGCGATCGGCGTGAACTGTCCGCGGTCCGCGCGCTTCTCCTCGCTCCTTTCGGAAAAGACGGGACGTCCGGTCCCGGTGTGCGTGAATGCGGACGAAGCCGTCGAGGCGGCAAGGAGGTTGATCGGATGATCCGGGCGGAACATGTCACTTACAGCTACCGCGGAAACGTGCAGACCGTCCGCGATCTGTCGTTCCACATCCAGAAGGGCGAATTCGTCGCGATCCTCGGCGAGAACGGCGCGGGCAAGACCACCACGGTCAAGCTCATCGACGGGCTTCTCTGCCCCACCTCCGGGCAGATGCTCGTGAACGGACTCGACACGGCGAAGACCCGCGTCAGCGAACGGGCAAAGCAGGTGGGATTCCTCTTCCAGAATCCGGACCGCCAGATCTGCCAGAGCACGGTGCGCGAGGAGATCGCGTTCGGACTCCGTGCCGTCTGGGGGAAGAAGGAGACGGATAAGATCGAAGAACGCACGGACGAGCTGCTCCGGCTCTTCTCCTTCCGGGGAGACGAGGAACCCTTCTCGCTCAGCCGCGGTCAGCGTCAGCAGGTCGCGCTGGCATCGACGCTCGCCGTCAAGCCCGCCGTCCTCATCCTCGACGAACCTACGACGGGCCTCGATTACCGGGAATGCACGCGGATCATGGAATTCATCCGCTCCCTCAACGAAACGGAGGGGACGACCGTGGTGATGGTCTGCCACGACATGGAAGTCGTGCTGGACTACGCCCGGCGCGCGCTCGTCATGGCGGGGGGACAGCTCCTCGCGGACGGCCCGGTGCATGAGATCTTCCGGGATGCCGCGCTCATGGAAAAGGCTTCCCTTCTGCCGCCCCAGATCATACAGATCTCCGGGCAGCTCGGCGGGGAATTCGCCTCGGCCGACGACGCGGAAACGCTTTCCGACATGATCGCCCGCGCGGCGGAGAGGAGGCAGGCATGACCGATCTCTTTCAGTATGTGCCCGGGAACACCCCCCTGCACCGCATGAACCCGATCACGAAGATCCTCCTGACCCTCTCCGTCTGTATCGCGGCGTTCCTTACGGACAATCTCTTCGTGCTCCTCTTCCTGCTCGTCTTCGATCTGATGATCGGCGTCGTCGCAGGCGCAGCCCGGAAGGCGTTCTCCATCTTCCGCGGCCTCTTCAAGGTCTCGCTCTTCCTCTTTGTCCTCCAGGCGCTCTTTGTCCGCCGGGGGAACCGCCTCTTCTGGATCATCACGGACGAGGGGCTTCTCACGGCCGCGTCGGTGGTGCTCCGGCTCCTCGTCGTATGCCTGCCGCTCGCGCTGGTGCTGACGGTGACGCAGGTCTCGGACATCGCGAACGCCATGGTGCAGGTCCTGCATGTCCCGTACGCCTACGCCTTCACGCTCACCACGGCGATCCGCTTCATCCCGCAGTTCATGGAGGAGATGAGCGGGATCATGGAGGCGCAGACGGCCCGCGGCGTGGAATTCGACTCGCAGAACTTTTTCAAGAAGCTCGGGATGCTCCTCCCGCTCTGCGCGCCGCTCTTGATCTCCTCGGTCCGGCGAACGGGCGCGACCGCCACCGCCGCGGAGGTCCGGGGATTTGATCTCCGAACGCGGGAATCCGGCTACAAGCGGTACGGCTTCGGCCTCGTCGATCTCGCGGCCCTCTTGATCTCCGCCGCCCTCATCACGGGCGCGGTGCTGATCCCGTAAAACCAAAGAAACCCGTTCAGACGTTCGGTCCGGACGGGTTTTTCCGTGTTTTGCCTGTCATGTCCCCTCATCCCGGCGGGCGGCGAGCGATGCCACGCACGGCCAGACGGACACCCGCGCAAGCGTTTCGCGCCGGTATTCTGCCGCCCGGACCGCCTCTCCCAACCCTCCGGCATACACGGAGAGCGCATAGAAGAGGATCGCCGCGTTCAAGTCGCTCGTCTCCTCCGACGCTTCACGGTATAAATCCTCCTCCGAACACGCGCCGAGGAAGAAATCCAGCGAACGACGGTATGCGCGGTGATGACCGGGCTGCATGTCCGGGCGCAATTCGCCGAGCAGGGACGGCTCCCGGCCCGCGCGGATCGACGCGAGCGTATGCCAAAAGATCGCCGAGACCGCCTCCTCGTCTCCGCAGGGCAGAACCTCCCGGAAACGCTCCGCCGCCGCGCCGAAACGGCCCGTGAGGTATTCCCACGCGCCGAAATAAAACGCGAGCTTCTGCGCCTCCATGCCAAGCGCCGCCGCGCGTTCATAGCAGTCCCGCGCCTCGTCGAAGCGGAACAGGGTGAGCAGCGCGCCGCCGAGCCGCAGACAGAGCATCGAATCGTCCCTCCGGATGCGTTCGGCCTGCCGGTAAGCCTCGACGGCCTCGCGGTACCGATACTGCCGGACGAGCAGATTCCCGCGCTTCATACGGCTGTCGTAGTCGTCCGCGAGGCTTAACCACGCCATCTCGGCGGTGTCATCGGGGACCGGCCCCCGCCCTTCGTATTGGCTCTCCGGGGAGGCATAGCGGATTTCGTTCTCCATTTCAGAATCCTTTCATGAAAAGGGCGATCCCGCCGCAGGGCAGAACCGCCTTTTTTCTCATTTCTTTTTGAGCATCGCTTTGATCTTGCCCTGCGGATCCGAGATGAGCAGGACGATGATCCAGATCACCAGCCCCAGCGCGACGACGGAGAGGCCGAGATAGAAGTCGTTCACGAGATCCTCGAAGGCGGGCGTGAAGTACTCCGCGCCGAGCTCGATGTATTCCGTGATCGCGTCCACGAGCCACATCAGGGACGCGCCCCAGAAGAGCCAGCAGAGGACGCCGAGCTTCATATTCTGCTCCGGCTTGCTCTTGTACCAGAGCGCCGTGACGATGACGGCGGCGAAAACCGATGTCAGAAGCGTCATGATTCCGCCTCCGCCGCTTCCTCTTCCTTCGCCGGTCTCTTCGCGATCGCCTTCGCGGCGAGCACCATGCCGACCCAGACGCCCGTCACGAGCACCGCCATGCCAACGCCGACGGTCCCCATCTCCCGGAGCATCTCCGCACTTTCCCCTTCCGCCGCGGCGGTGAGGAACGGGAAGAACGGCGTGACCTCGCCGTGCCAGACATGCTCAAACGCGAGCAGCGCGGACCCGCCCCAGAGCAGGTTGTTGAGCCAGTTCAGCTTGGAGCCGAATGTGATCTGCGCCTCCGCTTCGGACGCGGGGGTGCTGTTCTTATTCATCGCCTTGGATGCGATGGTGGTGACGATTGCCTCTGCTGCGGGAACCAGAAAACATGCCATGGGAATCCTCCTTTTTCCGCCGGAACATAACAAGGCATACGCCCCCTTCTGAGGTGCGCATGCCTTCGTGAACATGATTCCGGACGGTTGTGATGCAATTTATTTCCGGGATTTCTGACCCGGCTGACGGCTTCGTGCCGACGGATTTATTATATCACATCCGCTAAGATCTGTCAAGATTATTTTTCGGGCGGGAATCAGGCCGTCCTCCTTCACCCCCGGTAATCGCGGACAAAGCGCATGACGACGTCGGAATTTCCGCCGTATGCCTGGCAGGCGACCACGCGATCCTGCTCCGGCGCGACGATCAGCTTCTGCCCGTACATGCCGCCCTTGAAATACACCCGGTGTTCCGGATCCCAGTCAAGCGCGAACTCCCGCTCCACGGCGAGCCTCGTCCATGCCTCCGAGAGGATACGGCGGCCGCGGTAAAGTCCTCCGTCGCGGTAGATCATCCCGAGCTTGACCATATCCGCCGATCCGACGTACAGCCCCGAGCCGCCGACCGGATGCCCGTGCGGACAGGTGGACCACGCCATCTCGCGGTATCCGAGCGGATAGAAAAGCTCCGGCCAGAGATAGCGGTCGAGGGGCATCCCCGTCCGTGCGGCAGCCGCGCGCGCCAGAAGATAGAACGCGCCGTCCGAATACTTCGCCTGCGTCCCCGGCGTGTAGTCGAGGGGATAGGTCAGCGTGTACGCGAGATAATCCTCGCCGAACTCCTCCACGTTGCAGCAGTCGATGTCGAGGAATCCCCCCGGGAGGCCCAGACGGTGCGTGAGCGCCATCTCGACCGTCACAAGGTCCCAGCGCGGATCCATCTTCTTTTTCGTTTCCGGTGAGATCTCGTCCCGCAGGATGTCCACGAGCCGCTCGTCGAGAGAGATCAGCCCGCGGTCCCAGAGCAGACCGATCCCCGTCATCACATAGGTCTTCGCGACCGAATAGGTGTCCTGGCACGCGTTCGCCTCCTGCATATTCCAGGTCTCGATCTCCCCGTCCCCCTGTACCTCCGAGAGGCGGATGATCGAAAACGGCTGCTGTTCCATGAACGCCGCAAAATCTTGCAGAAATGGATTCATATTGTCCTCCTTTAACGCGGGATTTGTCCCTATTGTACACCATCCGGCGGGAAAATGCAACCCCCCGAGCGGCGGGATCGGCGGCGGGCGGCGGTTATGGTAAACTTTCTGTGAAATCTCCCCGTGCCCCTTGCGCATATTTTTGCAGCATGATAAAATAATGGCAGAAAAAAACGCAAACCCATCACGCAAAGGAGCAGAAGCCATGAAGCAGCATCGCACGACCATTGCGCGGATCCTCGCGCTCGTTCTCCTGTTCGGGACCTTTGCCGGCTGTTCAACGACAACCACGGACGAGGGCACTACCCCCGTGCAGGTGACCCCGACCGCCGACGCGGAAACCGAACCCGCGCCCGAGGAAGACGTCTACGTCTCCGACGATCTCCCGAGCCCGGACTACGACGGCTATGACTACCGCATCCTCTCCTGCAACTTCTACAACAAGGAGCTCGCGACGTATCTCACCTATGACGAGATCACGGGCGACCCGGTGAATGACGTGCTCTACGCCTCCCGCGACAACATCCAGAGCCGCTTCAACATCGGCATCCGCTGGATCGAGACGGGCGACACCACCGCGGGCCGCGACGCCGTGAAGAAGGCCGTCACCGCCGGAGACGACGCGTTCGACATTCTCATCGGGCACGACACCAACACCTTCGGCCTCGGCAAGGACGGCTACCTCTACAACCTCATGGCGGTCGACCAGTTCAATTTCGAGAAGCCGTGGTGGCCGAAGAACACGGTCGAATCCCTCCGCATCGGCGACAAGATGTACGCCGCGTCGAGCTATCTCTCCTACTGCGGCCTGCACTGGACCCGCGTCATCACGTTCAACAAGGACTACGCGGAAGATCTCGGCTACACCGATCTCTACGACGAGGTCCGGGAGGGACGCTGGACGCTCGACCGGCTCCACGAGCTCTGCGAAGGCGTGTCCGTGGACCTCGACGGAAACGGCAAATACAACGTGAAGGACAAGATCGCCTTCACCTCGGGCGGCCAGACCTGGTACTGCATGCAGGAGGCCGCGGGCATCCCGGTCTACCGGCACGACGCGGACGGCATCCCGTACCTCGACATCGATATCGAGCGCGTCTCGAAATACGTGGACATCATGCGCCTGCTCATCACGGGCGACGACTACGTGGCGAGCGGCGACTTTGGCATCGACCAGTTCAAGAACGGGCTCGCGCTCTTCGCCTACACGCAGGTCGGCGACGCGTATGACACCTACCGCATCAGCGAGATCCGCTACGGGTTCCTCCCGACGCCGAAGCTCGACGAAGAACAGGCGGACTACATCAACTGCTGCACCGACGTGCCGTGGGGCATCCCGAAGAACGTGTCCCCCGAGCGTCTCGACCTCATCGGGACCGTCACGGAGGCGATGAGCTGCTACAACTACAACAGCGTCCTCCCGGCGTACTATGAAACCGCGATCAAGGCCCGCACCGCCGACGCGCCGGACGACACGGAAATGCTCACGATCATTGCGAACACCCGTACCATCAGCTTCTCCTACACCTACCAGCTGACCTACAACAACATCGTGAACGGATGCGTGGAGAACAACTCCGAGGTCGCGTCCTACTTCAAGAAGAACGAGAAAGTCGCGACGAAGACCCTCGACCGCCTGGTCGACGCGTACAGCAAAATGGACTGAATACCTCACCGAAAAGAGAGAAGCGCTTCCTGCCGCGGGAGCGCTTCTTTTCGTTTTCTTTTACTCCATCATCTCCGGCGCACTGAAGCAGGCGTAGCGGTCATCGAACTGAGCGGCGACGGCGGCGCAGTACGCGGAATCGATTTCATAAGCAAAACTGGAGATCGGCTGGTGACACGCGAGGAGGAAGACCTCCTCGTCCGGAATGTCGTAGGAGGCGAGGATCTGTTTCATCTCCTCCACGCTGACGCTGTGGAGAGAAAGGTCCATGATCTCTTCCCACGTCTTGTTCCGGTTCGTCCCCGCCAGCACGCCGCAGCGGTACGAGCCTTCCGCCATGCTCCAGACATACACCTCGAGCCCCTTGAAGGTGCTGAGATCGAAGTACTGGGGAAACTGTTCCCGCAACCCGGATTGATCTTTCACATCCGTATAGAAACTGTAGGAAGCTGTGCCATTATATTTCTCAAAACTGTCCCACTTAGCAATAACCTCGTAAATACAACTCCCGCCTTTCAACTCAATCATAAATCCTCTACTATAACTACCGTCTAATGCTTCCGTTTCGAAAACTTCTACAGGAATATTTTCACTCTTAGCATCAAATTGTCCCCAACATTCTTCACTCCAACAGCGAACCGAAACCTCATCGGGGGCAGTGGTCCAAAGCAGTGTTGCTCTTGAAGAAACAAGGTTCTCAAAGTACGGCATATATTTTTTTGCTGTTAATGGGTGCATGCTGTCCGCATTTATGCCCATCTCCGTACCGTCTTCATTCTGATACGTCCAGGAGTATGTCCCTTTCAGTGCTTCTACGTTTTTATTTTCACCGCATATCACAGTCAGTGCAGAAGGCTCTTTCAAAACAATAGTTTCTTGAAAAAACCCGATGTTTTCGGTGGTTTTATACCCTTTTGTACCGGAAATGGTAACGGTTTTTGTTTCATCATCATAGCCGACATAGAAATCCAGTGCTTGCCCAAGATCCCGGAGCTTGAAATAGTTTGCTCCATCAATCTTGAAGACCTTCAGGTCTGAGGAATTGCCGTTGATACTGATGGTATTATTGGATACGATTGCGCTGCAGCTTGCCGCGGCTGTGCCAGACAGCTCGCCCCCGATCGCAGTATAAGGCTTGCCGGAGGTGATCGAAACAGCTTTTGCGTTATCGTCGTAGTTCACCGCAAATTGCTTATCACTTCCGTTGAGCAGCATGGCAATATCTCGGAGCTTGAAATAATTGGCCCCTTCAATCTTGTAAACGGCGGGGTGAACCAAATGTGCATCGGGTGCATCGGTGCTGTTGCTTACGACGATTGCGTTATTGGTTGCAATTGCAGAATAGGTTTCTCCCAACTTCACGGCTGCTGCCGTCGAAGAGAGGAGCGTAAAGCATAATGCCAGCATCAGCAAAGAAGAATTCAGTTTTTTCATGTAGTAGATTTCCCTCCGATCATTCAACAATATCTGCCAGCACGCCGAGGAAGAACGGCAGGTTCGTTTCGCAGTCGATCAACATGTAGACAAACGGGCGGTCGAGGATCACGCGCTTCCGCTCGACGATCATCGCGCTTTCCGCCACTGCCTCCACCGCTGTCGCCGCCCCGGCCTTCGTCCCGAGTTCGTCCACAGCGATGAAGGTCTTGTGCAGAACGCGGTTGACGTAGATATTGCCTACCGCGGACGTTCCGATGCCCGTGAAGTCTGCGGCATCCCTGTCAAAGGCGGTCGGCATCCCCATCGCGGCGAGGACCTCGGACAGCTCCGTGCTGTATTCCGCCTCGAACTTCGGCAGGGCGGTTTCCACCGAAGCAATGCGCGAGGAGGCGAGGACGCGCAGGAGCCGCTCCCCGTCGAGGGTGTTTACATAATCGGCGACGCTCGTCCCTTCTTTCGGCAGAAGCGCGGCGAAGGCGTACTGCCTGCCCTGATAGTATTTGATAAACCCGACGGCGGCGTCTCCGTCTTCGAGATAGACGTGCTCCTCGGCATGCATCAAATCGACGGTCTTCTTCTCCCCGTCCTCGCGCGTGAATTCGCCCGGGAAGACCTGATACACATAATAGGGGTGGACCCAATCACCCTCGAACGCCAACGCGTTGATAAGGTACATGACCGCCGTGTCCGGGATCTCGTCGTGAATCGCCGGAATCATACCGTCGGTGTTATCATTCACCCAACTGTTGATCTCCCGCAAGGTGCCCTCGTCAAACGGAGCCCGGTAAACGCCCGCACCGTAAAAGTCGGCGTTCGTCTCGAGGAAGTCCGGATTCACCGCGAAGCGTTCGTCGTCGGTGAACCAGATCGAGTTGGCCAGATGAAAGCGCAGCCCGTCCCGATCCTCTGCCAGCTTTTCCCGCAGCGAGCGGAAATACGCGTTGAGCGCGTCCGCGGACATGCCGAGGGTAGTTTCCATCTCGGTGAGGGTTTCCCCCTTCGCGCCGTTTGCGGTCATGGCGAGCGCGCTCAGCACGGACAGCGGGGAGACGAGGGTGTTTTCCCCGTCCGCGAGGCTGTTTTGGAGGAGCCGCACGGCAAAACCGGCCTGACCGATGTTGTCGGAAGGGATCTCGGGCGCGTCCGCCTCGTCGGAGGGCGTGATCTCCGCCATCAGATCCGAGGACGCGGGGACTTCCGGCTCCGGCGTGGGTTCGGATGCAGGCCGATCGGCGCAGCCCGCCAGGGAGAGGAGCATGGCAAACAGAAGCAGGATGGCCGTCAGGCGGGTATGTTTCATGAGGTTCACCTCGCATTTTGCATTTTCTGTCTGTTAGACGCCGCGGGGAGGCAAAAAGTTCCGCCGGACGCCGGTTTTTTGCGCCGATTTTTCGGTTTCCGCGCCGCGCGGGTTGACAGCGGGGGGACGGGGGGTTATAATGGAATCACAACCAATCCCATCCGATGAACATCAGGGAGGCACAATATGTCCAGACGCGACACGGCGCTCAAATACTTTGACGAACAGAAGGCATCCGTCCGGGACAGGATCCACAGCGGCATCGAAGAAAATCGCAAGCGGGACGCCGTCGTCCGGATCACATCGGACGCGACCCTGCCTGACGACATCACCGTCAGGGCCGAGCAGAAGAACCACGAATTCCGCTTCGGGGCCAATCTCTTCATGCTCGACGAGTTTGAGTGCGAAGAGAAGAACGCCCTGTACCGGGAGAAGTTCCCGGAGGTGTTCAACCTGGCGACCCTGCCCTTCTACTGGAGCGATCTCGAACCCGTCGAGGGTCAGCCGCGCTTCGCGAAGGATTCTCCCCGCGTGTACCGCCGTCCCGCGCCCGATCTCTGTCTCGCATACTGCCGGGAGCGCGGGATCGAGCCGAAATGCCACTGTCTGAATTACGACAGCTTCACCCCGGCTTGGCTCGCAGGCGCAACGGTCGAGGAACACAAGCAGAAGCTCGACCGCCGGTTCCGGGAAATCGCCGAGCGGTATGCCGACGCGATCCCGAGCTTTGAAGTGACCAACGAGACCCTGCAGCGCGCGAAATCCGCGTTCTTCTACGCGCCGGACTTCCTCGAATGGAGTTTTCAGGAGGCGGACCGGTATTTTCCGCGGAACCGCCTCATCATCAACGACTACAATGTCTGGTGGCCGGAGTCCTACAACAACCGGCACGCCTATTACATGCAGATCGAGCGTCTGATGCGGGGCGGCATCCGGCACATCGATTCGATCGGGATGCAGTTCCACAGCTTCTTCCCGCTCGCGAGCGAACCTTCGATGGCGGCGACGCGGTACAACCCGGAGATCCTCCTCAAGCTGATGGACACCTACGCCCCGCTCGGGCTGGCGGAGCAGATCACGGAGATGACGATCCCGGCGTATTCCGCCGCCGAAGAAGACGAAGAGATCCAGGCCGACCTGATCGAAGGCGTCTACACGGCGTTCTTCAGCCATCCTACAATGGAGGCGGTCATCTACTGGAACGTAGTGGACGGATATGCCTACAACGCCGTCCCCGGAGACATGAGCGCGGGAGAGAACGTATTCTACGGCGGGCTGCTCCGGTTCGACATGAGCGAGAAGCCCGCGTTCCGCCGCCTGAAAAAGCTGATCCGCGAGGACTGGCACACCGACGTCACTCTGAAGGCACAGGACGGGACCGTCTCCTTCCGCGGGTTCTGCGGCGATTACGCGCTCCGGATCTATGCCGGCGGCCGGGAGATCCCCGCGTCTATGACGCTCTCGAAGAACGGGAGCAACACGGTCACGGTCCGGGTTTAAATCTCTGATTCATACCAACCGAAAGGCGGTGTTTTCCATGATTCAAGTCAACGGCACAACCATCACCGTATCCACGAAAACCCTCGACGCCACCTTCGCATCCGGCGCGCTCGTCTCCCTGCGGTGCAAGGACGGCCGGGAATACCTCACGGAGGCGGCGAAGGACTCCCCTGTGCTCGAGATCGTCTATCGGGGCGGGGATCGGCGCGCGATCAAAACCTGTCCGCAGGGAAAGATCACCTGCACCGCCCTCTCCGACACCTGTGCCGAGATCCGCTTCGACGCGCTCGACGGGGTCGGCGTCCTCACGATTTCGGAGGACGAAGAAAACGGCGATCTATGCATAGAGCCGGAGGTCTCCTCGGCGCGCTACGGCGTTCTGGCCGCGCGCTGGACCGTATCCGGATTCCGGCATGAAATGAAGCTCACCGCGCCCTTCTTCCAGGGGATCGACATGGACCCGGAGGACAGCCTCATCAAAAACCGCCGCTGGATCTGGCCGCACCGCTGGGAAGCCGGGCTCTGTATCCTGCACGACGAGGAGGGCGGATTCTCTGTCCATTGCCGGGATACGGCCTACCGCGCGAAATCCCTCGTGACCGGCGAGCATCAATCGATCTCCTTCGATTCGGAGGCATGGGGGCCCCTCGACCGCTCCCTCTCCGCCGGCGGGCTGGTCTGGCGCGTCAACGTCTTTGAAGGCGGCTGGCAGGTCCCCGCGGCCGCATACCGCGACTGGCTCTGGCGGGCGTATTCCCTCGAAAAAGACGAGCGCCGGCGTCCCTCTTGGCAGCACGACATCCGCCTCGCGCTCTCCTGGGCACCGACCGATATCGAGCTTCTCAAAGCCCTGGCCGCCCGCGTCGATCCGAAGACCGTCCTGCTCCACGTCCCGCACTGGCGCATCCACGGCTACGATCAGTGCTACCCGGACTTCACCCCGAGCGAGGCGTTCAAGGAATATCTCCGCTTTGCCCGCGGCCTCGGCTTCCACGTCATGCCGCACGCGAACAGCGTCGACATGGACCCGAGCATGCCGGAATACAAATATGTCGGCGACTTCAAATACCGCGAGATCGAAAACGGCACCTTCCCCGGCTGGAGCTGGGGGATCCCCATGCCGCATACCAACAAATCCCTCGACGAGAACCGGCAGTACAACGTCATGGTGAAAATCCATCCCGGACTTGCGCTGTGGCGGGCGATCCTCGCGGAGAACATCGACCGGGCCCTCGCACAGCTCGACTACGGGACCGACGCCGTCTTCACCGACGTGACGCTCTGCTCGTACAACCTCGACAACTGCCTTATCGACAACACCACCTCGACGGAAGGCATGGCCCGCCTGATCGACCACGTTTCCCGGATCCACGGCGGTCTGGCGGTAGGCGGCGAAGGACTGAACGAGATCACCATGCAGAAGCTCTCCTTCGCGCAGGTGCATCTCTTCGACTTCAGCCTCAACGGCGAGCCGCTCGCGCGCACCGGGAAGTGCGATTTGAACAAATTCCTGTTCGGGAAGCTCTGCGTCCCGTTCGGATACAGCGGCCTCGGCGGGCATGACGAGAACGAGGAGATCCGGTCCCGGGTGCATCTCGAACACGGCGCCCTCCCGACGATCATCGTGGGCAGCGCGGTGGACATCGAGAACCCGACGCCCGAGGTCGCGAGGATGCTGAAGCTGGCGGCGGAATGAGCGCCGCGCAAGAGCTCTGAAAGGAGAAGACTATGCGTTACCATCCGGTCAAAGTCCGTATCGGGACGCTGACCATCCCCACCTATCCCGAATCGGATTACGAAACGCTCCCCCTATTCGCCGAAACCCGGAACCATCAGGGCACCTCCGGCAACCCCTTTCCGAACGCCGTCACGTCCTCCCCCTGCGCCGAGGAGGCGGTCCCGACGGACTACGAAGCCGTCACGCTGGAAAATGACTGGCTCGAGGTCACCGTGCTCCCCGCGCTCGGCGGAAGGATCTTCTCGGCGCGGGACAAGCGGAACGATTACGACATCTTTTACCGCCAGCACGTCATCAAACCCGCCCTCATCGGGGATCTCGGCTCGTGGATCTCGGGCGGCGTGGAGTTCAACTGGCCCTTCCATCACCGCCCCGCCACCTACATGCCGGCGGACTGGACCGTGGAGGAGGGGGAGGACGGCTCCGCGACGGTCTGGCTCTCCGATTCCGATCCCTTCTACCGGATGCGCGGGACCGTCGGCGTGTGCCTGTACCCGGACCGGCTGCTCCTCGAGACAAAGGTCCTCCTCACCAACCGCACCGAGCTGCGCCACCCTTTCCTGTGGTGGGAGAACGCCGCCGTCTCCGTCAATCCCGATTACCGGCTCTTCTTCCCGCACGACGTGGATCACGTGGTCCATCACTACCGCTCCTGCTCCGCCGACTGGCCGATCGCGTCCGGGAATTACGGCGGCTGCGACTTCGGCGAGGGGACGGACATCTCCCGGATCTGGAACGCGCCGCACGCGACCTCCTATTTCGCCGCGCCGTCCCGCTTCGACTTCTTCGGCGGCTATGACGAAGGCCGCGACGCGGGCGTGCTGCACGTGGCGGATCACCACATCGCGCCCGGCAAGAAGATGTTTACCTGGGGGCAGGATCAGAACGCGCACGACTGGGAGAAGAAGCTCACGGACACCGACGGCCCGTACTGCGAGCTCATGGCCGGGACCTACACCGACAACCAGCCGGACTTCACCTGGCTCGAACCCTATGAGACCAAAGCGTTCAGCCAGTTCTGGATCCCCCTCGCCGGGACCGGCATCCCGGATTACGCAAGCCGCGACCTCGCCGTCTCCGTCCGGGAGGATCGGCTCACGCTCGGCCTGACCCGCGCGGCCTCTTCCCTGACGGTCATGCTCACGGACGGCGGCGGGACGCTCTGCCGCGAAACCGTCTCCGCGGACGGTCCCGCCGTGATCCGGCTTCCCCTCGCACGTCCCGCCGGCGCGGGCTGGCGGATCGAGATCGAGGAGGACGGGGAGAAGATCGCCGACTACACGGACGGTCCGTTCCCGAGGCAGGAGCCCCGGCTGATCCACGGCTATCCGCTGCCCGCCGACGTCCAGCGTCCCTTCGAGGCGTACAGTCTGGGCGAGCATCTGTTGCAGTACCGGGATCCGCGCTCCGATGCGGAGGTCTATTTCCGCCGCGCGCTGGAACTGGATCCCTCGATGGTCCCCGCCGCCCTCTCCCTCGCGGAGTGCCGCATCGCCCGCGGTCTGTATGCGGAGGCGGAGCGGGAACTCACGGACGCCCTCGCGATCCTCGATGTCCTGAATCAAAACCCCGCATCCGGGCGGATCCATGTCCTTCTCGGCCTCACACTCGAGCGGCAGGGCCGTTTCGACGAGGCCTACGACCGGTACCGCAAGGCCGCCTGGAGCCGGGACAGCGCCGCATGGGCTCTCACGCGGGCCGCTATCCTCGCCTGCCGCCGCTCCGACATCCCCGACGCGATCCGGCTCGCGGAAGAAGCCGTTCAGCGCGGTGCGGACGGACCGATCAAGGCGATCCAAACCGTGCTGGCAAGCCGGATCGGCGCCCCGCTGCCCTATCCGCGGCATATTGGAGAAGCGCCGGACAGCGATCTCGGCTGGGCGAGGGTCTGTGCGGGCGATCAATCGGCGGACGAATGGTTTGCCTCCGTGCGCCGCGTCGACGAAACCGTGCTCGACGTCGCCGCGGATCTTCTCGATGCCGGACTCTCAATCGAAGCCATGCGCCTCCTCGACGAAGCCATCCGCCGCGATCCCGCCTGCTCCGCATCCCTCTATTATCTCGCCGGCCGGAAGCCTGCCCGCCTCTCCGTGGGACGCCGCTTCCCCCACCGTCCCGCCGAAGCCGCCGCGCTGGAACAAGCCGTCGCACGGGATCCCGGGGACCTCTACGCCCGCTATCTGCTCGGCGTCCTGCGATACGGGCAGAGGCGGTACGACGAAGCAGAGGCGCTCTGGGAGAACGGCACACACCGGCCCACTCTCCGCGGCCGCGCGCTCTGTCTCTGGCGCAAAGGCGAGCGGAAAGCGGCGATCGGAATCCTTCAAAAGAGCCTCGGCGCGGATCCCTTCTGCCCGGACGAAGCCCATCAAGAGCTCGCGACCGTCGTGTGGGAATGCGCGTATCTGATGAACACGGAAGGGGAGGATCCCGAGAAAACCGCCTCCCTCATCCTCGCGTATGCGGATCCCGCTTCTCTGCGGGACGACACCGCGATGGAGCTCTGCCGCGCGTACAGCCGGGGCGGGAATCCGGAAGCGGCGCTCGCTCTGCTCCGGTCGCATCATTTCCGTCCGGGCGAAGGCAGCGAGGCCGCCATCGCGATGCGCTACATCGAAGCCCAGTGCGCGCTTGGAGACAAACTGCGCGACGCCGGGGATCTCGCCGCCGCCCGGGACGCCTATTCCGCCGCGCGGACCATTCCCGACTGGCTCGACGGCTCGATCAGCGGAGAAGGTCCGTATCTGCGGGCCATGCTCGGCGAGGCGGAATGCCGCAAAGCCCTCTCCCCGGACGATCCCGATGAAGTCTCCGCTGCCGACGCGACCATCGCGCACGTGGCCGACACCTCCCCCGATGTGCTGCTCCGCGCGCGCCTGTACGGTGAGCTTGGACGTCCGGGTGACGCAAAGGCGCTGCTCGAGAAGAAAAAAGCGGAATGGACCGCCGAGCGGAACAAGGAGGACAGCGGCTACTACGCCTCCCAGCCCGCGTATCTCTCCTATCTCGAGCCCTCCGCCGCGGAACGGAAACGCCGCTTCGACCCGCTGATCGCCCGCGCGGACGAGATGCTCGAAAAGCTGTGAGCTGTATCTGACCGAATGAAATGAGGCTGTCGCAGTAACCCGACAAAAGGGAATGCGACAGCCATCTTGGTTTTTCAGAGCTTTCCTGTCAAGAAAAGCAAGTATTTTGAAACCGGGTTCCGGATATTGAACATTTCAAACTTCACTTTGTCATTGCGAGGAAGGCGTCCTGAGACGCCTGACGTGGCAATCTCTCCAAAACTGAAGATGGATGCAGAGTATTGGTGACAATGAAGGGTACAGCTTGTCCGATATTGGCACCCGGTTTCTGCTGTGCTTCTCAATACCGGAGAGATTGCCATGTCGCGATCCTTAGGGATCGCTCCTCGCAATGACAAGCTGTAGCTTGATAGGGGAGTCAACCAGCATCAGCTTTGTTATTGCGACAGCCTCGTTTTTGTTTATAGAAGAATCAGACAGAATAGAAGGTCTCCTCGCCCAGCGATGCGGGTACGGCGTCCTCCCGGTAGGCGGCCATGGACGTCGGGAGCGGTCCGATCCGCCCGAGATCCGCGCCGCGGTACTGGATATACCGGTTGTTCCGGAACGCGGGCAGCCATTCCTCCCGCGCGGCGGAGACGTGGAGCATCATGGCGCGGCCGCGGTCGAAGAGATTGTTTTCGATGACGAAATCCCTGCCGCAGCGGTTTTCGTGATCCCAGGACTTGATGTGCGCGGGCGTCAGTTTGTCGGGCCGCTGGATGCCCCACCCGTACCCGGCGCGGCGCATGAGGTTGCCCTCGATCCCGATCCAGCGCATGATGCGGCTTACATCAGGGTCTTCCGGCTTGCCGAGGAAGTATTCGACCGAATAGACGCAGTCCTCGATCAGGTTTTCCCGGAAGGAGACGCCGTCCATGCAGATGGGATCCCGGCCGCCGGAGGAATACTGGAAAGTCAGCCCGGCGTCGTAGCACTGGAAGACATGGCACCGCTCCACGGTATAGTCCGTGCAGCCGCCGTAGATCTCGACGCCGTTGCCGAAGCGCACGGGACGCCCGCCCCGGTAGTATTGCAGCCCGCCGCCGATCCAGCCGAAGACGGAGTTGCGCACGGTCAGCCCGTTTACCGTCCCCGCCGCGATCCCGTGCGCGCCGCAGTACCGGACGCACAGCCCGTCGATGGTAACATTGTCTCCGCCGATCGTGATGCCGTGGACGCGCGGGAGGAATTCGATCTCCCGGAAGCGACGGGCGGGATTGCCCCTCTCGGAGCGCAGATATACGTACCCGCCCTCCTCCGCACGGATGGCTTCCCTGCCGAGATCGTGCCAGAAGGAGAGGTCGCCGGTGAGGTCGAAATACCCACGGAAGGGCTCGCGGGTCACGGAATCGACGGGCTCGCCGCTCTCCCAGCTCACGACCTTTTTGAGTCCGCAAAGCGGCCCGCCGTCAAAGACGATCCCGCCGCAGTCGTCCCGAATCTTCTCGCTGTACCGCCAGACGGAGGGGCAGACCTCGGTCCACGATCCGGTCTTCGCGCCGTCGAAGGGGGAGGCGGTGATCCGCGGTTTCGCCCCTTCCCCGTAGGAGGAATAGGTCACGCCCGGGAGTGCGCGGAATCCGCCCCGGAAGAGATCGCCCCGGCGGAACAGGACCAGCGATCCAGCCCCGAGTCCGCGTCTCTCCGGCTCCCGTGCCGTTTTCCACGCCGTGGCGGGGGTCCTGCCGTCCGCACAGTCGTCGCCGTCCGCGCGGATATAATACGTCTTTTCCCGCGCGGGGACGGACGGAGCATTTTCGATTTCCTCCCGGAGACGCGCGGCCTGTTCTTCGATCCGGGCGGAGATCCCGTCCGGCAGCGGTGTGATGAGCATGATGTGCGGTCCTTTCTTTTTGGATGTCGCCCGACTGCCGGACTAATCGTACAGCTGCCGGATCCCCGCCTGCGCATCGGGCCAGAGATCGGCGTTGTGGAGCTGTTCGAGATCAAAGCTGCCGTCGGCGCGGAACGTGTAGCGCGTATAGCCCTGGAGCAGGTCGTTTGAGATCTTTTTCGTGTAGAGATTGTAGCTCGAATACCCGGACGGCACGTTGTACGACAGGACCACGCCCCGATACCGCAGGACGAAATCGTTGATGTGGTCATGGCCGCAGACGACGAGATCCGTCGAGCCGGCGTCGAGAAGCGCGTCAAAGAGGCCGCTGTTGTGTCCGGAGCAGCAGATCCCCTCGCGCCGCTGCCCCATGAGCATCACGTCGCCGTCTTCGTCCGGGATGTCATACGCGGGCACATTCGTCTGGGAGACTTCCGTCTCGCCCGTCAGTTTTTCGTAGGCGATCCGATATTCCGGGAGCGGGATGTGGACGAAGACCGTCGACGGGACCTCTCCGACGCCGCGCGACGTGTTGACGGCTTCAATGGCGGCCACGTTCTCCCGGTACCATTTGATCTGGCTCTCCTTCACATAATCGTCCGCTCGTCCGCTTCCCGCCGCGATCTCATCAGCATACTTTTCCTGATCCGCCTCGGTCATATCGCTCCCGCCGTCGAGGAAAAACAGCGAGCGCGTGAGGCGCCCTTCGGCATCCGCGAGATTGATCACGTGGTTTCCGTAACCCCAGACCGTCTCCCTGTCCGCGGTATGCTTTTCATCTGCCTCGATCAGGCAGTGCGGATAGGAGGCAAAGAGTTTTACCATCTTCTCCCGGGATATGCTCCACCGGTTGTCGCCCTCGTGGTTCCCGAGCACGCAGGTCCAGTACACCCCGAGCTCTTCCATCACACGGCAGAGCTGTTTCGCGCGCCGGGCGTTGAAGGAGGAGGTGATGTTGTCCCCGACGAAGACGACGAGATCCGGCTTTTCGTTCACGATGTTCCGGATGACGTATTCCAGCGTGACGTTTCCCTTTTCCCTTTTGTGGTCGAGGTGAGTGTCCGTGAAGCCGATCACCTTGAAGTCACCGTCCAGAACGTTCCCGGCGGCATCCTTTTTCACGAGCGTCGTGTATCCGTCCCTCGTCTCCACGGATACGTGGTAATCCGGATTTTTCACGATCCACGACCGATCGACCCGATAGGTGACGGGCAGAACGGCTGCGGCAACCGCTCCCGCCGCGATCACGACGCCGAGGACCGCCGGCAGAACGATTTTCCATCTCTTCTTTTTCGTTTTATCCATCGCTTGTCTCCCCCTTTCCCGTCGTTCCCATTTTTCCCGTCACTGTGGCCGGGTCGCTTCTTCGAGCGCGCGGACGGCCAGCGAGAAATCGAACAGCTTTTCAAAGGATTCCGTATCTTCTCCGCCAACCTTCGCATACGCCTCCCGGCAGAGCGCGTAGCCCTCACCTGATCCCTCGGCAAATCCCTCGAACAGGGCGAGCAGTTCCGCGGCGTCCTTGACGGCAAACGCCTCATCCGCGAGCTCCTCCTTGTTTGAGAGCGCGTAGACGGCGCAGTACTGCATGACTTCGGGGTACCTCTCCCAGTCGATGTCCCGCACGCCCCGGACGGATTCGAGTGCGTCCGCGTAGGACATGTTCATGTGCGACACCCGGTAATCCGCGCTCATCGCCAGCCCGAGGATGAATTTGTAGGAGTAGTTCGGCGCGTTCTCAAGCCACGCGTCTTTGGCCACCCAGACGCCCTTCAGTTCCCCGTCCGCGTCGAAGCAGTCCGGGAACACGACCGTGAGCCCGTCTCCCGCACGGATCTGTCCGAGATCCTTTGCCTGCAGGTAGGTGATATCGATCCCCTGCTTTTCCTGCCGGATCTTGTCCAGCGAAGCCTCGGGGGAGGGGGAGAAAAAGACGTAATTCGAGATCCGCTGGAATCCGTTCACCGTATTGGTGAGATAGAGGCTCATCCCCGCCGTCGACATCTCCACGCCGACGTTGACGTATTTGTTTTCCTTCGCGCACCCGGCGGACAAACCAAGGATCGTCAGCGCGAGCAAAGCAGCCGCCGCGCAGCGGAGTATTCTTTTGAGGGACTTCTTTTCCTTTCCGCTCTTCATGCCTCGCTCCCTCCTTCCGCAGGCTCCGTCACAGCCGGATGTTCTTTATCCCATTCCGCCTGCCTCTCGGCCCGCATCTCGTAAAGCTCTTCGAGGATCTTTTCCTTGCGCTTGCCCGTATAGTGATCAAACGACATGATGATCCCCGGGACGATGTTTCCGACGATGCCCGAGACCGTGATGAGATAGAAGATGCCGTTCAGCGTCTCGGTCGACTGGACCACGCTGATGGTCGTCGAGCCGAAGGATTTCGCGCTGACATAGCCAATGAGCACCAACCCGGCCGGGAAGAGGAGGCTCTTCCAGAATCCGCTGATCCTCGACGCGGTGGACCGGAGCGCGAACACCATGGCCTCCGACCGGACCGGCTCGCCGTACTTCTTCCAGGTCATGTATTCCATATAGTCCGTGGAATCCGCGAGCAGGATGTTCCTCGACGAGCTCATCGCGCCGTTCGGCAGTCCGGCAAAGCCGACGATCAGTGCGACCACGAGCAGCGATTTATAACCGATGAGCAGGAAGAGGATGTAGAGGATCCCGGTGTAGAAGTAGCCGTACATGATGATGTCGCGGGAGGAGAGCTTTGCGCCGATGAAGGGCACCGCGGCAATGCCGAGATAGGAGAGCGTCGCCGAGATCGTGCCCGCGACCGACGCCATCCAGAACGATCCGAGCGTCTCGAGATAGAAGTACGCGAGTCCCGAATAGCACACCTGCCGGACCGAATCCACGATCTGGGACAAAATCAGGCACCACATCGGTCTGTTCAGCATCAGCGCCTTGAAATTCAGCGCGATCGGCGCCTCCTTCCGCCAGGCGGCCGCCGTCTTTTCGCGGAGCGTGAAATACGGGATGATCATGAGCGCGAAGCCCGCGACGCCAAAGAAGATCGCGAAGAGCAGGTAGATCAGGGCTTCCTTCTCCATGTAGATCGCGACGAAGATCGGGATCAGGCCGCTCGGGAGCATTCCCCCGAGGGTCGACGCGAACTGCGCTACGGTGTAGAAATTTTTCCGGTCCTTCGGATTCGTGGTCATTCTGGCCGAAATGGTGGACAGCGCCATGTCGTAGAAGCCGTCCGTGATGCAGTAAAGCAGATAGAACACGAATACGTAGACGATCCTGGCCGTGAGCCCGATCCCGGGCACGACGAAGAGCAGGATCGACGAGACCGCGAGCGGCAGCGGCATGACGAGCGTGAAGGCCTTCGCCCGGCTCCTGCCGTTCTTCCCTTTTCGGTCGAGGATCACGCCCGCCAGCGGGTCCACGATGATGTTGGCGATCTTGGCCACCATTTCGAGGATGATGACGAAGGACGCCGCGATCCCCATGAACCGGGTCAGGAACAGCGTCAGCGCGTAGGCCTCCACATCCTGCGCCATGGAATTCCCCATGATGCCGGAGGAATAGCCGAATTGCTCCCTGATCGTAAACGTCGGGTTATGGACGATGTGGCCCCATGCCGCCTTCCATTTGGATCCGGCGCTCTGTTTCTCTTCTTTGCTCATATTTCACCCCATGGCAATCCTGCCCGCCCACGATCTGTCCGCAGTCCCGCGGCGGCAGGATGGTTGCATAGAACTTATGACTTTCAGGTATCGATGCCGTCGGAAGAGATCCGGATATCCCCGCTCCCCGGCAGCGCGGCAACGGGACTTCATCAACCGCCCGATCGGATAAGGCGGGACCGTCCGTGCTCGATCATCCCGTTTCCCTCTACCGCTTGTATTGTACTATCAAACCGGCTCCCCTGTCAAGACCGGATGATGAAATAATGCGCAAACATGATCCCGGGAAAGAAAAAACTGCCGGTTAACCGACAGTTTTTAGAATCCTGGCCAAAGGCCCAAAACTTTGTCATGCCGCCCGCTGAGGCAGCGGTTTGAGAGATGCCGCGCCCGGGCTTATTTCTTCAGCTTCTTCCGGAGTTCTTCGTTCAGTTCTTTGAACACGCCTTTCGGGCTGACTTCATCGAGAAGCTCCGCGATCTTCAGGATCTGCGCGTCGTCCAGATCCCGATTCCCGGTGATGCTTCTGAACTTCGATCCGATGATATACAGGCGGATCTCGTCCTCCGCCGCTTTGTCGGCGATCATGTCGCGCACCTTGCTGCTGCGGTGGGCGAAGCCGATCAGATCCTTGTTCAATAAAGCGTAAGAGAGCTTTCCGGTCTTGTCGAGATAGGTGTCGACGATTTTTGCATAATCCTTGCCGTCAACGACCGCTTCGAGAGCGGGTTCAACCGCTTCCTCAGGTGTCTCGGGAGCGGCGTCAGGTGCGGCGGGAATGCCGCGTTTGCGGTACGGAAGGCCGGCGGTCAGTTCCATGGCTTCCCGAAACGCCTTTTTGGGGAAGAGCTTCGCGGAAGTGTTGCGGGTCAGGATCGGCTCGCCGGAAGTTTTGCTGATGGAGGCGATGCCCGGCTGAGGCGCATCGTCCCGAAGGATCACGATCCCGGAGCCTCCGGACGGGAGTTTCTGCCTGTATGCGGTCGCGGGGATGGTCGTAAGCGTGACGATTTCTGTTCTGATCATGGATGAACCTCCTGTTTGACACCCTGAAAAGGGAGATGTTTTCCATGCCGTGCTCGGCCGGAGATCATGGATAGTATACCATATCCTGCGCCTGCCGTCAATCGTTTTTCTCTGAAAACCGTTGTTTTCCGGTATTCACATCCTGCGCTCCTTTTATCCGTCTCGCAGATCCCCCTCCTGCGGGGTGGATTCTTATCCCAAACTTCATCTTGACAAAGCGGAGAGGAAGGAATATACCGATGGCAGAGCTGTGACCACCGCCGCACCCTTGCCCCAGCCGGATCAAATCTGCTCTGCCACCCGAAAAACAAAGAAGCGCCTCAAATCGCTCTGAAGTGCTTCTTTATTAGTTCCATGGAGCATACGGGACTCGAACCCGTGACCCCAACACTGCCAGTGTTGTGCGCTCCCAGCTGCGCTAATGCCCCGGTTTCAGAAAGGACCGTTTCGCTTGCACCTTCAGGGACTCGAACCCTGGACCCGGTGCCGGTGAAAGGGATACTTTTTCCCTGTGGCTCCTCTGCAATCAAAATGTTCCGATAAACTTGTATCGGATTGTGATCTTCTGCGTGGTCCTTCCGTTTTCCCGGACGCGGTCGCCCACGGTGATCGAGGCGATCAGGCGATTCAGGACTTCCCTGTTCAGCTCCGTCATGTCGGCATACTCCGCGGCGAGATCGGCGAACTTCTCCGCGCCGTCCTCTGCTTCCCGCTGTTCTTCGAGGGCACGTTTTACCTCCGCGAGACGCTCTTCCGCCTTCGTCTGCGCCGCCTCGCAGTCCCCGGCGAGTTCCGTGAACTTTCTTTCGGACAGCACGCCTTTGAACCGGTCGCCATACAGCTGCTTGTACATCCGGTCAAGGTCCGCGATCTTCCCGGTCAGCTCGTCTCGCTCCCGTTCCAGCTGCTTCCGTCCGGAGTCTCCGCCGTCGTCCATCCGGGCGAGGATCATCGCGATCAGCGTTTCCCGGTCCTCCCACGCCGCAGCGGACACCTTCTGTATGTCCGCGAGCACGGTGGAATACAGTTCGTCGTACCGGATGTAGTGGCTTGTGCAGGCGTCCGGGCCTTTTTTCTTGTAGGTGTTGCAGACGTAGTAATTCGTGTGGTCCTTCGTATTCGACAGGACGAGACTGTATCCGCAGGTTTCGCATTTCAGGAGTCCGGCGAAGATGTTGACGAATCCGGTCCGGCTTTCGTGCTTCCGCGTTTTCAGTCTTTCGTGCGCGTCGTTCCACAGCTGTTCCGTGATGATTGGCGGGAAAGCGTTCTCGACGACGATCCACTGGTCTTCCGTCTTGCGGACGACCTTTTTGTTCTTGAACGAGAGGACGGTCCTCTTGCCGTTGACGCAGTGCCCGAGATAGGTCCGGTTGGCGAGCATCGTATAGACGGAAGTCAGATTCCACTCGTACGGGTCTTTTGCCGTCGGTCTGCCTTCGGTCTCCGCGACATAGGCAGACGGGGTGAGGATCTTCCGCGCTTTCAGGATGCGGGCGATCTTGTCGTAGCCGTAGCCCTGATACGCCGCCATCTCGAAGATTTCTTTGACGATCGGAGCCGTCCGCTCGTCGATTTCGAGGATATGCTTGTCCTCTTTGGATTTGCGGTAGCCGTACGGGGCGCGTGCCGCGATAAACTCGCCGTTTTCCGCCTTCGTTTTGAGCGCCTGCCGGGTCTTGCGCGAACAGTCCGCCGGGTAGTATTCGTTGAAGATATTCTTGATCGGGACCATGAGGTCGTAATCGAGACTTCCCTTCGCCGAATCGACGTCATCCCCGACGGCAATGAACCGGATTCCCTTCTCGGGGAGGATGACCTGTAAGTACTGTCCGACCTGCAGATGCTCCCTGCCGAAGCGGGACAGGTCTTTGACCACGATGGTGTTGACCGCGCCGGCATCCGCGTCCGCCATCATCCGCTTGAACGCCGGTCTCTCGAAGTTCGTGCCGGTGTAGCCGTCGTCCTGATAGAAATCGTGGATTTCGTATCCGTGCTCCCGGCAGTAATCGCCGAGGAGCTTGGTCTGCGTGGCGATGGAAATCGACGTGCCGTCCGCCGCGTCGTCGTCACTCAGGCGGCAGTAGCAAGCCGCCTTGATTCTTCTCTGCTCTGTAAGTATCATAATATCCCTTTCCGAGCAGAGCGGTGTGGGGGTATCTCCATTATACCCCCGTTCCCTGCCCGTGTCAATCCTCCCTTCTTCCTTTTTCGCTGCCGTTATCCGGCTGTTTTCGCGGATTCGGCGATTTTACGCCGGATCATATCCGCCGCGTAGTCCGCGTAGAGATCGAGAAAGTCCCGGTCCCCGAATACGCGGGTGACGATGATCTTCGTACGGTTTTCCTCCTTCTCTTCTTCTCTTTCATGTTTGTTCTCTTTCTTTTTCAAATCGTAATTCCCCTTTCGTATTATGATCGTTCAGTTAAGCACCCTGACGAGGTGTACAGTTTCAGACGGACCCCCACGTCGTGATTTGGGAGGGGTCCTGCTTCACAGACTCCCCGGCTGCCGCGGTCCGGCTGCATAACTCCGCCTTTTTTTCGACGGGGCTTCCCTCCAGTCCTTGAGAGAGCGTGAGCAAGTTTCATTATCCCCCGTATCGTCATGGCGATCCGGTTTACCAACACCGGATTACAGGATTCCGGAGATCGCTCGGAGGTTTCCCTCGTCATGGCGGCGGTTCCTGTGTCGCTCGGGTACGGGTTTCGTGCCGGGGTGTCTTATTCAGTTGTCAACGAACAGATGTGTTCCTGCTAACGTCAATATTCTATCACCTATTGTCGGCAAAAGCGAGGACAGTAGCTGGCATACTTTTTTGAGGATGTGTATGCGTATTCATTCAGATTTCAAGCCTCCCGAAGGGATTTCCCCTTCATTTATGCAGTCTGACTTCCGTTTCCCTTCAAAACTGCTGTTTTGAGACGATTTTGGTCCTCGAAACCATGCCACATGGTGGCACTTTTGTATATTATTAATTTCTGGCACAATTTGTGTATATTCTTTCATTCATGAATCCCCCTCCTTTCCGGCCGGTTGTCTCAAGAACCTCTGTAACCAATTTGTAAAGGTGTTGCTGCACGATGCGCCTTCTCATTACGGCCATATTGTAACATCTATTGACCGCAATAACCAGACAAAAACTTGCGCGTTTATTTGAGCCCTTGAATACGTATTCATGCAGAATCAGGCATGTAAGGCACGGGACTTACCGCCGGATTGCAGGATTCGCGTCCGGCGGTTTCATCTCGCCCGTCTTCCGGGGATTTTGAGTGAGAAAATCACGCAAGATTTGACGCGAATGAATAATATTTATTTTTACGTAACTTCCACATTTCGCATCCTTCTTCGCTTGGCGGAGGACGTTCGTAGTTGCTGAGACCCCCACGTCGTGTTTCGTGATGGCCTCCGAGCCGGCCGGGAACGGCTTTCTTGCTGGGACGTTTTCTTCTGCTTTCAATGAGCGAGTCTCTCTGGTTCTCAACTATTCTACCGCTTTTTCTCGTGGATTTCCAAACGAAACTTCGTCCGAAAATTTGAGACGATGAATACGTATTCATGCAGTTTCAGCGCGATTTAGAGCTATTTTTGCTCCGATCTTGCAGGATGAGGCTCCGGGCGATTCTTTTCACTGCTTTTTCTTGGTTTTTGGCACAAAAAAACGGACAAAATGATGTCTGTTTGTATAATATTTTTTTGGCGAGTATTTATGCGCTTGATGCTGTCTCTTTCTTATACGCTCGAGCGATGGATCTGGGCAATCTTGGTATCCTTGCCCCGCACAAAGCAAAATACTACAACCGTTACGATATTAACTGGCTCTCTGATAAGGTCGATGAGTGTACAGAATTGAGGTACATCACATTTTGGAAAGCTGATCCCTGCGAAGAAAACAACATCTTTTCTCAATGGTATAAAGCCCGAAATCCAATCTACATGAATGGCCGCACCTATATTACAGCCGAACAATACATGATGTCCGAAAAAGCCCTCCTCTTTCAGCTGATTGAACCGGGGACGGTTTTTCGTATGTCTCCCCCATCAGCGCTGCCGTTTGCGGACGCTCCGAGCTGTGTAAAACGCGCGAAGGGGCAGTTTCCGCGTCTTCCTGTCACCAGAAAGCGCGGCGCACCGGCAGCGGATCCGCGGTCTGCGCCATCCGGTCGGCGAGCACCTCGAGCATCCGCTTTTGTTCCGCGGCAGCTTCCGGTTTGCCGTACAGGTTGACATGCTCGCCGGGATCGGATTCTAGGTCGTACAACTCGCTGCCGGGAATGTCGAGCGTGTCCGTTCCATGCACCTTCACAAGCTTCCACCTTCCGTCGCAAACCATGGTGAGAAAGGCGAGCGGATCCCGGTGGTTGATGTTGGAATTGTAATACTCGCTGTAAACGCTGTTCCGATGGTGATCCGGCGCGGCTTCGTCCGTGAGCAGCCCGAGGAAGGACCGTCCCTGGAACGAGACGGGGATCCCGATCCCGACCGCTTCGCAGAGCGTCGGCGCGAGGTCCACCATCTCGACGAGCGCCTCCCGTCTCACGCCGCGGAGCGTGTGTCCCGGCCAGTGGATCACAAACGGGATGTGAACGGCGTTTTCATAGCAGTACGGCCCCTTGAGGTAGATGCCGTGATCGCCGAGCGATTCGCCGTGGTCGGAGGTGAAGATCACGATCGTGTTCTCGTACTGCCCGATGGATTTTAAATAGTTCACGATCCGCCCGACGCCCGCGTCGATCTGATCGACCATCGCCCAGTATGCAGCCCTGAGCCAGCGGTGATCCGTTTCCGTCATCTCGTCGTAGGCCAGGTGTCCCGGCGTGTTGTATGCCCCCTCGTGATCATGTCGCTGGAAGACGGATTTGCTCTCCAACTCGCCGGGCACATAATCCGGGAGCGGGATTTCGTCAAGCATCGGGCGGTACCGTTCCAGATATTCCGCCGGGGGATCAAAGGGATGATGGGGGTCGTAGCAGTTGATCGAAAACAGCCACGGCTGATCCGGCTCCTGCTCCCCGATGAAACGCATCGCCTCGTTAAAGCACCATGTCGTCTGGGAATACTCCGTCGGCATCCCGTACCGCACGTAACGGCAGTCCGGGAACGGATCCGTCTTAAAGTCCAGTCCCTGTGCCGTCAGCCAGTTGGTGTAGGCATTGCCGGACCAGTTGCCCCTTCCTGCAGCCGCCGGATGGTGCGACCACGAGAAGAAGGAGTAGCCGTCGTCGATGCGGCGTTCCATGTCCGGCTGGACGGCGGGAGAGCAGACGCTGATGTGCAGCTTCCCGGAGAGACCGCAGACATATCCGTTGTCCGCGAAAAGGCGGGGCAGAAGCAGTTCCGTCTCCGGGATGTTCTGTCCGTTCTGCCGCACGCCGCAGGTGCGGGGATAGCGGCCGGAGAGAAAACTGGCCCTTGCCGGCGCGCAGACCGGGCTCTGGGAATACATACCGTCGAACAGTACTCCCTCCGTGGCAAGAGCGTCGATGTGTGGCGTATGCGTAAAGGGATTGCCGTAACAGCCGAGCGTGTCCCGCCGCTGCTGATCGGTGCAGATCCAGAGGATGTTTGGTTTTCGTTCCATGATTTCCGTCCTTTCGTGCAGGCGTTCTTCAGTCGGCTTTGGTGCGCTGAATGATCCGGTCCTCGACCCAGTTCTCCCGGTAGTAGCTGACCGGATGGAATTTGTCGTTTACACGGGCCATTTCGGCGGCCATTTTGCTTTTCAGATCGGCGAGGACGGGCGCATAGGCCGCTTCTCCGACGAGGTTCCTCCTCTGCAAAGGATCGGCGACGTTGTCGTAGAGGTGTTCTTCTCCGTCTTTGCGATAGACGGCGTAGGTGTACCGCTTCGTGCGGAACGCGCGCCATTCGTATCCCTCGCCCCAGTCCGCCGTCGCGCCGGTCCCCATCATGAGCGCGCCGTCCGGTTCAGCCGCGCCGGGCTTTCCGCGGAGAACAACCGAAAGATCATGGCCCTCGACTTCCGCCGGGATCGGCAGACCGCAGAGGGAGCAGAGCGTCGGCATCACGTCGACCGTGTTGAGGCAGACGTCACAGGGACCTTCCGGGATCGTACCCGGGCAGCGCATGAGGAACGGCACGCGGACGGCCTCCTCGTAGAAGATGTTCTTTGCCCGCCGCCCATGCGCGCCGAAGAGCTCGCCGTGATCGGAGGTGAAGACGAAGACCGTGTCCTCCTCGATCCCGAGCCGTTCGATCGCCGCGCACATCCGGCCGACATTGTAGTCGACGTTGGCGACCATGGCATAATAGACCCGCATCCAGGCGGGGATCCGCTCCCGCTCCTTCGGTGAGAGCCGCGCCCATCCGTCGGCGTGGGGATCGTTTTCGGGCAGATAGTTGTCGGGGAGGGTGAATTCCGTGTCCCGGAACTGCGCGAGCCATTCCGGAGGCACGTTGTTCTCGTCCCACGGGTCGTGCGGCGTACCGAGGGAGAGGAAAAGAGCAAATGGCTTGTCCCCTTTCGCCAGTCGCTCGAGCTCCCGGATCGCCATATCCGTCTGGCAGTCGGGCTCGTACGCGCTTTCTCCGTAGTGGATCTTTTCCGGAGAGTTCAGGTGATAGTAGGAATTCTCGCCGTAGTTTTCGTGGTGGAAATTGTACCCGGCGAAGAACCCGTCGAAGCCCAGCCGGTCCGGCCCTGCGGGGATGTAGGAGTTCTTCGGATCGAAGTGGTTCCCGAGCTCGTTCGCGTAGAGATGCCATTTGCCGATGTAGGCCGTCTCGTACCCCGCGCGGGAGAGGACCTTGGCGAACGTATCGTGTTCCGGGGAGATGCGGATCTCATTGATGACCATCCCGGTGGAGGTCGTATACTTGCCGGTGAAGAGCGAAGCCCGGTAAGGAGCGCAGACGGGATGCCCCGATACGGCGTTCGAGAGCTCGCAGGATTCCCGGGCAAGACGGTCGATGTTCGGCGTCTCTGCGCGGTTGTCCCCGGCATAACCGCAGGACTGCCTTCTCAGCTGATCGGCAAACATGTAAACGATGTTCATGATACTGTCTCCTCGTGGAGTATCCTTCCTTGCTTCCATTATACACCATGAAGCGGCAAATGAAAAGGGAGATTTGAAATTTTACTTGGTTTTGCCGAGAACACGGGTTCCGCGAGCCATTTCCACGGAGATAAGCCCTCGAGACATGGATTCCTACCTCTCTATCATGGATAAGCCAGATCCGCAGAAGGATAAACATCTGGGACGTCTTGTAACTGGGTTCGATCAAAGCGTCTGGGACGCCAATGTTAGAGAAATCCTCTTCCATGGAAATCTGGCTAAACTGCAGTCTGATATAGAGTTCGTAGATGCGTTGCTTGCGACCGGCAATTCCGTCCTTGTTGAAGCTTCCCCCCTCGATGGTTTTTTTGGAGCGGGATTGGATAAAACATCTCTACTAACGGCAGATGGAACCCTTCTGGTTCATCCGCACAATTGGCATACGAAGAAAGATCCCGCCAAACAATCCCAGAACCTCCTCGGCTTTGTGCTGATGGGGTTAAGGGATCTGTTCCGGGATCTGATGAAGGAAAGATGGCTGCCGGGTGAGGAACAGGTATTTTTCAGCGAGGAATGAATCACTCCGATTCGATCACAATTGACGGCGCACGAAAATCCTCCGCTTCAAGGGTTTGTAACTCCTTGTCCGAAAGCTCCGTAGTTCCGTACAGTCGATCCGCTTGTCTGACAACTGCTGCCTCAAACATATTCCTGACTTCGCGAGCATTTGCGAAATTCTCATCCCGCGCATCATATTGTTTTTTCAGGATTTCTGACGCATAGAAATTTTTACTCTTTGAACAATGGTGGGCTCCTTTCCTTCGATATGGCAATGATCTTTCCGGCAAGTTTGAAGAAGGCCTCCGGGGAATGGAACATCTTCTCGTATTTCTCCTGCATATCCTTCGGGAGGGAGGAGAAATCTTCCTCCCCCAAGCCTGTAATCAGGAACTTCCCGCAGATTATGTCCACCATCTCCCCGTCTTCGTCGTAAACGGCGCGGTTAGCTCTCATCCCGTTGATCTTCCCTTCTTCGTTGCAAATCAGCGCGACTGGATCGTTGAAATAGTAAACGGCCTGTATATCTCCGTCTACTGCTTACTGCTTTCTGGAGCGATTCCAATCCGCTGTCCATCGTAACCCCTTGATTTTTCGGGTCAAGTATGATATTATATATTTGTGTCTGTATGCTGAACTGTGATTCCGGATCGGAAAGCTTTTCGACGATCACGACAGACAGAACAGGAGGTACGAACCGATGAACAGGCTTTTGCGCGGCTTGCTGACAACTGCGTTGGCCGTGCCGATGATGCTGCTTCCGAGCGGTCTGTCCGCGGCGCCACCCGGACTCTCTACTGACAAAACCGTTTACGAGGAAGGCGAGGACATATTTGTCACCGCTTTCGGTGAGGGAAAAGACTGGGTCGGTATCTACGCGCGCGGTGAGACGCCAGGCAGTCCCGCCTCGATTTACTGGTATTACGTCGCCGGGGACGCTGAACCCGGAGAACCCGTCAATATCAGAAAGACGCGCAGCAACAATCGGCCGGAATACGCGTCGCTGCCCGGCGGAGCCTACACCGTCTTCCTGCTGCTGAACGATGGATACACGGTGTCGGAATCCGTGGATATCATAGTCCTGCCCCCGAAAGAAAACAGGATCGCGGCCGCGGCGGATTCTGTCTACGAAGGGGATGCTCTGTCCGTCAGGGTCTTCGGCTCGGGCGGTGAATGGGTCGGACTGTTCCGGAAAGGCGAGGATCCCATAACGGCTGATCCGCTCGCGTCGTTTGTCCTGACACCGGAGAAGAGCGGAACAAATGTGACCTTGAAACCGGATTCGGGGAGTCTTTCCGCAGGAGAGTATACGGCCTGCCTTTTCGACGATGAATGCAGATCGGGATCCCCTGTCACTTCCGTCGATATTACCGTTCGCGAAGCGAAAATCCCCAACGCGCCTGCCGGGCTCAGCTGCCGGTTGGAGTCTGCGTCGGAGGGATTTGCCGGCGGAACCGTAAGGCTCGAACCCGCCGGGGAGGGAGCCGAAGCGGAAGATTTTCTCCTGTTCTGGGGAAAGGACGGAGAGCCGCTCCCCGGATATACCCGCCTCGCGAAAGCCCACGCTTCAACATCCTCCGTCGAATTCACGCTCCCGCAGTATCTGACGGTTCCTGAAGGCGCGGAGGAAATTCTCGCCTGCGGGGAGAACCGGTTCGGCCGATCCCCCTATGTCTCCGTATCTCTGCCGGAAGGAACCCGGCCCTATACCGCTGGAGAGATCCTTCTGCGATTTCAGGTGACGAGCGACTGGCACGTGACGGATGATCCGAATCACGACCACAACCGGCATCTCGGCATGATGCTCGATGACATTGCGGCGGTTTGCCCGGACAGCGCGGCAATCGTTGCGGTGGGGGATATTGCGGATCACGGGTGGGAATCGGAGTACAGGCGTGTCGAAGAGATCGTCGGGAGCCGGAAAAACGTTCCTCCGATCCATTATGTTATCGGCAATCACGACGTGTCCATGAACAAGGGATACAAGAAGCAGATCGAAATCTTCGGAGCGTTCTCCGGAAACGAAAGCGCGTATTACGATCTCTGGATCGGCGGGTATCATTTCATTTTCCTCGCGTTTGAAACGGAAGGCGCCCCCCAGTCCATCCCCAAAAAGGAGCTGACCTGGCTTGAGGAAAAGCTCGCCGAGGACGCCGATCCAAAGAAGCCCATCTTCGTTTTCTGCCATGAATCCATTGTGAATACCGTGGCCGGGAGTACGCCCGAGGAAGGCTGGTGGGGGATCTCGAACGGAGACAAAGTCGCACAGATCTTTTCCCGCTATCCGCAGACGGTGTTCTTCAACGGGCACAGCCACTGGGAACTCTGCTCTTACAACGAAATGTTCGCTGGGGACGGAAAACGGACGTTCTCCGCGTTCAACACCTCCGCGGTCGGATATCTCTGGACGGGATACAATGTCGTGCCGGGAGAGTATCTCTACGGGTCGGAAGGGCTTTTCGTGGAAGTATCCGAAAATGCGCTCACGGTACGCGGAAGGAACTTTGTGACCGGCGAATGGACGGCGTCTGCGCAGTACGCGGTTCCGGGCGCGTGGGAAAACATCACGGTGTCCGCTCCTGCCGAAAGCGTTCCCGAAACGGACGGGAAAGAGGCGGAACCTACGGATAAACCGGCTCCGGAAACGGATTCCCTGCCCGACGAAGGGACAAAGGGCTGCGCCTCCGCACTCGGCACCGGTTCAGCACTCGTCTTTCCGGCTGTCTGCGCGGCAGCGGTTTTGACCCGGAGAAGAAAAGAATAAAGCACCCGAAAGGAACGCGGCGTTCCTTTGACATATCCGAATTTCATCACAAAGAAAGGAAAGACCACCATGAATAAGCATTCCATGAAGATCGGCGCGATCCTGTTTCTGTCAGTTGTCACCGCGCTCTGTCTGGCAGTTACCGCGTCGGCTGCTGAGAAGTACCTCACGCTTCCGAAGACCGTCTACGGACAGAATGAGGATATCCTCGTCACCGCTTCCGGCGAAGGAACCGACTGGGTCGGCATCTACGCACGCGGTGAGACACCCGGCAGTCCCGCCTCGATTTACTGGTACTACGTCGCGCAGGATGCGGAACCGGGCGAAGCGGTGGATATCCGCGAAACGCGCAGCAACAGCAGGGCTGAATACGAAGGCCTGCCTCCGGGAGAATACACGGTCTGGCTGCTCCTCAACGACGGATACGAACCGTTCGATTCCATCGACATCACCGTTATTACAACGCTGGAACTCGACAAATACTCTTACACAGAAGGCGACGATATTCTCGTGACGGCCAATGGCGAAGGCAAGGACTGGGTCGGGCTGTACCTTAAGGATGAAGTTCCCGGCGGCGGTATTGCCTCGATCTACTGGTATTATGTGGCGGAAGGGCACACGCCGATGGAGCCTGTCAGCATCAAGGGTGAGACGCACAACGCGGACCGGGACGACGTGGCGGATCTCCCGGCGGGCGATTATACGATGTTCCTACTGTCAAACGACGGATATGACGTGATCGACTCCATTGATTTCACGATTAAGGAGGGTAAGAAGGAAGAACCCGCCAAGGCCGAAGAGGCGACGGAACCGGCGAAGACGGAAGAACCGGCTGAACCTGCTTCCGAACCCGAACCGGCCGAGGCATCAAACGATACTCCCGCCAGCCCGGAACCCGCGGCGGCCGACACCGGAACTTCCGCTTCGGCTTCAAAGTCCGGCTGCGGATCCTTTGTCAACGGAGGATTCATCCTTCTTATCACGCTTCTCGGCTCTGCCTGGATCGCAAAGAGAAGGTAAGCTGCTGGGTATAATCAAGTTCATCTTCTGAAAATGGAGGCGCGGGTCTTTCCGATCTGCGTCTCCTTGACTGTATCTTGGGGCGATGAGGAGAATCGAAGCCGAGAAGTTGTGCATCTCATTTACGACATTTAGGGAACCGCTGAATAAACAGTCCAAAAATCAAGGATATGTGATGAAAAACTCTCTTTGACTTCGATTTACGCTACAAAGACGCTCCAAAGAGCGGTTTCCAAAAAGAATCGGGTTCCTCTTAAGAAAAACCGTTTTGGGATACTGACCCGGTTCGACCAACAGAACAGCGAGCTTGTCCGGCTTGTCTCCAGTTTCATTCAGTACAGCGTTTTCTTATTCCATCGTCAATGATGTCGCCCTCCCTTTACTCTTATCACCATAACAAGGCGGTCAAGAGAAATGTATTTGAATCAGGCGGTCAGCGAACGGTTGAAGGAACTGCTTGCCGAGAAGAACATGACGCAGTATGCGCTGTACAAGCGGTGCGGCGTACCGAAATCGACCATCGGAAATCTTGTAAACTGCACCTATGATTCCGTTGTCCTGCGCGTGCTTCATGAATTATGTCAGGGACTCAGCATCAGCCTGACAGAGTTTTTCGATTCCCCTCTGTTCAGCGAGGACAATCTGGAACCCTGATGGGAATTGCCATCCTTGCGCTCCGGGCGGGAATGTGTTTCAATGTCCCCGCCACCCGGCAGAAAGGAGCGCGCCATGATCGAATACATTCCCTGCGGAGACTATTTCATCCCCGACCTCAAGCTGACCGAAACGCCGCCCATCGTAAAATACGGACGTATGCGGAAACGGTTTCTCAAGGAGCATCGCCCGATCCTGTACAACCGGATGACCCTATCGGAAAGCTTATTCCCCCACCTTCTCGAAATCGAAGCCGCCGCAAAGCGAAGGATCGAATCTATTCTTCCCGCCCTGGTGAAGGACGCCGGGGTGACCGAGGAACTGAAAGCCGCCGATCCGCTGAAATGGGTCGGGCTTATGAATGCGTGTCACGCGCAGGCGGAAGAAATCGTCCTCGCGGAGCTGATTTACAGCTGACTTTACGAAAATCCCCCGGAGCTTTTTTCTCCGGGGGACTCGCATATACCGTACCGTTTCACGACGCGGGGGGCTCCTTCGCCCTAAGCTTCTTGATTTTCTCCGCCAGAACATCGACCTCCTCATAGAACGCTTTTCGAATCGCATCCGCTTCCTCCGGCGGGATCATACCGGCTTTTGCCTCCTTCTCCGCCTCCAAGCTCCGATGGAGCAGGTATGTGAACTTTCTGCCATAATAGAAACCGTTGACACGGATCGAGGGCAGCACTTCGTCCATCAGCCAGTCGGCAAACTGCTCCCCGAGTGTTGTCCAGGAATGGAACAGCAGCCGGTAGAAGTCCGCCTCGCAGATGTATTTTCGGTGGATCACCTGCACGGCGTCGCTGCCGTCCTTCCGCTTGCCTATCACGACGATTTCGTCGACCGTTTTTGTCTCCCGTTTGCAGTGGCGGCGGATCGCGTCCCTTGGATTTTGATACCCGAGCCGTTTCGCGCATTCAATCGCTGGAAAGAAGAAATCCGCTCCCTCCTTCAGCGGCTCAAGCCCCTCCAGCTCTGACCCGTCGTAAGAGCCGATCAGGGCAGTGATTGCCAGATTCTCGTTATTCATGCTGTTTGTCCTCTCTTTCTGGATTTTTGACCGTCAGCTCAATATACCGTCAAACATCACAAATCTCATTGATGTGTTTTGTGCGTTTTGACGATCATTTCAAATGAGATTCATTTTTCCGCGCATATGATTCCGATTTCGTCTTGGCAGTCGGATAATCGACATTTCCCAAAGGGGTACTGATACTCCATCATGATCTCGTTCCTACCCCCACGTCGTGATTCGCTCTCCCGTCTCTTTTCCGTCCGTCCTCCCCTGAGTTTTCCAAGACGGGGTTTTCCCGGTCCTCGCGCGCGCGTGACGGACGGAAGGAGGATGACGATAAAGAGAGCGTCCGTAATTGATAGTTTTAGTTCTTAGTCTTTTAGTATTTATTCTCTTTAGTATTTAGTAGTGTCGGATTTCCCTGATCCGGGTCGGCCGCGACAGGATTCTCCGATCGTGGCTCCTCCGTACGCCGTGTTTCCCGAAAAATTCTTCTCCGGAATCTCGTGGATTTCCCACTCCTCCTCCGTAAAACTCCCGTTCCCCGACCGGATCCGCGTCCGGCGCAGATAGCCCGCAGCCTCCAATTCTTTCAGCGCTACCCGGACGGCGTCCGCCCCTTCCCGGCAATGCGCCACAAGCCCACGCGTGGAAAACTTCCAGTCGTCGGGGAGGGACAGCATGTACGACAGCAACCCCTTCGCTTTCAGGCTCAGCCGCGTGTCCTTCAGATGGGCGTTGCTCATGACCGTATAGTCCTTGTTCTTCTCCGCTCTATAAATCGGCATTTTAGTCTCCTTTCATTGACCTCAACTTGTGTCCAACTTGAACACAAGTTGATTTTTCATTATTCCGGAAATTGTACCCAAGTTGGTCACAATTTCGTGGTTTTAATTCTGCCCAACTTGGACAGAATTTCGTGTAACGTTCATATTTGGCTTTGATGCAAGCGTTTCACCGACTTTCTGAAATGAAAAAAGAGCCAGATTATGATCCCGGATGAAATCAGTCTGGCTCGCGTTCATGTGAGGATGGAGGTCAATCCTACGAACTTTTTCACATGAATTCTATTCGATTTTCGGACGCCCGTATCCCTTCCTTCACTCAAAACGCGCCTTCCGGCGAAGAGGGGGGGATACAGCGATATTGCCATTTTTTGCCAATACGCCGGCGCGGATCTGCTAATTTTCTGATTTGCGCAGAGGGGTGCGCCTACAAACGAAAGAAGCACCTCAAATTGCTCTGAAGTGCTTCTTTCCGCTTTCGGAGAAAGCGATTGGAGCATACGAGACTCGAACTCGTGACCCCAACACTGCCAGTGTTGTGCGCTCCCAACTGCGCTAATGCCCCAGCTTTGAGAAAGAACCGTTTCTCATGCACCTCCAGGGACTCGAACCCTGGACCCACTGATTAAGAGTCAATTGCTCTACCAACTGAGCTAGAGGTGCGTAGCGAAACGGCTTTCCCTATTACTCCCCCTACTGGACTTGAACCAGTGACCTGAGGCTGTAGTTAGGGAAGTAATTACGCTATTTTTTTCATCACAGTGCACCAATGAACCGGTAATTAACTGTGATTTCTTGTGCAGTTCCACGTTCCGTTTGGGTCTTTTTCCCGACCGTAATGGATGCAATCAGGCGGTTCAGCATTTCTCTGTCAAGCGTCTTGATTTCCTGATACCGATCAGTTATTTCAAGAAAATCACTTAAATTCTGCCGGATATCAGTATTGTTATTGAGGGAACTTTTCAGTTCTGTGAGGCGTTCCTCGGCTCGGCATTGTTCCGTTTCAACCCGTTCTGACATCTCCTTGAACTTCCTGTCTGACAACAAACCGTCAAGGCGGTCATCGTAGAGCCGATCATATCTGACGGAAAGCTCTTCGATCTTTTTAGTGAGATCAACAACTTCACGCTCCATCATCTGACGTCCGGTGCTGTCGGTTTCGCTGATTCTTTGCAGAACCTTCTCCTTGAACGCTTCCCTGTCTTTCCATACCGCACAGAGCATTTGCTTTACGTCGAGGAGGACCGCCTCATACAGATCATCGTAGGTGATGTAGTGGCTGGAGCAGTAATCCTTTCCTTTCTTGCTGTATGTCTGACACACGAAATAATTCTTCTGTGTCTTGGCATTTGTTAGGCCGAGCGCATATCCACAGTCCCCGCACTTTACAAGTCCCGCAAAGATGTTGACGAATCCGTTTTTCGTTTCACGTTTCCGGGTTTTCAGCCTCTCATGCGCGGCGTTCCATAACTGTTCGGTCACGAGCGGCGGGAAGCGGTTCTCCACGACGATCCATTCGTCCTCCGGCTTATGGATCACCTTCTTGTTTTTGAAGGAGGCGATCCTGCGTTTGCCGCTGACGAGGTGTCCGAGGTAGGTTTCGTTCGAGAAGATATGGTAGATTGTCGTCAGGTTCCATTCCGTCGGCTCTCGGCTGTAAGCGCGTCCGGCCTGTTGGGCCTGATATGCCGCCGGAGTGATGATTTTCTTCTCGGTTAAGACTCTCGCGATTTTGTTGTACCCATATCCCTGATACGCCGCCATCTCAAAAATCCATGTGATGATCCCTGCGGTTTTCTCGTCGGGTTCAAGAATGTGCTTATCCTCTTTTGATTTGCGGTATCCGTATGGGGCCTGCGAGCCGATAAACTCGCCGTTGGCAGCTTTCGTGACGAATGCCTGCCTTGTTTTTCTGGAGCAGTCTGCGGGATAATACTCATTGAAGATGTTTTTGATTGGAATCATCAGATCGTAGTCCAGACTGCCTCGGTCGGAATCGACGTCGTCTCCGATGGCGATGAAGCGAACATGTTTGTTCGGAAAGACCATCTGCAAGTAATTCCCCACTTGAAGGTGTTCTCTTCCAAACCGGCTGAGATCCTTCACCACCACAGTATTGACCAGTCCGTCATCGATATCCTGCATCATTCTTTTGAAGGCAGGGCGGTTGAAATTCGTGCCTGTGAATCCATCATCTTTATAGTAGTTGAAGATTTCCATGCCGTGATCGCGGCAGTAGTCTCCGAGGATTTTGGTCTGCGTTTCTATGGACACCGACGTACCGTCCTGGGCGTCGTCATCGCTGAGGCAGCAGTAGCAAGCCGCTTTGATTCTTCTCTGCTCTATGTTTTTCATTCTCTCTCCTGTTCCGAGCAGAGTGGTTGGGATCGGGGACAGGATACCACATCCGGGTTCCCGTGTCCAGCTTCTCTGCTGTCGGATCTGTTATTTTTCTGATAACTTTCTCTTTTCCCCTTGACAATGTGTACTCAATCGTATATACTATATTGTGCAAGGAGGTGTACCCATGAACTTCTACTCTATCCGCGACCTGCGTACCGAAACCAAAAGCATCTGTGACCACATCCAGTCTGCCGGAGAAGCCGTCATCACCAACAACGGCAAGCCTACCGTACTGATGCTCGACATCTCTGAGGACAATTTTGAAGAAGTGCTTCGCGCCGTTCGTCAGGCAAAAGCCATGATCTCTTTCAATGCGATGAGGAAAATCGCCGAGGATAACGGCTTTATGTCTGAGGAAGAAATCGAAGCTGAAATCCAGGCAGCAAGAGAGGAACGGCGGTCTAAGACATGATGCTCGCTGTATATGACACCAATGTCCTCGTCTCTGCTTTCTGGACTCCGCAAGGAAAGGCTTCCGCTCTCTTGCGTGAAGTGATCTCCGGGAAAATCACCCTGTGTTACGATGCCCGGATGATGTTTGAATACAAGGACGTTTTGCTCCGTCCAAAATTCAAGTTTTCTGAGTCCATGGTTTCCTCTATTCTGGATTACATCGAATCCAGCGGTCTGTCGGTCACACCGCCCGCCGTTTCCGATGTGCAATTCCCAGACGAGACGGATCGTGCCTTTTTTGAAGTGGCCCGGTTCTGCAGCGCGCCTCTTGTGACTGGGAATTTGAAGCACTATCCGGTGCATCCCATGATCATAACCATTGCTGATTTCTACGATACGCATATCCTTCACCGTTCTGACACCGCCTCTTCCAAAGTGCTACAGGCACAGTCGTCTGACGACAATGTTCCGCTGCGTCCATTCGGAGAAACGCAGGACGCTCTGAAGCAAAATGTATTCACCGACGCAGAAGATCGCGCCGAAATTGAACGTCTTGGAGGGAAAGCCAGGTAACGGTCTGGGAATTCACTGATCCAAACAGAGACGGAAAAACCGGGATCTATAAAGGGATATCATCTGGATATCCTCTTCGTTCGCGGAAGTTGCAGAGCCATTCCTCTGGATCCGCTCTGGAAATCTGTGAAAAGACTTTACTTTTTCTCTCATCTCTGCTATACTTTACTTGAGATACCTGAAAGGAGGGGCGTGCCATGGGAAGTCATTCCACAGTCCAAGACATTTCGGATCTGCTGACACCGATTTTTGCTCGTTATGACATCCGCCATGCCGTCTTGTTTGGTTCCTTTGCCAAAGGCTCTGCAACAGACACAAGTGACGTGGATCTTTTGGTCGATTCCGGGCTGAAAGGACTTCGTTTTCTCGGTTTTACCGAAGCGATTCACCATGCCGTAGAACGTCCTGTCGATATCTTTGATGTGAGGCATATCGAGAGCGGATCGCGAATCGCGCGGGAAATTCAGGACACGGGAGTGACCATTTATGCAAGATAAAGATCGTATCGATTTGATCCTCACCTGCATTGATAAGGTTCTCCGTTACTCTGCTGAGAAAGACTACGATTCGTTTTCCGGAAACTCCATGCTTGTCGAAGCCTGCGTCTTCAATCTCAGTCAAATTGGAGAGCTCTGTCATAACATGAGCAGCGAATTCACAACAGCACATCCGGAAGTCCCGTGGAACGAAACCTACGGACTTCGGAATCGGATCGTCCATAATTATGAGGGCGTCAACCTCCGGCTTGTATGGGAAAATTTCTGATGATCTTCCGGAACTGCGAACTATCATGTCCGAACTCATGTCGGATTGCGAGCAAGTTCCTTAACCTGATTCATCTCCTCGAGAATCTTCCCCGCCAAATAATCGGCATAGATTTCGAGAAGACTTTGATCTCCGAAAGTGCGGCGGATGATGATCTTCGTTTGCCGGGGTTGCTCAAGGTTTGCCTGATTCTGAGCCGCCGTGCTATTGAGGTTTGTTTCCATTCTGTAATCCTTTCTTGAATCCCCTGCCGATGAGAATCGTGAGGAGCGATCTTTGTCCGGCTGCGGGATTCTTTCATTATTTTCTTCTGCCTGTCCCACGGGCAGTGGCGAGCAGCTCGAGGACATTATCATGCGCATGGGATATACCGCATCGGTCGCAGAGGATACGCTTTCCAGTGGTGCAGCAGAGCGTGCAGGAATGGTCGAAGTTCCTGTTGGCTTCGCTGACGGAACGGCTGGCTTTCTGACGGTCGATGCCTATCTCTTCAAATCTGGTCATGGCGTTCAGGATTCTCCTGAACTGTAAGGTCGAGGCTGTATGACAGGACATGGTTGAGGACACGCATGGTGCTGTCGTCGGCCTGACCGATCCATTTCAGGATGCGGCTCTTATCGATGGTACGGATCTGCTCCAGCATTACTCTCGAGAACAGGCTCAACTTCCCTTCCCGCAGACGGATGGATATGTGGGTGGGAAATCTTCTTGCCTGTTTTTTACTCGTGATACAGGCGACAACGACGGTTCCGCTCTTTTGGTTTGCCTTGTCGTTTTGGATCACAATCACAGGCCGGGTTCCTGTCTGCTCATGTCCTATACTGCCGGACAGGTCGGCGGTATAGACTTCACCGCGTTTGACGGTCATGGTAATGTCTCCCTTCGGTGGTGTATGTAAGTCCGCGGGGAGGATGATCCGAAATGGACGCACCTCCCCTGCGGGCGGTTATAAGTCGTTTTGTGTAAGTCTCCGCTTTTGTCCCAGACTCCCCCGGAGGCAGGCGTCAGACAGACGGCTGGTTGCTGGCCAGCCTCATGGGACTCTCACCCTCGCC
>JAFZPN010000052.1 GCA_017550315.1 Clostridia bacterium
CGGGTGTGTGCCGAAGAAAACCTTTCGGTTCTCGACGGGAATCACCCGTCTCTTCTTATCCCAGATCGAGTTGCTGTAGGTTTTGAAGTTTACCGTCGCGCCGATGTACTCCATCCGTTCCAAAATGCCGATGATGGTGCGCTTGTCCCAGTGATGGGGATTCTCCGGTGTGAGATGCGGGGTACCCATGCCCTGCTTTTCTTTGTAGGCAGTGGGGGTGAGTATTCTGTCTTTCTCAAGCTGATCCGCGATCTGACTCGGGCCTCGCCCTTCCATGCAGAGCGTGAAGATTTTCTTCACCACCTGCGCGGCTTCATCATCCACGATCCATTCCTTCGGATTCTCCGGGTTTTTTCGATATCCGTACGGAATGTTGTATGTCAGCGTCTCTCCTCGTTCACCCTTCGCCTTGTTGACAGAGCGGATCTTTCTGCTCGTGTCTCTGGCATAAAACTCGTTGAACCAGTTTTTGATCCCTGCGAAGTCGTTGTTGACGCTGTTCGGATCGATGCTGTCATAATTGTCGTTGATGGCGATGAAGCGAACGCCGTGTTCCGCGAAAGTGAAATTGATGTACATTCCCGCCATCGCGGAATTCCGGAAAAAGCGGCTGAGGTCTTTGACGATGACCGTGGAAACCCGGTCACTCTCGATCTCTTCCAACATTTTCTGAAAACCGGGACGGTTCGCGGTGGTCCCGCTGTAACCGTCATCTACGAAAAAGAAGAGGTTCGTGAAATGATTTTCGCGTGCAAAGGTCTCGAGGATGTTTTTTTGATTCGTAATCGAATTCGACTCCCCTTCCAGGGAATCTTCTTGTGAGAGTCTGCAATAGAGTGCCGTGATTTTGTCTGTTGCCCGTATCATGGGATCCTCCTTATCTTGTTGGGCAACTGTCTGTACAGGATTGGGTTTTGGGGATATATCCAGAGAGGAATCACTGTTCATGGTCATCCTCCGGGATATCTGGTTTTTCCTCGGCAGCGTTCTGTTCGAGTATTCTTTTCAGCTTCTTGTCAAGAGTCTCCGTTCCTTCGTAACTGCCGGTGACGGTATATTCTGTCCCGCCGATCTCGTCCGTGATCGTGATTTCCGGCAGCCAGAACGCGGACAGATTCTTCACGACGATATTGCCGTTTTTATCGAAAGAAACGTCGTGTCTGGAAGCGCCATCGGAACGGACCTTCCTCTTTGCATACGGATCCGGGCTCGAGAAATAGTATTCGGGGATCCGTGTCTCATCATCATTTGCCTGACAGTTTTCTTCCGCGAACAGGTCGTCTTCCTCTTCCGGCGTCAGTTCCGTGATTTCCTTCGTTTTCTTTTCATCCATATTCTTCTTTTCCTTCTTACAATCTCGTTGACAACGGCACCGGTTATCGGATCATGGGAAAGCGGGGAGCGCGCACATAATTGGCAAGCAATGCAAGCGTGTACACACTTGCCCCCGGCTTGTCAGGGAAGCCCCTGAGACCCTGGACGATTCTTTCAGAATCGGCTGCGCTCCTGCGGAGCTTTTCCTTATGGAAGGTTTGCAAGCGACATCAGGATTCTGTTGACGTTTTCCTTGATCTGTTCCTGGTTTTTCCTGATTTCTTCGAGATCCTCGGCGTAAACATGTCCGGTTTCGTTTGCCCGTTTCGCGATCTGGTTCTCACTGCCCGCGATGTTGCCGAGGAGCCTTGTCAGCTCGCGCAACTCCTTCATATCCAGACGGACGACGCAGCCGTCGATCGCCATCTTGCGCAGATAGCCGCTCATATTGTCCGTTCCCACCTGCTTCATTTTTTCCCGGATCATGTCAAGCTCCGGATCGTTTACATAGAAATGAAGCTGTGTCGGCCGTAATCGTTTTGATTTTTCTGGCATGGACAGCACTCCGCTTTAACTCTTATGTTTTAATCTATTATACATTAGTTTCCCTGGTTTGTCAAGGTCTGATGCGAAACTTTTTTGTTTTATGCTATTTGTTCATAAAGAAATCTGTATATCGTTACCCCCCGTCATTCTGCCCGAATCGTGCCCGGAAGATCTGTGTATTCTGCCGATCTTTCGGTTTTTTTATTTTTCGAGTGAGTTTTTTGCGAAACCGACGTTATAGGAAGTGAAACCTGTTTTCAGTCCGTTTCTCGCGCCTGCCGGATCCGGGAAAAACGCGGTTGAAATCCGGATGAAACCTGTGATAAAATATAAGATAGAATATGGGAAAAGCATTCGGACAAGGAGGTGATACGCCCATGCTGCCAGCTTTCCTGACCGCGCTCGATTCCGCCGGGGAGAACCTCCTCGCCGAGATGATCGACCGGTACAAGCCCCGCCTGACCGCCATCGCGTATTCCCTCCTCGGGAACCGCGAAGACGCGGAGGAGGCCGTGAGCGATACCTATATGGAGGCGTACCGCCATTTCGGGGATTTCCGGGACCTCGCGGAAGGCGACAGGATCCGCCTCCTGGTGATCTATACCAAAAACAACGCGAGGGACCGCCTCCGGAAACGCAGGAGAAAACGGACCCTTTCGACGGAGCAGTTGTCCGGATACGGCGATGAGGATGAGGACGGCCTTGCCTGGGAGATCCCGGACGAATCCGCGATCCCCGAGAACATCGTCCTGAACGAGGAGCGCAGCCGGCAGATCGCATCGTTCATCGACCGGCTGAGCGACGAACAGCACGACGTGATCCTCCTGAAATACTACCACAACATGAGCATCCGGATGATTGCGCAGAGACTGAAAATTTCCGAAACCGCGGTCAACGCAAGGCTATCAAGAGCAAAAGCCGCGCTGAAAAAGATGATGACGGAGGGAGAGTTCGATGGCTGACATGAAAAAAACGGGCGATAATGACGCCATGGACGCGCTGATCGCGGCGGCGATGCCCTATGTCCGAAACCGCGAGCTTGCAGAATACGAAGCGGCGGACCCGGATGCCATCCTCGCGGAGGAGGTCACGCGTCTCCAAAAAGAGCGCGCCTTGCCCCTTTTCCGGCATGAATTGTCGAAATTCCGCACGCGGTTCAATCTCATTCTGCTCGCCGTGCTGCTGCTCGCCAATCTCGTCGCCGCCGCCGTCGATACCGGCTCGTACTGGCAGAACAGCGGCGAGGTGCGGGAGGCCGTGAACGCGCTCCTCGATACGTACAGCCTGAACCGCGCGGAGTACGACGCCTGTTACGAAGATTATCAGGAACGCCGGGACGTCTCCCGCTTCGGAGCCGGGAAATTCGAGAACCGCCTGATCGACGTGCCGGGCTACGGGGATTCCGCGCTGTTCGACGATGTCGGCGCCGTCACGGAGCGCTCCCGGAATTACGGGCGGGACATCCGGCGGGTCGTCGATTCCGCCGTCAAGCGGGCCAGCGATCCCGACGTCGAAAAGGGCTCGTACGTCTACGAATACCAGGCGCAGCTGATTCTGCACTACCGCCCGCTCGCGGACACGGAGATCCCCGCCGCGGGTCAGTTCGGGTGGAACGAATACTTCTCGATGCGCGTGCCGACGATTTTGCTCGCGCTTGCCTCTCTGGCGGTCTTCTCGGGCGTGTGGCTCGGAGAAAAGCGGAGCCGGATCGTGAACATCCTGCGCGTCTCGAAACGGGGTACTGCGCCGCTCATTCTCGTAAAACTCGCGGTGTCCGCGCTGGTGTCCGTCTGTCTGACGCTCGTCTTCACGCTCTCCCCCCTCGCCGTGATCGCCGTGACGCGCGGGTTCTCCCCGCTCTCCATGCCGATCCAGGCGCTTTCCGCGTTTGAGTTCTGTCCCTACGCCCTGTCGGTGGGGCAGTTCCTCGCGCTCACGGTTTCCGTGCAGGTCGCGCTGTTTCTGCTGTTCGACTTGCTGGTGGTGATCCTCGGGCAGGTCCTCGATCACGAGCTCCCGGTTTATGGCATCCTGCTCGTCCTGCTCACGGCCGGCTACTGGCTCTCCGGGCGGCAGACGGATTCCCTGTTCTACAATCTGCGCATGTTCAATTTCGTCGATCTCGCCGCCGGGGACTTCCTCCTCACCCGCTACCGCGCCCTGAATCTCGGCGGACAGCTCGTCGGGCTGATCCCCGCCCTGATCGCGCTCGGGCTGATCGTCTTCGGGCTGCTCGCCGGGCTGCCGTTTGCCGTCGGACTGCGGGCGGATTCTTACCGCACCTTCTCCTTCCGGCTGCCCGTGCGGAGGATGCGCCGCCGGAGAGCGGAGAGGGCGATTCGCTTCCGCGCGCATTCCCTGTCCGTGTTCGGCTATGAGATGAGCAAATCCATGTTCCTGCCGGTCTTTCTCTGCCTCACGCTCGTCGCGCTGGGAGCGAAGTATTTCGTCTCCGACGCGTATTTCAAGCCCTACGAAAGCGCGTTCTGGGAGGTCTACCGGGACTACATGGAACAGCTGCGCGGGCCGGTGACGGAGGAGAAGATCCGGTACGTCGAAGACGAGCAGCAGTACGTCTATCAGTGCTTCTCGGATTACGAGCGCGCGCAGACCGCCTACCGGGACGGCGAGATGGAATACGCGGAATTTCGGGAGATCAGTGAGCGGAAGAACTACGCCAGTCTTGTAGAAACCCCGCTGGAGCGCATCCGGGAGCGGCTCGACTACCTGAACGACCCCGCCCTTCAGGCGAATTATGACAACCTCGAATTTCTGGACGAGACCGCTGTCATGCGGCTCTTCCAACAGCCGCTCGACTATATTTTCCTCGTGCTGCTGACGATTTTACTTTCGGACCTCTTTGTCCGGGAGTACCGCACGGGCTTCAAGTCCATCCTTCACACCGCGAAGAACGGCACGGCGAAGACCTGGCGGAGCAAATGGGGCGCGGCGCTCATCGGCACGGTGCTGATCTGGCTCCTCTTCGCCGGGGTGGATCTTTACGAGGTATATAGGACCTCGGACACGACGATCTTCTCCGCGGGACTCATGAGCATCCCGGCCCTGCGGGGAACGGGTCTCGACATGTCCATCGGGCAGTATCTCGTGCGGTTTGAGCTGATCCGCCTGTTCGGATCGATCGCGCTCTGTTCCGCCGTCACCGGATTCTCCGCGCTGACCCACCGTCTGGTCGCCCAGTTCGCCGCGGTGTTCGCCGTGATCTTCATCCCGTCCCTGCTCTCGACGCTCGGCGTGGATCTGTTCGAGACCGTCAGCATCGCGGAGCTGCTCGCGCCGAAGACCGTGACGGATTCGCCCGGCGCGCTGTTCGGATGGGGCGCGGCGTCGATCCTGCTCGTCGTTTTGTCGGCGTGGGCATGGGGAGAATCCAGGGTCCGGTTCCGACTGAGATGAATCTGCCGGATATCGGAAGAGGACAAGAATAAAGAAAGGAAGCGCATCATGAAAAAAAGAGCGGTCTGCCTGTGCCTCTGCGCGCTGCTTTTGACCGGGGCCGTCTGCGGCTGCCGCTATCGGGGAGACGCCCGCGCAGAGATCGAAAACGAGCTCGATTCCGCCCGCGCGGAGAATGAGGCGAAGAGGAAGGACGAGGCGGCGGAAATGAACGCCGCGCAGGAAACGCCGATTGCAGCGGAACAGAATCCGGCATCCGACGGCGCAGAGACGGACAACCCCGCCCCTGTGGAAGCCGGGGAGCCGGAAGAAACGCAGACGATCAAACCGGCGTACAAAAACGACTGGGACGGGATCATCTCGTCACAGTACACCGTGATCGGAGACCGGTATTACTATCACGTCAAGGCAAAGAAGACCCTGACCGACAAAGACGGAAGGACCCATACCACCGGGGTAGTCGCCTATGTCTATACCGATCTCACGCAGGGCGGGATGGAGTATGTCTGTCCCGATCCGCTGTGCAGCCACGATGATCCGGGCGTATGCCCCTTTGCCGCAGGCGGGCAGTCGGCTTCCTTCTGTCCGACGGAGGACGGGTTCTTCTATTTTGCCGTCTTCGGCACGGCGAATGCGAAGGTCTTCAAGGCGGACCTCAGCAAGGGCACGGTCAAAGCCGTCTATGAGGGAAAATCCCGTATGGCCGGATTCTACGGGGCTGAAAATGACGTCGTGTATCTCCGGGTCGGTGAAACCGTCACGGACAAAGAGACGAGAACAACGCAGACGACCTATTACCTCCTCGCGCTGGACGTCAAAACGGACGAGATCCTGTTCGAGCGGAAGGTCCCGGACGGGAACTGTATCACGTGCATCCGGGACGGGAAGATCCTCTGCCATACGCCGCGAGAACTCCTCGAATACGATATGACGTTCGGGAACCCGAAGACGCTGTTTTCGTTCGAGGGAACGGGCGGCTTCGGCGAATGGTATTACGACGGGAACCGGGAGGAATTCTGGTTCAATGTGCGGGACCGGGAAGGGAAGAGCGGACACGTCTGCCGGATCCTTGCGGACGGGACGTGCGAGCGGGTGCCCCTTCCTGCGGACGCGGTCTACTGCTTCCAGCTGACGAACACGAAGATCTATTACTCCCCGTACGATCCCGTCAAGCTCAGCGACGATCCGTATTATCCGCTCGGGACGGTCGACTATACGAACGGCAAGATCTATGCAGTGAACCGGGACGACCCGGGCGGAGAGCCGACGCTCGTGTATGACTGCGCGGGCAGGTATTACATCGGCGAACCGGACGCGTCGGACTATACGATCTTCGGCGACGATCTCTTTTTCGGAAAGCTGAAACTGTCCCATCAGCAGGACTTCTGGACGGGGGTGGAATACCTGGCGTTCGACATGTCCGGGGACTATCCCAAGGTCCACGTCAACCTCGCGACCGGAGAGGAAGAAGAATTCCGGTTTGACTGAGGACGGAGGCGCATTATGAAACGACTTATCCCCCTTATGCTCGTTCTCGCCCTTCTCGCGTCCCTCTTGTCCTGCCACAGCGACGCCCGCGCGGAGATCGAAAACGAGCTCGATTCCGCCCGCGCGGAGAATGAGGCGAAGGTCAGCGATGCCGGGAATCCCGAAACGGACGGGCTCCCGGCGCATACCGGGGAAAACACGGATCCCACACCGGAAGCGGCAGAGCCCGCGCTCGCCCCGCCGAAAACCGACTGGGACCATATCCGGTCGTCCTCGTACGATGTCTTCGACAACAAATTCTACTATAATCTGAAAGCCCAAAAGACCATCCCTTTTCAGGGAGGACACAAAACCGGCGCGCTGGTCGTGCACGCCTACACCGATCTCGTGACGCTCGCTTCGGGATACCTCTGTCCGGACCCGCTGTGCAGCCACGACGATCTGATCCAATGCCCCTATACCGCATGGAGCTCCTCGGCGCCTTTCTGCATTGTGGGGAAAAACACGGTCTATATGACCCGGTCGGACTGGAGCGACCCGTCCAACTCGGCATTCCGGGTCTACAAGGCCGATCTCACGAACAATGCGGTCCGCGCCGTGTACAGCCCGATGGGCGGCGGAATGCCCGCTCCGGGAGAAGCGGACGAGGGCATTCTCTATATCTTTGACAGCGTGCAGTATACGGATCCAAACAGCAGAACGACGGAGTGGACCGACTACATGATCGGGCTTTCCGTCGAGACGGACGAGGTACTGTTCACGCGGGAAATGCCCGACGACTGCCATATCCACATGATCCGGAACGGGAAGATCTTATACAGCACGACGAAGGAACTGATCCGATGCGACCCGGATTTTAAAAATCCCGAGGTGCTGTTCGCGTTCAAAGGCACGGGCGGTGTCGCCGATTGGTACTACGACGAATACCGGGACGAATTCTGGTTTCTGATCGTTAAGCGCGGATACCAGAGCGGGTCGGTCTGGCGGATCCTGGGGAACGGGAGCGCCGAAGAGGTCCTCCCGCCCGCAAAACAAGTCATCTATTTCCAGCTCACCAATTCCAAGATCTACTTTTCCGTGTACGACCCCCTCAAACTCGGGGAACACCCGACCGATCCAGGGGGGACCGTCGACACCTCCGGCGGGAAAATCTACGCGGTGGACCGGGACGATCCGCTGGCGGAGCCGCGCCTCGTCTACGACACGCACGGGGAGACCTTCCTCTGCATCCCGGGCGTGAACGTCTATGCCGTCTTCGGCGATCAGCTCTTTTTCCAGCCCGCGCTGCTGACAGATTACCGGGAACCGGACTCGGAGAAGATATACAAGGTCCTGAGCATCGCGGGCGACCTCCCGATGCACCGCGTCGATCTCACCACCGGCGAAGAAGAAATCATCCGGTTAGACTGAAAGAGGAAGAACACGATGAAACTTTTACTCGACGCCGTCACCAAATCCTACGGCTCCAACCTTGCGCTCGACCGCTTCACCGCGGATCTCGAACCGGGCATCTACGCCCTGCTCGGGCCGAACGGGAGCGGCAAATCGACGCTCATGAATATCATCACGGACAACCTCAAGGCGGACTCCGGGACAATTACCTATACCTCTGACGAGGGTGTAAGCGAAGACGTGCTCAAGATGGGCGTCCGCTTCCGGGAAAAGCTCGGCTTCATGCCGCAGTACCCGGGGATGTACCCGAACTTCTCGGTCGAGCGGTTCATGTGGTACATGGCCGCGCTCAAGGGCATGACGAAGGACGCCGCGCTCGAACAGATCCCGGAAATCCTCCGGGCGGTGGAACTCGACGACGTGCCCCGGCGCAAGATCGGCGCGCTGTCCGGCGGCATGAAGCAGCGGCTGGCCCTCGCGCAGGCGGTCCTCGGGGATCCCGAGATCCTCATCCTCGACGAGCCGACGGCAGGCCTCGACCCGAAACAGCGGATCTCGATCCGGAACTATATCTCCCGGATCGCATTTAACAAGATCGTCCTGATCGCGACGCACGTGGTCCCGGACGTCGAATTCATCGCGCGGAACGTCATCATGCTGAAGAAGGGCGTGATCGTAGACAACGCGCCGCCGGCCGAGCTGATGAAGAAGATCGGCGGGTCCGTGTGGCTCGTGCCGTGCCGGGAGGAAGACGTGGGGCGGCTGCAGAATGCGTTCCGCGTGACGAACATCTCGCGCGACGAGCAGACGGGGGAGGTGCTGCTCCGCGTCCTCGCCGGGGAAAAGCCGGAGGAAAACGCCCGGGCTGTCGTTCCGACGCTGGAGGACTATTACCTCTGGGTGTTCGGAGAGAGGAGCGGGCAGGAGGAGCTTTGATATGATCGCGGGCGGGATCGAAGCTGGGAACGTGAAAAACTTCGTGCTGAAAAAACTCTTGACAACGCGCGGCGGAGGATGTATAATAAGTTGAAGAGACATCAACCCAATGGGAAGGATTGCCATGAAGACACGACGCCTGCTTACATTGCTGCCCCTCGCGCTGCTTGTCCTGCTCTGCTCCTGCCGGAAAACCGCCGATCCGGCTGCCGGGACCGTTCCCGACAACGGCGGATCTGTGTCCGAAACCGAAGAAACGGGCCCCCGGATTCTGAGCAATATTTATCAGGGCGAGGGTTTTCCCGTGCCGGAGGGAGAGAACATGGAAACCTTCGTCCAACCGGAATGGGACGGAGAAACCCTGTGGTATGTGTCCGTGCGCTATATCCGCGAAAAAGATGCGGAAGGAAATGCTGCGATCCGCCGCGAATGGTCCCTCGTACAGAGCAGCTACACGGAAGTTCTCACACAGATCCCGCTCGACCTTCCCGAGGGGGCGATTTTGCCCGGGATGATACGGGATGGGGAGCTTATCGCGGGGGTACAGCAGCAATCGAACGGGCAGCTGATCGATTTTGCCGTCTTCCGAAAGCAGATCACGACAGGGGAGGAACGGATCAGCCCGTCGCTGAAGCCGTATTTCGGCGATCAAGGGAGCATCCAATCTATGGCGTTCGACCGGTACGGACGGCTGTATCTTGCTACAGATTATCGGATCGTGATCTTTGGTGAGGACTTCGGTCATCTTGAATCAATCGATTTCAACAGCAAGGAATTAAGCATTACGGCAAGCGCGAATGGCAGCGTAATAGCATACGATCAATCGCACGTGTACCGGATCGATCCCGAAACCCTTGCAATCGCGGAAGAAATGCCGTTCAACGCCTATCAAATCACGGATGGTACGCTCGGTTTTGATTTCTGCGCCTTGCGGGACGGCGGCGTCTGGGGCATCCGCGCGGACTGGCAAGCCGGGACCCTCGAAGAGGAACTTCTCCTCGACAGAGACGCCTCCGATCTCACCGACATGTATATCACGCTTCTCTGCCCCGTCGGGGATGACGGCTTCGCGTATTACCGGGAAGAGATGACGGCGACTACGATGAATTTCTATCCCATGATTTTCACGCCCGTGCCCGATATCGATCTGTCCGGGGTGACGGTTCTGCACGTCGCGACGACCGCGCTCCCGAGCGAAGTCATCAACACGGCGATCGGCGAATTCAACCGGAATCACACGGATGTCCGGATCGAGATGACGGAATACCGGGGCGGGGATCTGGCGAGCGAAGACGAACGCCTTGCCCGCGAGATCGTCACAGGGACCTTTGTGCCGGACATCGTGATCGGCGACGCGGAAAGCGTGTCCGTCCGGCAGATGGCGGAAAAGAAGCTGTACGCGGACCTTATGCCGTATCTGCGGTCGGACAGCCTCGTGAAAGAGAGCAACCTCTTCGGCATCGTGAAGCACATGTTCGACGACGGACGGGGTGGTTTATGGGGGATCACGACGAACGTGAATCTCAAACACACCCTCATTTCCACGCCGTCCCTGCTCGGAGAATACGCGTCGAAGGGCGGCTGGACCATTCCGGAGTTCCTCGATTATGCCGAAAGTCTGTCCCCTGACACGGAACTGCTATACAACCTGACCCAGGCCAACGTGGAAGATCTCCTGTTCGCCGCGGACGGATACGCGTATTTCATCGACGCGGAAAAAGGGACCTGTTCCTTCGACGGAGAAGATTTCGTCCGGTTTCTGCGCTTTATGCGCGCCTTGCCGACCGAGGAGGAATACCGACGTACGGAATGGGGCGCGATCGACGCCGACGAACTCATGCGGTGGCGTATGGAGGAGGGGATCGCGCTGGTCCGTATTCAGTCGGACCCCATCGGCCACTATCCCATCCTCGCGCACGGTACGAAGGACTGGATCATGATCGGCTATCCCGCCGCGGAAAGCCGTGCCGGCGCGGGGACGCCCGTTACAGTTGGGACGGTGTTCGTGGTCTCCTCGGCCTGCCAGAACAAAGGCGCTGCGTGGGAATTCATCCGGTCCTGCTTCACGGACAAGGAGGGTCAGGGCGGCGCGCCGGTACTCAAATCCCTGTTCCGGAGCATGGCGGAGCCGTATTATGACTTTGCCTTTATCGACTATTTCTCCTTCCACGCCGAAACGGGTTACGGAAGCTACGGACCGCGCGATCCCGAGCATCCGGCGACAACGGACGACCTGCCGTACCCGGGGATCGTGTCGGACTACACGGCCTCGGACGAGGCGAAGATGGAAGCAATCCTCGACTCCCTCGGCAGACCGCTCCTGGAGGTCTGGCGGACGGACGTGAAGGAGATCATCCGCGAAGAGCTGTCCGCATACCTCGCCGGTGTCGGCACCCCCGAGGACTGCGCGAAGAAGATCCAGTCGAGGGTTTCGATTTGGCTGGCGGAACGCTCGTGATTCTGAAGCATGCCGCCTCCCGAATGCTTGCAATTTCCCGGAAACCAAACATACAACACAGCCGCTCAAAATGCTCCGAGCGGCTGTGTGTCTTGTTGGTGTTAGAGAATCGGGAATGGGCGCTTTTAACCTAATCCTGTGAGACAGATGCTGTGATTTGTTTTTTGAATTGCTGTCTTATGGGTAATGAGGTTTGACCCGCCCCCTGTCAAGTAGACAGTGAAAAAACAAAGATTTTTTGGCTGGAAATCCACCCTGCTGCGCAGCAGGGTGGATTTTTACGCAGCAGTGCGGTGGTACTCCATCGGCGTCATACAATGAAGACGCAGCTGGTATCGCCTGTTGTTGTAGAAGTCGAGATAACTCTCAATGGCAGAAACCAATTCCTCACGGGAAGAAAACTTTCTTAGGTAGTACATTTCAGATTTCAAGATTCCCCAAAAGCCTTCCATAGGACCGTTATCAATGCACCTGCCGACACGGGACATGTTTTGACGCATATTGGCTTCCTTGAGCTTGTTGTGAAACAGCTTGCTTGTATATTGAAATCCTCTGTCGCTGTGGAACAGCGGATGCGCATCCGGATTCATCCGAACCGCTTCATCGAAGGTTTTAAACACAAGCGCATGGTTGTTGCTGTCTCCGATTTGATAGGACACGACGCGTCTGTCGCAAAGATCGAAGATCGCGCTCAGATAAACCTTCTTTACCTCGACACCGACATAGTACTTGAACTCCGTGACGTCGGTCAGCCATTTCTCATTCGGCTTATCCGCGTGGAAATCTCTGTTCAGCACGTTTTCAGCCGTCACTTCCGGTGTGGATTTGATGTAATTGTATCTCTTCCTCCGGCACACTGATTTCAGGTGCAGAATCTGCATCAATCGGCGAACGCGTTTCTTGTTGTAATTGACATTATGCTCACGATTCACCGTTATGGTCATTTGGCGGTATCCGAGTATTCCGTCCTGTTCCTCGTACAGCGTCCTGATCCATTCCGCAAGCTGCTCATTCTCGCTTTCTCTTCTGCTCGGCTTCCTCTTCATCCGCTTGTAGTATGCGGAACGATTGACATGGAAGACCTTACACATCTTTTGGATCGGGTACTTCTCGGATACGTTTATGTATTGAATCGCTTTGTAGAACGCCTCCTGTTCCACTCCGCTTATCGACCGCCCCCTCTCAACTCCCTCAATTTTTTAACAGCTTGTTTTCCATCTCCGCGTCGATCAACTGTGCCTTCAGCAGTCTGTTCTCTATCTTCAACCGTTCGATCTCACTCATCTCCTCCACGGGCTTTGTCCTGCCGCGTCCGTCTTTCAGCCCGTCCACTCCTTTTTCTTCATACTTCCGTACCCATGCGTAGATCTGCTGGTAGGATACGCCGTATGTCTCTACTGTCAGAGGATAGTCTTTTCCATGCTCGATACAGTACGAAACGATTTCTACACGCTCTTCCTGTGTCGTCTTTCTTCCTTTGGTCATATAGATTTCCTTTCCGGCTCCTCGCCTTTCTTTGAAGTCCTTATGACCATTATACCACAAAATCCAGTTTTGCAACACTGAGATTCATGATATTCCGTACTTCCTGTTCTTTCTCCCTGACATAGAATAACCCCCGTAGTGTCGACACGCTTTTGTTTTTTCGTGTGTCTACTCTAAGGGGATTATATCAATATGGCCCTGACCATTTTCTTCTGCAGGACGGTCAGATACCCATCGCAGACTTTCAGCAACTCAGTCCGTTTCTCTTTCAGACTGCCGCACAGAAGTTCATCAATGTTCTTATCGTTCAATCCGTCCCCGGTCAAGGCGCCCAGCAGATTCCTGCCGGTCTGTCCGGTTATGTCTGACACGACTGAGGACAGCTTGATGTTTGCCCCCTGCAAGGTCTTCTCCAGGCGGTTGATTTCTCTGGCCCGTTCTTCCACAAGGCTTTTCCGGTAACGGGCTACCTCCCGCAGCTCCCGCTGTGCCCGATCAGGAATGTAACTGGCCTTGAGCAGACCATGCTGCAACAGATCGGCAATCCATTCCGCGTCTTTCACATCCGTCTTGCGGCCCGGCACATTTCTCATGTGCGCGGCGTTCACAACGATTGCTTCTATGCCCAATACCTCCAGCACATTGTATACCGGTTTCCAGTACGACCCTGTGCTTTCCATGGCAGTTTTCTCACACTGGTTTTCCAGCAGCCAGCCTGCCATGCCGCGAATGTCTTCCGTGGATGTGCCGAAACTTCTCGTCTCCCGCTTGTTCCCGATACGCAGGCAGCAAACGATCACCTTCTTGTGCACATCTATCCCACAGCAACGCTCATAACACACTTCCATGATGGTTCTTCCTCCTGGTTATGGCGCACTCCCGTCTTTATAACTACATTGCCATACGTCCTTACCTTTGGATTGGACAATTCGTGGTTCAGTACGGGAGTGGTTCAGATTGCGAGGCGGCCTCATGGGCCAAATGACAACGAACTTGTGCCTCGCTCTCATTATACCACTTTTTCGTTCATCGTGGTGTGTTTTTTCACGTGTTGATTGCGAGGAAGGCGTCCTGAGACGCCTGACGTGGCAATCTCTCGGGAACTGGAGATCGATGCAGAGAATTGGTGACAATAAGGGTACAGCTTGTCCGTTATGGGTACCCGGTTTCTGCTCTGCTCACCAATACCGGAGAGATTGCCACGTCGCGATCCTTGAGGATCGCTCCTCGCAATGACAAGCTGTAGCCTGATAGGGAAGTCAACCAGCACCAAGATTGTCATTATGACAGTTCATTTTCCGCGCCGCGAAAATCCTCCCGATCCTGCAAAATCCTTGCATTCTCGCCTTCGTTATGCTATAATGAAACCAAACTCCCGCGGAATCCCCGCGGACGCGCAGCGAAAGGACGCCTCCCATGCTGAAGACCAAAATCGTCTGTACTCTCGGCCCCGCTTCCAATTCGCCTGAAATGATCGAGAAGATGATCCGCGCGGGCATGAACGTCGCGCGCCTCAATTTCTCTCACGGGACCCACGAAGAACACGCCGAAGTCATCGAGCGCATCAAGGCCGCACGCGAAAAGCTCGGCGTTCCGCTCGCCATCATGCTCGACACCAAGGGTCCCGAGATCCGGCTGGGACGCTTCCGCGGCGGCGAGGCGGAGATCGCGGCGGGCTCCACGTTTACGCTCTACACCGCGGATCCCGATTTTGAGGGCGATGCCGCGGGCGCATACATCACGTACGCCGATCTCCCGAAGCAGATCGGACCCGAAACCCGCGTCCTGCTCAACGACGGCGCGATCGAGCTGATCGTCGAGAAGACCGATCCCGAGGCGGGGACCATCGTCTGCACTGTCGCGGCGGGCGGGACCATCAAGAGCGGAAAGGGCGTCAACGTCCCGAACGTCCACCTCGACATGCCCCACCTCTCCGCGCGCGACAAGGACGACCTCATGTTCGGCATCGAGCAGGACATCGATTTTGTCGCGGCCTCCTTCGTGCGGTGCCGGGACGACGTCGTCGGGATGCGGAAATTCCTCGATTATCACGGCGGCCACGGGATCAAGATCATCTCGAAGATCGAAAACCTCGAGGGCGTCGACAATTTCGCCGAGATCCTGCGCCACTCCGACGGCATCATGGTCGCGCGCGGGGACATGGGCGTCGAGGTCGCCTTTGAGCGTCTGCCCGGCCTCCAGAAGCGCTTCATCAAGGAGTGCTACCAGTCCGGCAAGATGGTCATCACGGCCACGCAGATGCTCGAATCCATGATTTCCAACCCGACCCCGACCCGTGCGGAGATCTCCGACGTCGCGAACGCGGTGTTCGACGGGACGAGCGCGGTCATGCTCTCCGGGGAGACCGCGGTGGGCAAGTATCCGCTCCGGGCCGTCCGCGCCATGGCGAAGATCGCGGAGCAGGCGGAGCACGACGCCGTGGCGTTCGGAGCCTATGCCGGGATGAAGTACGAGATCGACACCGACGTCACCAACGCCCTGTGCGACGCCGCGTGCATCACCGCGAACGACATCAAGGCCCGCGCCATCGTCACCCTCACCACGACGGGGAAGAGCGCGCGCCGCATGTCGAAATTCCGGCCCCTGCAGCCGATCGTCGCTGCCACGCCGCTCGAAAAGACCTATCATCAGCTGGCCCTGTCTTGGGGCGTGTATCCGGTGCTGAGCCTGCGGCAGGACACCCTCGAGCGGCTCTTGCTCCACGCGGTCGACTGCGCGAAGGCGCTGGACCTTGTCGTCCCGGGCGATCTCATCGTCATCGCCGCCGGCGTCCCGGTCCTCACCCCAGGCAACACGAACCTCTTGAAAGTCGAAGTCGTCAAGGGCGGGGAATGAACGACCCCGCCGCCTGTCCGCCATCCTTCATCCTTTATCCAACCATCACGAGGTGCTTATGAAAAACGTGCTCTCCCACATTCAAAAAACCGCTCCCTCCTTCGGGTCGATCCCGTTCTGGTCGTGGAACGACCGCCTGGAGGACGACGAGCTCCGCCATCAGATCCGCGTGATGAAATCCCTCGGCATGTCCGGGTTCTTCATGCACGCGCGGGGCGGACTTGAGACCGAATACCTCTCCGACGAGTGGTTCCACGCCGTCGACGTGTGCGTGCGCGAGGCGGAAGAGCTCGGCATGGAGGCGTGGTCCTACGACGAGAACGGCTGGCCGTCGGGGTTCGCGGGCGGCGCGCTCTTACACGACAAGAAGAACTTCGCCCTCGCGATCGAGCAGCGGACCGGAGGTTGGCCCGCCGGGGACGAGGCGGAGGACGTGATCGCCGTCTATGAAAAGAACGAAGACGGGACCTTCGCCCACGTGACCGAGGACACCGGCCGCGGGGAATACCTCATTCTCTATAAGCGGTACGACGAGAGCTATGTCGACACCCTCGACGGCTCGATCACCGAGCAGTTTCTCGAACTGACCCACGCGGAATACAAGCGGCGTCTCCCCGCGGACAAGTGGGGCAAGGGACGCGCGATGCCGGGCTTCTTCACCGACGAGCCGCAGTATTACCGCTGGGGCAATCCGTGGTCGAACACCCTGCCGGCTGAATTCGAAAAGGCGTACGGATATTCGATCTACGAAAAGCTCCCCGCCGTGTTCTATGATTTCGACGGCGCGGACAAGTTCCGTTTTGACTACTACTACCTCTTGCATAAGCTCTTCATCATCAATTTCATCAAGAAAATCTACGACTGGTGCGAGGAAAACGGCGCAGCGCTGACCGGACACGCGGTCGAGGAGAGCTCCCTCGGCGGGCAGATGATGTGCATCGGCGGCGTCATGCCGTTCTATGAGTACGAGACGATTCCGGGCGTCGACTATCTGGGACGCGGGATCCAGGACGACATCTCCTTCAAGCAGCTCGGCTCCGCCGCGGCGCAGCTCGGCAAGGAAAAGCGGCTGTCCGAGATGTTTGCCTGCTGCGGCTGGGACGTCAGCCCGACCGAGCTCAAGCGGATCGCCGAGGTGCAGTACGCGGGCGGCGTCAACCTCATGTGCCAGCACCTCTATCCGTACAGCGAGCGCGGTCAGCGGAAGCGCGACTACCCGCTGCACTACTCCGAGCACAATCCGTGGCAGCGCGACATGGCGGACTTCGACCGATTTTTCTCAAACCTCGGCGCGATTCTGGCAGAGGGCGAGGAATACGCCCCCCTGCTCGTGATCCATCCGATCCACGGCGCGTACTGCCGGTACAAGAAGGGCACGGATTCGCTTTCGGAGATCGAAGGGCGGTTCTTCGCGCTCTCCCGGTTCCTCGGGCAGAATCAGGTGCCGTATCACTGGGGCGACGAGTGGATGATGGAGAGGATGGCGTCGGTCGAAGGGAAGACGATTCGTGTCGGACGCTGCACATACGATACGGTCATGGTCCCGTTCACGTACTCGCTGGACCGTAACACGGTCGATCTGCTGAAAGAATTCAAAGCGAACGGGGGCCGGGTGCTCCTCTTCGACGGCATTCCCTCCTACGTCGACGGTTTGCCCGCGGACGGCGCCCTCGACTTCCTCGCGGATGCCGGCGGACGGGACGAAGCGCTCAAGCTCCGCGACGCGAAATTTGCCTCCCCCATGCCCGAGATCCGCAAAATGACCAGGATCCTGCCGAACGGCGAGCGGATCGTGTACCTCGCGAACGTCGGGACGGGGACGCACTGCCCCGTGAAGATCGATCTGCCGCGCGGACATTGGGCGGAGCTCGATCCTATGACGCTGACCCTGGGCCCGGTGTGCTTCGCGCAGACGGACGAAGGGGTTACCGTGACATTAAAATTCGGCGACGCGGAATCGCATGTGCTGGTTTGTTCCGACGAGATCGACCTGCCCGCCGCGCCCGCCCCGCAGCTCACGGAGAAGTTCATCCCGATCCCGCGGACGGTGGAGCGCGCAGCCCGTCACCCGAATATCCTCACCCTGGATACGGCGGCGCGTTCGGACGACGGCGTGCATTACGATGAGGCGCTCTCGATCTACGGCATCAAGGACAACCTGCTCCGCGAACGCATCGACGGGCGGGTGTGGCTGAAATTCACCTTCGACGCCGACTATGTGCCGGAAAATCTGCGCCTCGCTGTCGAGCCGATGTACGAGCGGATCACGGTCAACGGGACCGAAGCCGTTCCCGAGGGGGACAAGTGGTGGTTCGACAAGTCCTTCGCGACGGCGGACATCGCGGCCCTGACGCATGAGGGCCGCAACGAGATCGTGGTCGAGGTGAACCACCATCAGCGGGATTACGTCTACTACGTCCTCTACTCCGGCGTGTCGGAATCCCTGCGCAACTGCCTCGTGTTCGACACGGAGATCGAGCCCTGCTATCTGCTCGGCGATTTCGCGCTGCGGTGCGACGGCGTGTTCGCGGACGGCGAACGCTGTGCCACGGTCTATGACGGCGGATTCACGCTCGTGAAGCAGCCCGACACCGTTTCCGCGCGGGATATCGTCCGGGGCGGCTATCCCTTCTACTGCGGTCCGTTCGTGACGGCGTTCGCGTATGACTATCAGCCGGGCAAGCCGACGGTGCTGAAGTGCGACGGGCGGTTTGCCGTGGCGCATATCGCGGTGAACGACGAGGATGCCGGGACCATGCTCTTCGAGCGGGAAATCGACCTCGCGCCTTACCTCAAGGAGGGCGGGAACAGGATCGTTGTCGAGATCGTCAACTCCATGCGCAACGCAATGGGCCCGCATCACCGCCATGATCCGGAGCCCTACGGCGTCGGGCCGAACACGTTCTCGTTCGAGAAGGAATGGCGCGGCCGCGAATGCCGGGGCTATGTAGGCCGGTACGCGTTCGTGCGGTTCGGATTGAAGAAGTAAGAGAAGAGTGAAGAGAGAATAGTGAACAGTTGAGGTAGAAAACGCTTCGCGTTTTCATGGAAACGAATTCGCGAAGCGGGTCTTCCGAAGCTGTTCACCCTTTCCCCGGTGAATACAACACGATTCAAAAAGGAAATCGATACCATGTCTCACATCGTTTGTTTCGGCGAGGTGCTGCTGCGTCTCTCGCCGCCGTCTTCGATGCGGTTTGCGCAGGCGGACGGATTTGACGCGGTTTACGGCGGCGCGGAAGCCAATGTCGCGGCCGCGCTCACGGGCTTCGGGATCCCGGCGGCCGTCGTGACCAAGCTCCCGGCACACGAGATCGGCGAGGCGTGCCTCAGTGCCCTGCGCGCGCGGGGGATCGACGTCTCGCACGTGCTCCGCGGCGGGGACCGGATCGGGATCTACTTCCTCGAAAAAGGCGCGTCCCTGCGGCCCTCCAAGGTGATCTACGACCGGCGGGGCTCTTCGATCGCCATGGCGAAGCGGGAGGAATTCGACTGGGAGGGGATCCTCTCAGGCGCCGACGGCTTCTTCTTCACGGGGATCACGCCCGCTGTCGGGGAGGACCTGCCCGCCGCGCTCGGGGATGCTCTCGCCGTGTGCCGCGCAAAGGGGATCCCGACGGCCTGCGATGTGAACTACCGCCCGACGCTCTGGGATCCGGAGAGGGCGGGGTCCGTGATGCGGGAGCTTGTACAGGGGCTCGACGTGCTGATCGTGAACGAAGAGCACGCCGCGCTGCTATTGGGCGTGGAATCCTCTCTGGCCGACGAGGACGAGCGGCTCCGGGAGATCGGGGAGATCCTCGCGGAAAAATACGCCGTCCGGCGGGTCGCCCTGACCCTGCGGCGCAGCGAATCGGCGGACGACAACCTCGTCTCGGGAGCGCTGTATGAGGCGGAATCCGGAGAATTCCGGCGCGCGCGGTGGTACCGGGTGCACATCGTCGACCGGGTCGGCGGCGGGGACGCCTTCTCGGCGGGGCTGCTGTACGGGATCCGGCGGGGCATGGGTATCGCGGAGACGGTGGAATTCGCGTCGGCGGCGAACGCCTTCAAGCATTCGATCCCCGGGGACATGCTGATCGCGTCGGCGGAGGAGATCGCGCGGCTGGCGGACTCCGACGGCACGGTGCGGATGGTAAGGTGAATTCAGAATGCAGAATGAAGAATGCAGAATGAAAGCCGCGGACCCGCGGAGGGAGGACTATGTTTATTCTGGCATCGGATTATGACGGGACGCTGAGCCGGGGCGGGATCTCTGCCGAGGTGCGCGCTCGGATCGCCGAGTTCCGCGCGGCGGGCAATCTCTTCGGCATCGTGACGGGCCGCGACTACTGGATGTACGAGACCGTTCAGGAGGCAGAACTCGCGATCGACTTCATCCTCGCGATGAACGGGGCGATGCTCATCGCGACGGACGGGGCGGACGCCGGGCGCATCCTGCACTTCGAGCAGCAGAAGAACGACGGATGCATCCGGGGGATCGCCGAGCACGTCGGGCTCCGCTACGGCTACGAGGTAAGCACGGTCCTCTGCCGCGAGCGCGTGACCTTCCACGCGAAATACCCGGACGGTCTGGGGCCCGACGGGACGAAGAAATGGACGCCGCTCGACGAGGCGGACCGCATCCCGCTCTTCACGCAGATGAACACGCGGTGCAAGACGGACGACGATGCCCGCCGCTGCGCCGCCGAGATCAACCGGACGTGGGGCAAAACGGTCAACGCCCTGCAGAACGGCGTGTGCATCGACATCCCGCCCGCCGGGATCGACAAGGGCGAAGGCGTTGCGCGCTATGCCGACGCGATGGGCGTGCCGCATGAAAACGTCTATTGCGCGGGCGACAACATGAACGACTACGCGATGGTGTCCCGCTTCCACGGCCTCGCCGTCGAGAACGCCGTCCCGGAACTGAAAGCCGTGTCCGAGGGCGTGTTTGAGGACGTCGGGGAAATGATACGGAAGATCATGGGATGAGAGAAAAGAGAAGAGTGAAGAGAGAAGAGTGAAGAGTTGAGGTAGAAATCTGTAAACGGATTTCCAGAAATCAAACGGTTGTGCGGCTGTGCGGGGGTGCAGCTTTACGACCGTTTAAATAATGGAAACCGTAGGTTTCCTACCACAACTATTCACTTTTCACTTTTCACCCTTCACTGTTTTTTCTCCTCTCCCCTTGATTTCCGCGCGCGTTTCCTGTATAATGAAAAAAGCGGGACCCTCCCGTCCGTTTTTACCTTCATCTTCAATATCTTCTTCATAAAGGAGCATTCTCATGGCAAAATCCAGACTCATCGGCGATTATCCGGTCATCGGCATCCGCCCCACCATCGACGGTCGGCGCGGCGCCCTCAAGATCCGCGAATCCCTTGAAGACCAGACCATGAATATGGCCAAATCCGCGGCGAAGCTCTTCGAGGAGAATCTTTGCTATTCCAACGGCGAACCCGTCAAGGTTGTCATCGCCGACACCACCATCGGCCGCGTGGCGGAATCCGCGGCGTGCGCCGACAAGTTCAAGAAGGCCGGCGTCGACATCACCCTCACCGTCACCCCGTGCTGGTGCTACGGCTCCGAGACGATGGACACCGATCCGAACACCATCAAGGCCGTCTGGGGCTTCAACGGCACCGAGCGTCCCGGCGCGGTCTATCTCGCTTCCGTCCTCGCGACCCACGCCCAGAAGGGCCTGCCGGCGTTCGGCATCTACGGCCACGAGGTCCAGGACGCGGACGACACCTCCATCCCGGACGACGTGCGCGAAAAGCTCCTCCGGTTCGGACGCGCGGCGGTCGCGGCTGCCACGATGCGCGGCAAGAGCTATCTCCAGATCGGCTCCGTGACGATGGGCATCGGCGGCTCGATCATCGATCCCCGCTTCATTGAAGAATACCTCGGCATGCGCGTCGAATCCGTCGACGAGGTCGAGATCATCCGCCGCATGACGGAAGAGATCTACGACAAGGCCGAATTCGAGAAGGCCATGGCGTGGACGAAGGCAAAGTGCGCGGAAGGCTTCGACAAGAACCCGCCCGAGCTGCAGAACACCCGCGAGGTGAAGGACGAGCAGTGGGAGTTCGTCGTGAAGATGATGGTCATCATCAAGGACCTCATGAACGGCAACCCGAACCTGCCGAAGGGCCGCGAGGAAGAGGCGGTCGGCCACAACGCGATCGCGGCGGGCTTCCAGGGCCAGCGTCAGTGGACGGACTTCTATCCGAACTGCGACTTTGCAGAAGCGCAGCTCAACACCTCCTTCGACTGGGACGGCGTGCGCGAGCCCTACATCCTCGCGACGGAGAACGACGTTCTGAACGGCCTCGGCATGCTGTTCATGAAGCTGCTCACGAACCGCCCGCAGATCTTCGCGGACGTGCGCACCTACTGGTCCGGCGACGCGGTGAAGCGCACGACGGGCTATGAGATCGAAGGCCACTCCAAGGAAGCGAACGGCTTCATCCACCTCATCAACTCCGGCGCGGCCTGCCTTGACGCCTCCGGCGAAGCGGTATGCCCGAAGACCGGCGAACACCTCATGAAGCAGTGGTTCAACGTGACGGACGAGGACGTCGAGAAGATCCTCGCGGCGACGACGTGGAACCCGGCGGACCTCGGCTACTTCCGCGGCGGCGGCTATTCCTCCCGCTTCGTGACGAAGTACGAGATGCCCGCGACGATGATCCGTCTCGACCTCGTGCAGGGACAGGGCCCGGTGCTCCAGATCGCGGAGGGCTGGACGGTCGCGCTTCCGGACGAAGTGAACGACATCCTGTGGAAGAGAACGGACTACACCTGGCCGTGCACGTGGTTCACGCCGCGGATCACGGGCAAGGGCGCGTTCCGCTCGGCGTACGACCTGATGAACTGCTGGGGTGCGAACCACGGCGCGATCAGCTACGGGCACATCGGCGCGGACCTGATCACGCTCTGCTCGATCCTCAGGATCCCGGTCGCGACGCACAACGTCCCGGACGAGGACATCTTCCGTCCGGCGGCATGGAACCTGTTCGGCATGGATCCCGAAGGAGCGGACTACCGCGCCTGCGCGAACTACGGCCCGCAGTTCAAGCGGACGGCAAGATAAGCGAAACCGGAAAAACGCGGGACACCGCGCAGAAAGAAAAGTCTCCTTTTCGGGGGCTTTTTCTGCTTTTTCTTTTCAAACGCAGAAGCATCATGCATATTCACCATATTTTGATCCCTCAAAATGACGACATTTTGTGCATTCGGAAATTGACACTTCTCCGAATCCATGCTATAATGAACATGGATAGATTATAGAAATTCCGTATGCGGACCGCAGGACGCGGATCCGCCGCATGAGCCGCACAAATGCGGCGCGACATGCGCAAGGAACCGGAGCATCGCTCCGCGGAGGCCATTCTCATGAAAGAAAAACTGAAATGCGTCGTCATCGGCGCGACTGGCATGGTCGGACAGCGTTTTGTGACCCTGCTCGAAAACCATCCGTATTTTGAAGTCGTCGGCGTCGCCGCTTCCGCCCGTTCCGCAGGCCGGACCTATGAGGAAGCCGTGGAAGGCCGCTGGAAAATGAAGACCCCGATTCCCGCCGCCGTGCGCGCCATGCCGGTGATCGACGCCGCCCGGGTGGAGGAAGTCGCGGACATCGCCGATTTTGTCTTCTGCGCCGTCGACATGAAGAAAGAGGAGATCCTCGCTCTCGAAGAGACCTACGCGAAGGCCGAGATCCCCGTCATCTCCAACAATTCCGCCAACCGCTGGCAGAGCGACGTCCCGATGGTGATCCCGGAGATCAACGCCGAGCACCTCGCCGTCATCGAACACCAGCGCAAGCGCCTCGGCACCGCGCGCGGATTCATCGCCGTCAAGCCGAACTGCTCGATCCAGAGCTATGTCCCGATGCTCACGCCCCTGCGCAAGTACGGTCTGCGCGAAGTCCTCGTGACTACGTACCAGGCCATCTCCGGCGCGGGCAAGACCTTCGATTCGTGGCCCGAGATGATCGACAATGTCATCCCGTATATCGGCGGCGAAGAGGAGAAGAGCGAGCGCGAACCGCTCAAGATCTGGGGCGAGGTCAAGAACGGCGTGATCGTGCCGTCGAAGGCGCCGCTCATCACGTCGCAGTGCATCCGCGTCCCCGTATCCGACGGGCATACCGCCGCGGTCTTCATCTCCTTCGACAACACCCCGCCGAGAGAGACGATCCTTGAGGAGTGGAAGAGCTTCCGCGGGCTCCCGCAGATGCTGGATCTGCCCTCCGCGCCGAAGCAGTTCATCACCTACTTCGAGGAAGAGAACCGCCCGCAGACCCGCCTCGACCGTGATCTGTACGACGGTATGGGCGTCTCCTGCGGCCGGCTCCGTCCGGACACGATGTTCGACTACAAGTTCGTCGGGCTGTCGCACAACACGCTTCGCGGCGCGGCCGGCGGCGGCGTGCTGATCGCGGAACTCTTGTACCGGCAGGGATATTTGAATTAAGAATTAAGAATGAAGAATTAAGAATGACGGTTGTGAAGCTGTATCCGATGTACAGCCGCACAACCGTTTGTTTTGTGGAATCCGCCGTCACGGAAATGATGGCGGTTTTTTGAATGATGAGTGGCCGTGCGGTCACAAAACGGAAAAGCCCAGCTTTCCGATCACCTTTTTCATGATTTCGTTGTCCTCTTCTGTCCGTATCGTCGCAGTTTTGCCGTGATTCAGAATATATCGCAGGACGAAGCCGCAGACAAGACCGGCATATCCTTTGTCCCGATACGGTCTCGCCGTGCGGACATCCGCGATCTCCCATGCGTTTGAAGAATACTTTTCGACGCACGCGCGGGCGACCATTCTGCCGTCCTCAAACAGACCGCAGTAAACGGTCCCTTCACGATACGCGCTTTTCCATTCGGATTCTTCAAGGATCCGCTGCCCGCACAATTCCAGATGCTCCAGAAAAACCGCGTAGTCCCCAACGGACAGCCAACGGATATCCCGGCACGGAACCGCGTCGTCAGCGGCTTCTTTGGTATAATACAGTATCTCCATCGGCCTGTCTCCGAAAACGCCGTCGTTTTCTCTATTATATCGAAACCGCGCGGACATTGCAAGTCCCATTCTTAATTCTACATTCTTAATTCTGAATTCGCTCCCCGCCCTTGACTTTCCCCCTCCGCCGCGGTATAATAGGGGTGACAATCCATCCTTCTCAACAGGAGCCCGCCATGGACCGCATCGCCAGCTTTACCGTCGATCACGACCTCCTCACGCCCGGGATCTACGTTTCCCGCTGCGACGGAGACATCACCACCTACGACCTCCGCACCCGCACGCCCAACGCCGGGGACTACATGGACAACCGCACCATGCACTCCGTCGAGCACATGTTCGCGACCTTCGTCCGCAATTCCGAAATCCGCGACCGCGTCGTCTATTTCGGCCCGATGGGCTGCCAGACCGGATTTTATCTCCTCACCCGCGGCGTCCCGGACGAAGAGGTCCTCGCCGTGACGAAGGACGTCCTGCGCAAAATCCTCGCCTACGATGGCCCCGTCTTCGGCGCGTCGCAGAAGGAATGCGGCAACTACCGAAACCTCGATCTCGGCGACGCCAAACGCGAATGCGCAAGGTACCTCGCCGTCCTCGAATCGAAAGACAACGATTTCCGCTACGCGACCGCAGCGGAATCGGAATGAAAGGAGCGCGCCATGAAACGATTCACCCTCGGCACCCCGGAGGAGTTCGTCCCCTCGAAATTCTGCCCCGGCTTCCATTATGAAGAGACCCCCGTCTCCTATCCCGCCTCGAACTTCGTCTGCCGCGAGACGCCCGCCGGATTCGTCGTCGAATTCCCGCTCGAGGACGACTGCCAGATCTTCGGCTTCGGATTACAGCTCAAACAGTTCAATCACCGCGGACGCCATCTCCGCCTCGCGGTCAACGCCGACCCCGTCACGGCCAACGGCGAGAGCCATGCGCCCGTCCCCTTTTTCGTCACGAACAAGGGCTGGGGCATGTATTTCGACACGGCACGCTATGCCGAATTCGACTGCGGACGGCAGAAGAATCCCCTCCTCACGGGGAAAGCCGCCGCATCGGAAGGGGGCGCTGCGGACAATGAGGCAGCTCTCTACGCGGTGCGCCAGGAGAATTCCGCGTACATGACCGTACGGATCCCGGCTGCGCGCGGCGTTGACGTGTACGTTTTTGAGGGCGACACGATCACCGACATCGTCGCGCAGTACAACATGCTCTCCGGCGGCGGTCCCGCAGTGCCGGAATGGGGGCTCGGGATGCTCTACCGCTGCTACACGGGCTGGGACGCCGAGAAGATCAAGTCCGTCGCCGACTATTTCCGCGCGAACGACATCCCCTGCGACATCATCGGCCTCGAACCCGGCTGGCAGACGCACGCCTACTCCTGCACGTACAAGTGGAGCGCGCGCTATCCCGACCCCGAGGGCTTCCTCGCGTATCTGCGGGAGCGCGGGTATCACGTCAATCTCTGGGAGCACGCCTTCACGCACCCGGACGCGGATTTCTTCGAGGAAATCGCGCCGTATGCCGGCGACTGGATGGTCTGGGGCGGCCTCGTGCCGGACTTCGCGACACCCGGCGCCCGCAAGATCTTTGCGGACTACACCCGGAAGAATCTGGTGGAGCGCGGCGTCGACGGCTTCAAGCTCGACGAATGCGATTCGAGCGACAACACGGGCGGCTGGAGCTTCCCGCTCTGTACCCGTTTCCCCTCCGGAATGGATGGCGAGCAGTACCACTCCCTCTTCGGGACGCTGTATATCCAGACCCTCCTGGACGCGCTCGGGGATCGGAAGACGTTGTCCGAGGTGCGCAACATCGGCGCGCTCGCGGCGTCCTATCCCTTCGTGCTGTACAGCGATCTGTACGATCACCGGGACTTCATCCGCGGCGTCGTGAATTCCGGGTTCTCGGGGATCCTCTGGGCGCCGGAATTCCGCTCCGCGCACTCGAAGGAAGAGTGCATCCGCCGCATGCAGGCCGTGGTGTTCTCGGTGCAGTGCCTCGTGAACGCGTGGAACTACGACGGGATCCCGTGGGTGGTGCACGAATGCGAGGAGGAGGTCAAGGAACTTCTCCGCATCCGCGCGGGCCTGATCCCGATGCTCAAAGCGGCGTTCGATGAGTACCACGCGACGGGCAAACCGCCGATCCGCGCCCTCGTGATGGACTACACCGCCGACCCGGAGACCTACGGCATCGACAACGAATACCTGTTCTGCGACGATCTCCTGGTCGCGCCGATCGCGGCGGGCACGGGGGACGAGCGGGATGTGTATCTCCCCACGGCGGACGAATGGGAGGACTATTTCACGGGCGAGCCGGTCGCAAGCGGCAAGCTGCACGTCAAGACGAGCGGGATCCCGGTGTATAGGCGGAAACGCTGAGAATGAAGAATGGAGGCGGAAAGGAGGAAAGCGGACATGCAGAAACGATTCTTCTGCGTCTTTTTGGCCGTCCTGTTCCTGTTTTCCGCCTGCAAGTCCGGATCGGCTGACGACCGTGCGAAGGCCGCGCGGGAAGACGCGGTGCGCGAGGTGAACCGGTATCGCTTCGCGCCTTCCGACGATGCGTTTCCGGAGGGATACGCCGTCTGTCCCGTGGCCCCTTATGTCGACGGGGATGGGAATATCACCTTAGCACTCCAGGAAGAGACCTACGAAAACGGAGAGTATTCGGTAGCCGCCCTCCGGTTGAAAACGGTTCTCGTCACGGTCGCGGCGGACGGTGCCCTTCTGCGGGAGGAGACCGTTCCGCTCCCGGAAAACACCTCCGTCCTCTGCGGCGTCCTCGGGGAGAATACGTTTCATTTTGCCGCCACGTCCTGGGGAGCGGGTCATGCGTCGTCCTTTGTCCGCTTTGACAGAGAGGCGCAGGAAATCAGCGGGACGACGATGTTCCGGGATCTGAAGGAACTGGCTTCCGACGCGATGCCCGTATCCATGGCGGAGGACGCGGACGGGAACCTCTACCTGATCGGGGAGAGCCGCCGGAGCATCCTATCTCTGAACAGCGCATACGCCGACCCGGTGGAGTTCCGCTCGCGGGAGACACTGAGCGCTCTTGTCACCGACGCGGAGGGAAACGTCTACGCGCTGACATCGGGTGCGGACAAATGCAGCCTGGCGAGGGCGGATCGGACAACCGGCACGCTCGCGGAGCCGCAGACCGTGAACGCGGACAGTGCCTCCGGCGTTCAGCTTCTCGGGGATTGGCTGTATTTTGCATCAAAGGACGGCGTGCGCCGCGTGTCCTTGTCGGCGGGGAAAGGCGAGAGCGAAAAAGTGCTCGACTATGCCGCATCGGGCATTCTGACCGAGACCTCCCTCGAAGGCTATGCCGTCTTCATCGGCATGATCGACGAGGAAACCGCGCTGTTTGCGGAGAGGAGAAAGGATCCGTCCGGCGTCTGGAAAAGGCTCCCGCGGATCTATCGGAAGCTCTCCGGCGAACAGGCGGACGACTGCCGCGTGATTCAGGTGGCGTATGCCTGCGAGCTGGAGGACGCGGTCCGGTCGGCGTTTGTGCTGTTCAACCAGGCCCACGACGACATGCGGATCGTCCTCCTCGACTACGGCTCCTACGGAAACGCGCTGAACGGGGACTACGGAAGCTGGAAGATGATCACGGATATCGTAAACGGGCAGATCTTCCCGGACCTCGTCATCGACCGGCGCACCGTCTATGAAGACGACGAATTCGATCTCTCTCCGATGAAGCAGCTCACGGACGCCGGGCTGACGGCGGATCTTGCGGGATTCCTCGACCGCGATCCCGTGGTGAACCGGGAGAACCTCTTCGGCTGCGTCCTCCGCGCCTTCTCGGACGGGGACGGGGGCGTATGGGGGATCGCTCCCTATTTCGGGCTCCGCATGTGGCTTTCGACGCCGGAGCTCTTAAACGGGTATGCCGCCGACGGAAGGTGGACCGTCGGGACGTTCTTGGACTACTGGGACGGGCTGCCGGAGGATTCCGTCCCGTGCCTCTGGTGTACGTCGGATCTGTGGGCAAACGGCCTGCTCTCCGATCTCGCTTCCTATTACGACGCGGACAGCGGAAAATGCCGGTTTGATTCGCCGGAGTTCATCCGCTGCCTGAAAATCCTCGCCTCTCTTCCGGACAACGAACAATACGCGCGCGAGTCCCCCTTCGCCGCCGTATCGCCCGCCGCGCTGACGCCGCAGTTCCGGGACGGGACGATCCGCCTCAGTTCCGTTTTCCTATACGGCTACGGCGCATGGATGAACCTTGCGTCCACCTTCGGAACGGAGGATTTCCGCCTCGTCGGTTATCCTTCCCACGAGCCCTCTGGCGCGCGCTTCGAGAGCGATTTAGTTTTCATGATCTGCCGTGACAGCCCCGACCCGGAAGCGGCATGGGAATTGATCCGGTCTTTCTTTCTGGATGAAAACCTGAGCCTCGGGGAACAGCGGGAACAGAGCGTGTCTCTCCCGGCGCTGAAATCCTCTTTTGACAAACAAACGGAAGTGTGGGCGGCGATGACGATCCTGCGCGATCAGGACGGCGTGCTTCACTATTGGGAGGACCCCTCCCTTGCGGACACGAGCAGGATGAACGGGAATTACACCGAAGAGGTGTTTGACCGGGCACTTGCGGAAAGGATCCGGCAATATCTGGATGAAGAAGGCGCGCCGATTCTGGAACAGACCCCGGGCATGGTGAAAACCATCGTCGCGGAGGAGTTGTCCGCGCTGCGGGCGGGTCACGGCTCGGCCGAGGACTGCGCCGCGAAGATCCAGTCCCGCGTGTCGATCTGGCTGGCAGAGCAGAAGTGAGTTGACTCAACAGGTGAATTCTATGGTGAAACGTTGTACGGCCGCCATTCTCCTTTCCCTCGTCCTATTCTCTTGTGTTTCGACGAAGAATGGGAACGATGAATCATTTCATTCTTCAGACCGTGTTCTCCTTCCACAGGTGACAGAACAGGTGAATCTGGAAACGGAAGAGTCCGTCATCGCCGGGGATGTCTATGAAAACACGCTGTACTATCTCGTGGAAGACAAAAGCGCCGTCTACACCCTCGATCTGACAACGGGCGAAAAAGCCGTTCTGACGGAAGATATCAAACGGCCCCGGAAGCTCTGCGCTTCGGAGGACGGCATCCGCGTTTTCGACATGCGGATGGATGAGGTCGTCCGGTTTTCACAGGAGGGAAAGAGAATTGACACTGTCTCCATCCCGATGCATGTGCACGGCGGGGAGGGATACAGCGAGCTTTTCTATCTGTCCGATCTCGATTGTTGCGACGGGCTCATGATGCTCGCCGCGCGTGACGGGATCTGGACGATCATGGACGGGGAAAGGGAATGGACAAAGGCGGATCTCGTTCTCCTCGGCGGGGAGCAGATCGTCCGCGGCACGATCCTCGACCGGAAGCGGATCGCGGTGGGGATCGAAAACGTCAACGGCGCCGGCGCATCCGTCACGGAGATGGATCGGAACGGGAAAAGCCGGAAGGTGATTTCCGAGGATATGCGGATCGGAGAACTGATCGTCAACCAGGGTCGGATCTACAAGATCAGCAGCGGGCGCGGTTCCGCACTGCGTCTGTATGACATCACCGAAGGAGAAGATGTCTATTTGCAGAAAATCGCCGCAGATACGGACTTTCCCAACATCGTGACGGACGCCGAGGTGTCGGACGATACGCTCTTCGTCCTGTGGGGCGGTCAGCCGTGCGCCAGTCTGATCCCGAAAGCACAGGTAAACGACGCGGTCGTGATCTTTGCGCCGGAGCGCGAGCGCGAGCGGGTGATTCTGATGGCGGGAGCAGTGGAGAGCGTCCCTGTGACCTTCCGGACCTCCCCGCAGAATACCTTCCGGGATAAGGTCAACACCTCGCTCCTCGCGAAAGAGTCCGAATACGACATCATTCTCATGACTGACTTTCCGAACGCGGTCACGGACATGCTCACGGCAATCATGAAAAACCGTTTGTATGCGGACCTGTACGGAAACGCGCGCCTGAAAGAAAACCTCGGAGCCATGTTCCCGGGCGTTCAGCGGATGACGGAGCTTGACGGCGCATGCTTCGCCCTGCCGCTTGCGCTGGAACAGCCTTTCTACGGCTTTACCAAAGCCGCGGAGGAGAGCGGGATCGCGCTTCCGTTGTCGGACTGGCGGGCAGACGATCTGTGGGCGCTTGCCGAAGAGCTGAAACAGACCGGGAGCGGCATGAGCCTGTTTTCGGCGGAAAAGCGCGGCGCGTGTATGTGGATTTACCTCTCTCTTGCGGAGAGCGCGGTGCAGGACGCCTGCGATCTGATCCGCGACGATCCGGGAGAAGAAGCAAAACGCGCCTTGACCGATCTGTTTGAAACCATCGGGAAATACGAGGCTGACGGGATCCTGTACGGGGACAACCCCGTCTTCGGCTTCATCGAAAGCGGGCTGTTTCTGATGCTCAGCGTCCCGAACAACCCGGGTATTCCCGCAGACGCAGCGGAATATCGTCTTGCCCCCGCTCCCGCCGTCGGTTCCGCGAAGCAACCGGTGACCGTGAACGGATTCCTGTTTGTGAACCCGTACAGCCAACGGATCGACAAAGCCCTTGAGGCGCTTGCCGACCTGACGAACGAAGAAAACCGTTACAACGCCTATCTCTACGACGCGCCGCTCTGGCCCGGTCTCGACCGGTACGGAAAAGTCACGGATACGCTCGTTTCCGAAGAGGGAGGGCTGACCATGTCGACGATCCGTGAGCCCGTATTCCATGAACAGTATCGGGAATACGTGGAGAAGGTGGATGCGTTCCTCGCGGATTACTACGCCCATTCAGAATTCTGTCTGATCGACGTCTCGCTCAAAGCCACGCAGGCGGTCGCCGCCTTCAGCAACGGCGAAATGACCGCAGCGGAGTGCGCAGATATCCTGTGCGAAGAGTTTGTTTACAAGCTGAAAGGTTGAGGACATGTGGCCGAACAGGAAGGGATGACTGTATCCCTTGCAAGAGGGATAACGGGAGAAATCCCCTTCGGGGAGTGAAGTTTGCCAAGCTCCGCCGTGCATCAGGCGGACAAAGAAAAAGCGCGCACCTGACAGGCACGCACTTTCTGACTTTGTGAACGAACTTGCCGAAGACGAGTTCGTCTCCTGTCACCGGGCACTGCCCGGGTTACTTCACCTTCATGTTCGCCTCGGCGAGCTTGCTCATGAGCTGATACACGTTGTCCTTCGCCGCCTTGTCCAGCGACGCGTACTGCCGGATCATCGCCGCCGCCTTCGCCGCAAACGCCACCGGATCGTTCAGCGACAGATCGCTCACCGTCTTCGCCCCCGTCGATTCGAGCAGCCCGAAGACTGTATCCGTGAACTTCCGCCGATCCTCCGCTCCGATCCCGTCGAGCCACTCCGCCAGCACCTCGTTGTGCCGCTTTCCCTCCGGGGAGAGCTCGTCGAGGTGCAGAAACCGCGGACCCTTCACCTGCCAGGAATACGGATCATGCTGCCGCAGCCCGTTCTTCACCGTGCTCTCGATCACCTCGTAGCGGTCGTTGTGGCCGAGCAGCATCCCGATCACCGAAGACTGCGGCACGATCGTCGTGATCTTTCCCTCCGCCGCCGCGAACCGGGGCGAATCGATGACCTCCCGCATGAAGCCCGGCCCGTCGTTCGACCAGACCTGTACGATCCGGTCCGCGACGGCTTTGGGTGCGAAGATCGCCGCGAAGGCCGCCAGATTCCCGCCCTTCGAGTGCCCGCCCAGCCGGATCGGACCGCTGTAACAGGACGCCGCTTCGCATAGATATTCCAGCGCGAGCTCCTGCGATTTGACCGGGTGCGTGAAGCTCAGGTGGAAGTCCTCCCGCCAGCCGAGGAGCGTGTCGTCCGTGCCGCGGTAGGCTAAAAAGAGCGAATTGTCCGGCAGAATGAACGTCACCGCGCTGAACTGCACGACCTCCGCCTCGTCGTGGATGTCCCGGTAGGCCGCCATGTACGTGTCGCGGAACCGGACCGAGGCGGCGGCCTGCGCAAACGTGTCGTTCACGAAGACCGGGATCACCTCGCCGAAATCCTGTCCCTCCGGAAAGCGCTCGCGGAACCGGGCATAGGCGTCCGCAAGCTTGACCGGAGCCGTCAGCATATCCGACGGGACGATGCCTGAGAAATCGAGGAACGAGAGCATCGAGAAGATGAGATTGTCGACCTCGCAGAAGGGCGACGTGGAAATCGGCAGATCCCCGCGCCAGTCGAGATAGTCGTTGATGTTGGGCATAAGAAAATACTCCGTATTTTAGAGAAGAGTGAAAAGTGAAGAGTGGAGGAAGAAATCCGCGGGGCGGATTTCAGAATTTAATACGTTTCTGTGGAAGCGTGATCCATGAAAACGCGAAGCGTTTTCTACCGAAACTGTTTACTGTTCGTTCTTCTCTCTTCACTTCTTCCGTTCATTATACATCCTCTCCCGCCTGCATTACAAGGGCGGGAAGATGAATTTTCGGTGAGAAACCCCTGATTTTCGGGAAATGAGGTGCGAACCATGGAAGAGCGCGAGCTTGCGGCGCGGATCAAGAGCGGCAACCCCGCCGGGCTGTATTTCTTTTACGGCAGCGAGGACTTCACGAAAAACCGCCGGGCAGCGGAACTCCGCCGGGCCGCCGCGGGAGACGATCCCTCCTTCGCCGCTTTCAACGCGGTCGATCTCTTCTTCGGCGAAGGGGAGCTCGACCTCGGCGCGATCCGGGACGCGGTGTCTGCCCCGCCGTTGATGTCCCCCTTCAAGGCCGTGACCGTTTCCTTTTCCGCCCTCGATTCGCTGAAGGAAAAGGACCGGACGGCCCTGCTCGAGCTGCTGAAATCCTTCGCCGGCGCGGTCCCGGACACGGCCCTCGTCGTGAAGGCCACGTCGGACGGCTTCGATCCGGGGACAAAGAAAAAGCCGTCGGCCTTCCTGCGCGAAGCGGCGAAGTTCATGGACTGCGTCGAATTCCCCTACGAGACCGACAGCCGCCTCGGGCGCTGGATGGAGCGGCATTTCGCGGAATACGGCCTCACGGTCGATCCGGGCGTGTCCGCGCGCATCCTCGCCGTCGCCGGGCGCAGCATGTACCGCCTCGAGGGCGAGGTCTCGAAGATCGGGGCCTACGCGGCATCCCGGGGAGCTTCGGCCGTCACGCTTGCCGACGTGGACGCCTGCATCGCGAAAACCGAAGAAGAGGACGCCTTTGCGCTCGCCAACGCCGTCCTCGCGGGGGACACGGCGGAGGCGCTGAGGATCCTCGGGCTGAAAAAGAGCCGCCGGGAGGAGCCTGCCTACGTCCTCGCGCAGGTCACGAAGGTCATCGCCGATCTTGCGACGGCCTCCCTCTTCGCCGCAGACGGCCGGGACCGTTACGACTACGCGCGCACGATGAAGATGAACGAATACCGGGCGGGCCTCTATTACCGGGCGGCGTCGCAGGCATCTCCGGAGCGGCTTGCCAGCCTGACGGAGGCGGCGGCCCAGGCGGAGCGCGCGATGAAGACCGGGACCGCGGGGTATCTCCCGATCGAGCGCCTGATCTGCTCCCAGACGGCTGCCCCGGCGGCGGGGGGAGGCGCGCGATGATCCGGCTGAACATCCCCGTGATCGTCGAGGGGAAGTACGACAAGGCGCGGCTCGCGGGCGTCGTCGACGGCGTGATCCTGGCGACGGACGGGTTCGCCGTTTTCAACAGCGTGCAAAAGCGGGCCCTGATCCGAAAGCTCGGGGCGCGCGGCGTGATTCTGCTCTGCGACAGCGACGGCGGCGGACGCCTGATCCGGTCGCATCTGCGCGGGATGCTCGGCGGGATCCCGGTGTACGACCTCTACACGCCGGCGATCCGGGGGAAAGAGCGGCGCAAGTCCGCACCCTCGAAGGCCGGGATCCTCGGGGTCGAAGGGGTCCCGAACGAGATCCTTGCGGGGATCTTCGAGGCCTTCCTCGCGGCGCATCCGGAATTCCGCGCGGAGGGAGAGTCCCCCGCCGATCTCACGCGCGAGCCCGTGACGGCGCAGCTGCTCTATGACCTCGGTCTGAACGGCCGGACGGATTCGGCATCGCGGCGCTCCCGTGCGGCCGAAAAGCTCGGTCTGCCGGGCGGGATGAGCGCGAAGGCGTTCTGCGAAGCGGCGAACCTCATCGCCGACGCGGAGACGCTGAGGCGCTTATGCGAAGGGGAGTGAGGACCTCCCCTTTTTCCGTCCCCGGTATTTTCACCATGATTTCCTCATTTTCCGGCGGTTCCTCTGTAAACTTTAACAAATCGTCCACATCTATGCCCGTGCGGTGTGGTATAATAAAATTGCCGGAGGGGAAATTCGTCACACGTGGTACCGGCGCGGATACGCATCGGGATGCGCGGGGAAGGTCTTCTCCGACGGCAAATTCCATAAAGGATGGTACGATCATGAACATCAACATTATCGGCAGACAGGTCAACATCAGCGACGATATGCGGGAATTCGTCGAGAAAAAGCTCGCGAAATTCGATCGCCACTTCCCGAGAGGCGCGGACGCCGCCGTGACGTTCCGGAAAGTACGCGATACCGTCTGTGCGGAGATCACCATCTCAGTTGTCGGAACGCTCTTCCGCGCGGAAGAGACGAACTCGGATTACCGGACCGCCGTGACGCGCTGCGTCGACGTCATCGAGGGTCAGATCCGCAAGAACAAGACCCGCCTCGAAAAGAGAATGAAATCCTCCTTCGCGGCGGCGGAAGAAGCCATCGGCTCGGATGAGCCCCCGGTCGAGGAAGAAGGCGCGTTCGATATCCGCGTCAAGACCTTCCCGCTCAAGCCCATGACCGCCGAAGAGGCCATTCTTCAGATGAATCTGCTCGGGCATGCCTTCTATGCCTTCGAGGATGCGGATTCCGGCGACACCTGTGTGGTATACAAGAGATCGAGCGGCAGCTACGGTCTGATCATTCCCGAAAAGAAAGAGGTCTGACCTCCCGTGATTCCGGGGCGGATTCCATGTGATCCGCCCTCTTTTTTTGCGCTTTCCGAAGTCAGCTTACCTTCATCTCGACGGGGGAGGGATGCGAGAGGAAGTAGCGGGCGTGGTCGGGATCGTAGAGCCAGGCGTCGAGGTCCGCGCGGCGCAGAAAGAGGGGCATCCGGTCGTGGACGAGGGCGGGCGCGCCGGATGCGGGGACGGTCAGGATCACGTGGCGGCGGGGCGGCATTCCCGCGGGATCGCCGATGTTGGGGGCGGTCTCTGCGGCGGGATCGTCCAGCTCGATGGCGCCGAGGAAGAGGGGGGAGCCGTCCGCGTCCGCGATGTGGTGCTTCACGCCGTCGCGCCACTCGAAATAGCCGGAGGTCACCACCGCGGCGCGCCGGGCTTTCGACTGCGGGGAGGAGGATTCGTAATCGAAGGCGGGACGGAAGAGGGATTTCTCCGCCGCCGTCTCCGCGCGCGCGTTGATGAGCGTGCCGCGTTTGCCCCAGGGGGAGAGCGGGATCCCCCAGAAGGAGAGATGCGCGCGCATCCGGACGAGGGAGCCGTAAAGGAGGGGCTGGACGGTGCCGGGGAAGACCTCCGCCTGCCGCAGGTAGCGCTCGGCTGCGCCGAGTTTTTCCATTTCGAGGATCTCCATGAGCGCGTCGTCCTCGACCCACGCCTGATAGCGTCCGCACATAATAATATTCTCCTTAAAACTCCGCAATTAATAATCGAAAAGCTATTGACAAATTCGGGAGATGCGGGTATAATGGTATCAACGGTACTATTATGACATATTCTCGTCTCATTGTCAAGAGTTTTTCGATTTCTTTTTTGGGGAATTTCGCGGGGGAGTTTCTTATTTCTGCGCGCTGATGCTTGCGAGCGGGAAACTGCCGCGAAGCGGCAAATTCACTCCGGTTGGCACACCGTGCCAAAGGAAATTCACTGCGCGAAGCGCAATTTCACGCGCACAGCGCTTTTCACCCGTCTTCCTTCTTTTGCGCGCTGACGCTTGCGGATTTGGGATAAACGAAGCCATTTGTTTTTTTCGCCTACGCGGCTGGCGGACAAGAGGCCTCCGGAGCCGGCCTCTTGCCAATCACCGCTCCCAAAGGCGCTTTCCCCGCCTTTGGAATCCACCCCTGCGACGTGCGTACCGCGAGTTTTCGGCACCTAAGCTCAATGAGGTACGGCTTGTTTTGTTTGGCGATAAACGAGTTTATCGCCAAACCGCACGGAAGATTACAGGGGCTTCACCAAGATGAGTGGCACGGTTTATTTTATAGCTCGTGCACGCCAGTTTGATAAGCTGTCCGTGTTAGACTTTTCGACTCCGTCGAGGCATGGGGTGCAGCGGTGAGTGCTTGACTTGAACCGGAACCCCCACTA
>JAFZPN010000053.1 GCA_017550315.1 Clostridia bacterium
CATAGCATTGTCACCAATACTCTGCATCGATCTCCAATTTTGGAGAGATTGCCACGTCAGGCGTCTTAGGACGCCTTCCTCGCAATGACAAAGTGAAGTTTAGCACATGCGACATCCGGAACCCGGCTTCTGAATACTTGCTTTCTTTGGAGGGAAAGCGTTGAAAAACCAAAATGGCTGCCGCATCCCCTTATCGGGTTAATGCGACAGCCCCAAATCTCTGCTTCCTTATTTCACCAGATGCCGCTTGATCTTCTTCGTCGTGGTCTTCTCAAATTCGGTCTTCCGGAATTCGAGCTTGTGGATCTGCTTGAACGAGGGCAGGCGCTTGTTGAGCGCGGTGATTCGCTTCTGGATCTCCGTGCGGAACTCGTTCTCCTGCAGGGCCGTGTACTTCGCGTAGTTCGGGAAGATCACCGCCACAAGGTGCGTGCCGTCCTCCTCCTCGCGCCCGACGACCACGCTCTCCGCGATGAGGTCGATCCCTTCGAGGTATTCCTCGATCTCCTCCGGGAAGACGTTCTTGCCGTTGTCGAGGACGATCACCGACTTCATGCGGCCCGTGATCGTGATGTAGCCCTCCGCGTCCATGTAGCCGACGTCGCCCGTGCGGTACCAGCCGTCTTCGGTGAACGCGCCTTCGTTGGCCTCGTCGTTGTTCATGTAGCCGAGCATGACGTTGTCGCCGCGGACCTGGATCTCGCCGGTCACGTGGCCGTCGTCATCCGGTTCGGTCCCGTCGATCCGCGCCTCGCAGCAGGGGACCGCCGGCCCGACGGATCCGGGCTTGCGCTTGTAATACGGCGTGACCGCCACGAGGGGCGAGCATTCGGTGATCCCGTAGCCCTCGTAGATCGAGATGCCGAAGGTCTCGAAGATCTCGATCAGCTCCGGATTCAGCGCCGCGCCGCCGCAGACGATCTTCTCGAGCCGCCCGCCGAAAGCCTCGCGCACGTCGCCGAACAGCTTGTCGCTCATGTCCATGCCCATCAGGCTCATGGCGTGCGCCGCCTTGATCGCGCCCTGGAGGATCTTATCTTTCCCGGACTTCTTCGCCTCGGTGAGGATCTTTTTATACATGGTGGTGATGAAGAGCGGGACGAGGACGAGCCCGGTCGGCTGATACTCGCGGAAGCTCTTCAAGACGTTGCGCAGGGAGTCGTTGACGCAGATGGTGAGGCCGAAATTGAGGCCCGCGAGCCAGGTGCAGGTGAGTTCGTAGGTGTGATGCAGGGGCAGGACGGAGACGAGGACGTCGTCGGAGCGGAAGTCGACGGACTCGCAGGCCGCGCCCATCGCCGCGAAGATGTTCCGCTGGCAGAGCATGACGCACTTCGAGCTCCCGGTCGTGCCGGAGGTGAAAAGAAGCTCCGCGACGCGTTCCCGGTCGTCGTCCGGCTCGAATTCGCGGCCCGTGCTCCTGCCGAGCGCGCAGAGGCTGTTGAAGGAGATGCGCCGCACGCCTTCGGGCGCCTCGGATTCGGGATCGGACATCGGGACAAGGACGTCGAGCGTTTCATGCGCCGGGGCCATTTCCTCGAATGCCGCGGCGAAGGAAGCGGAATACACGACGCCGGAAATCCCCGCGAACTTTAAGAATCCGCCGATCTCGGAGACCGCGAGTTCTTTGTCCATCGGGACGACGGTATAGCCCGCCGCCATGATCGCGAGGTATGCGGCGAACCACTTCGGCGAGGATTCCCCGATCACCGCGATGCGGACGGGATGCTCCTCCGTGCTTTTGCCGAAGATCTCCTCGAGCCCGAGGCCGAGCGCGCGGACGGCTTCGACGAAATCGAGATAGGTGATCTCGCGGCGCTCGCTCTTCTCCTTCCAGACGAACATGGTGCTGCCGTCGTGAGTGGCGAGAACGTCGAGATATTCCGCGACGTCGGCGCAGAGGGTGTAGATGTGCTCGGTTTTCTTATGATTTCTGACTTTATAGGTTTTTTTCATGATTCCGCCTTTGTCTCTTCATCGGATGGTGATGCGCCGGCGGGGATGCCGTCGGGCTTGTTTTCTGAGAGGGTATCGATGTTCTGCCGGAAGCGGTCGAGCACGCCGTAGAAGACGTCCAGCTGTTCGCGTCCGACGCCGGCGGTGATGCGCTCCACCGAATAGCGGAGGATCCCGTCGATCTTTTTCATGATCTCCCGGCCGCGCGCGGTGAGGGTGAGGATGCGGCCCCGGCCTCCGCGCTCTTCTCCGCGGTCCACGTAGCCGAGTTCGCCGAGCTCGCCGGTCACGCGGGAGATGAAGGCCTTGTCCACGCTGCACAGGCGGGAGAGGTCCCCGGCGGTGAGGCCGTCGGCGTTCCGCCACAGGCACCAGAGGGTCATGAGGTGCATGCTGCGCAGGCCGAAGGGTTCGAGGCAGTCGTTTTTATACTTCTGCAAGGTTTTCGAGAGGGTGTCGGTCGCCACGGAAAACCTCACGAAGCGGTCGTCGCAGGACGAATCCATGGGGGTGCGTTCCTCCTTTGCGTCTCCGGCGGCAGGGTCCGGTGCGGACGTCCGCCGGTCCGGGACGGGCATGGGTTGACTTGTCAATTCGAGGGGTAGTATAGCACAGAACGGGCGGGAAGTCAAGGGGAAAAATTAAAATTTTGGAAGTATTTTCGCGCAGGACATAACAGAAGAAGCTGTCGCAATAACAAGGCTGATGCTGGTTGACTTCCCTGCCCAGCTACAGCTTGTCATTGCGAGGAGCGATCCCTAAGGATCGCGACGTGGCAATCTCTCCGGTATTGGTGAGCAGAGCAGAAACCGGGGACCAATAACGGATAAGCTGTCCCCGTCATTGTCACCAATACTCTGCCTCCAGCTTCAGTTTTGGAGAGATTGCCACGTCAGGCGTCTCAGGACGCCTTCCTCGCAATGACAAAGTGATGTTTAGCACATACAACATCCGGAACCCGGTTTCATAATACTTGCTTTCCTTGTCAAGAAAGCTCTGAAAACCAAAAGGGGTGTCGCATTCCCCTTGTCGGGTTTTATGCGACACCCCTTTCCTCAGAGCGCGCGCACCAGATCCTTGAAGTGCCGGCCGCGCTCCTCGAAGTTCTTGAAGTGATCGAACGACGCGGATGCCGGGGAGAGGATCACCGTCTCTCCCGGATGCGCGATCCGGGCCGCTTCCCGCACCGCTTCGTCGAAGTCCGCCTGCTCCGCGAGAAGGAATCCCCGCTCCCGCGCCGCCGGATACGCCGGATGGGCGAGGAGGGCATCCCGGATCTTCGCGGCGGTGTCCCCCGTGAGCACGGCGGCCCGCACCTGCGATCCTTCGGCCAGCACGGCGTCCGCGAGCGGCTCGTACGGGATGTGCTTGTCGTATCCGCCCGCGATCAGAATGACCGGGGACGGCTTCGGACGGTCGGCCAGGGCGGAGAGCGCGGCGGCGGTCCGCGTGGGAGAGGAGTCGATCGAGCCGTTGATATAGGTCACGCCGTCCGCCTCGCGCACGAATTCGAGCCGGTGCTCCACGCCGCCGAAGGTCCGCGCGACCTCCCGGATCCGCTCGACCGACGTGCATCCGTGCGTCACGGCGACGGCGGTCATGTAGTTCGCGACGTTGTGCATCCCCGGCAGGCGGATATCCGCGCGGGTCATGATCTCCGTCACGCCTTCGTCGGGATATTCGGAATAGACCGTGTCCCCGTCGAGCCACACGCGGCTGTCCCCCGGTCTCAGCGCGGCGTCGGGAATCGGGCAGAGTGAGAACCAGGTCACGGGAATACCGTCCGGAAGCCCCTCTCCGAGCGCGCGGGTCACGTCGTTGTCATAATTCAATACGGCCCGACGGGCATGGGTGAGGATCTTTGCCTTTGCTGCGATGTATTCCTCCATCGAGGTGTGCCAGTTGAGGTGATTCGGGGTGATGTTGGTGATCGCGGCCGCGTCGATCGGGGCGTCCACCGTCATGAGCTGGAACGAGGACAGCTCCACCGCGACGGCGTCGTCCCCGGTGATGAGCGGCAGGCGGTGCAGAAGCGGCTCTCCGATGTTCCCGCCGAGGAAGACCTTGCCCTTCGGCTGCAGCAGCAGAGAGGTCAAAGTGGTGGTCGTTGTCTTGCCGTCGCTCCCCGTGATCGCGTAGACCGGGCAGGGATGCGCCGCGAGGAAGCACTCCATTTCGGACGTGACGACCGATCCGCGCGCGCGGGCCGCGTTCAGCTCAGGCAGATCGGGCCGGATGCCGGGAGAGCGGAAAACGAGATCCTCGTCGATGTCCGCAAGATAGTCTTCCCCGGTGATGAGGCGCGCGCCGAGGGCTTCGAGCCGGGCCGCCGCTTCCCCGAGCTCCGCGGGCGATTTTTTGTCGCGCACGGTGAGGCGGGATGCGTATTGCGCCGCGATTTCGGCAAGGGGCATATTGGAGACGCCCGCTCCGAGCAGGGTCACAGAACGGCCGCCGAAGAGTTCTTGGAGATCCATGGTTTCCTCCGTCACGGAAGATGACCGGTCCCGACAGGATCGCCGGACCGGTTTTTTCTATTATATACCAAAGCGCGGGATTTGGCAAGAGCATTTTCGCCCGGCATCGCGGCAGGATCCCGCCGTCGTCGGCGCTTTCCTTCTTTTCCCGATCTTTTCCGGTCCATTCCCCTCTTTTTCCGCGGGGATTCGGTTGACAAGCCCGCGGCGGTGTGTTATAATGAAGAGGAATATTCCCGGGCAGCGCCGCCCGTCTCTCTCTGATCCCACCATCCAGATAAAGGCAGACCTCCGGATCCACCGGTCGTCAGGGTTCCGTCATGCAGGCAAATCCGAATAAAAAACGTTTTCACTTTGAGCCGTGGCACCGCATTGCGGCCATTCTACTCCTGTTTGATATCTTTGCCGTCAACCTCTCCTACTTTATCGCGCTCTGGCTCCGCTTCGACCTGAAATACTCCACGATCCCCGAGCGGTATCTCACGGAATGGATCCGCCTCGTCCCGATCTATACCGTCATCGTGATCGCTGTGTTCGCGCTCATGCGCCTCTACCGCAGTCTCTGGCGGTACGCAAGCTATGCCGAGCTCTGGCGCATCATCGCGGCATGCGTGATCACTTCCGGATTGCACACCATCCTCTCCCGGGTCCTCTTCGGACGGATGCCCATCTCCTATTACGTCATCGGCGCGGGGATCCAGCTCGTCGCGACGATCGGGATCCGCTTCGCTTACCGTTTCCTGCTCCTGATGCGCGCGCACCACGGCGACGGCGGCGATGAGCACGGCATTTCCCGGGTCATGATCGTCGGCGCGGGCTCCGCGGGACAGATGATCATGCGCGATATCCGCCGCTCCAAAAGCATCCACGACAAGGTCGTCTGCTTCATCGACGACGACGCGAACAAGTGGAGCCGCTTCCTCGACGGCGTGCCGATCATCGGCGGACGGGAGGAGATCCTCACCGCGGCGGAAAAATACGGCGTCGACAAGATCTACCTCGCCATCCCCTCGGCATCCGCGGAGGCGCGCCGGGACATCCTCAACATCTGCAAGGAGACGGGCTGCGCACTCAAAAACCTCCCCGGCATGTATCAGTTCGTGCTGGGCGACGTCTCCGTCAGCGCGATGCGGGACGTCTCCGTCGAGGACCTGCTCGGACGCGAACCCATCCGCGCGGACATGGAGGAGGTCTACCGCTTCGTCACGGACAAGGTCGTCCTCGTCACGGGCGGGGGCGGCTCCATCGGCTCGGAGCTCTGCCGGCAGATCGCGGCGCACGGTCCGAAGCAGCTCATCATCTTCGATATCTATGAAAACAGCGCCTATACCATCCAGCTGGAACTGCACGAAAAGTATCCGTCGCTTGACCTCGTCGTCCTGATCGGATCCGTCCGCGACAGCCGCCGCATCTTCGGCGTGTTCAAGAAATACCGCCCCGACATCGTCTACCACGCCGCGGCACACAAGCACGTCCCCCTCATGGAGGACAGCCCGTGCGAATCCATCAAAAACAACGCGATCGGGACGTACAAGACCGCCTATGCCGCTATGGTCCACGGCACGCAGCGCTTCGTCCTGATCTCGACCGACAAGGCCGTCAACCCGACGAACATCATGGGCGCGTCGAAACGCCTGTGCGAGATGATCATCCAGTCCTTCGACGCGAAGATCAAGGCGGGCCGCGCAGCCGAACTCCCACAGCTCTTCACGCATGACGGCGTCGAGAACGCGGACAAGGACGGCTCCGGGCGCGTCTTCAAGCTGGCGAAGACCGAGTTCGTGGCGGTCCGCTTCGGCAATGTCCTCGGCTCGAACGGCTCCGTCATTCCGATCTTCAAGAAGCAGATCGCGAACGGCGGCCCCGTGACCGTCACCCATCCCGACATCATCCGCTACTTCATGACGATCCCCGAAGCGGTGAGCCTGGTCCTGCTCGCGGGTACTTACGCGAAGGGCGGCGAGATCTTCGTCCTCGACATGGGCAGCCCCGTGAAGATCGACACCCTCGCCCGCAACCTCATCAAGCTCTCCGGCTTCCGCCCGGACGTCGACATCAAGATCGAATACACCGGCCTCCGCCCCGGCGAAAAGCTCTATGAGGAAAAGCTCATGGCGGAGGAAGGCCTGCGCAAGACGCAGAACGACCTCATCCACATCGGATGCCCGATCCCGTTCGACACGGACACCTTCCTCAATCAGCTCGGCGCGCTCATGGAAGTCGCCTACGCGAACGACGAGGCCGCTATCCGCGATAAAGTCCAGGAGATCGTCACGACGTATCATCCGGTGTGAGGATAACCTGACAAAAAACGACCTGCCGATTCCCAAAAGGGATCCGGCAGGTTTTTTGCGTGTCATGGATCTTCGTTTTTGTATCATACTAATCTCAACCTAAAACACCTCATCAGTCAGCCTTAAGGCTGACAGCTTCCCCTCAAGGGGAAGCCTCACACAATGCAACCGAATCGGAGTACAGCTTTCTTCAATAAACTGCTGCATTGAAAAAGCCTTCTCCTCGAGGAGAAGGTGCCCCGTTAGGGGCGGATGAGGTGTGTTGACAATCAATCATTTAGAATGAGAATAGTATCACTCTTCCGGATGCTGGCGGATGCGGCAGGCGAGCCACACCACGACGGTCGCGGGGATCCCGAGGATCATGAGCAGCCACGGGGAGTGCGCGCGCAGGATCCAGCAGAGGAGGAAGAGCACGCTCCAGCAGAGGAAGGTGACCGTCGGGAAGATCCACGCGCGGCGGCCCCAGACGGAGTTGAAGATCACGAGAAGCAGGGCGGTGACGGCGACGGCGGCGACGAGGGGCAGCACGAACATCTTGCCGCCGATCCGCACCGAGACCGACACGATCGCGGCGAGGAGCCATGTCCCGGCGATGGAGACGAGCGTGATGTTCCGGTGGCTGACGGCATATTCCTCCTGCGGCTCCGGCTCAGGCGATTCCCCGCCAGCCAGCGGTCCGTCCGGATGCTCGGAGGTGAGAAAATAGTCGACCGGGACGCCGAAGAGATCGGCCATGGCCTTGAGGCAGAGGATATCCGGCAGGCCTTCCCCGCGCTCCCACTTGGAAACGCTCTTGTCGGAATAACCGAGGCGTTCGGCCAGCCCCGCCTGCGTCATGCCCTGTGAACGGCGCAGCGCGGCGATATTCTCGGCGATGATCTTCTGATAGTTTCTGTGCGCCATGCGCTCCTCTCCCTTCCTTCCGATTTGCCGGGTCGGACGGCCGCAAATCCCGCTTTTCTTCTGTCAAGGGGGCAAATCCCTCTCTACCGGCAGTAGATTCTACCACGAATTCCTCTCCCGTGGGTAGTCCGACTGTCCGTAGAGACAATTCCCCCGTCCGGGGATGGCGGCGCTCCGACTCTTCCGGTATAATGATAACATAACGAAGACGCGAATGAAAAGGGAAAAACCATGAAGCGAATTTTAATTTTTGGTGACTCCATCCTCCGCGGCGTCTATGTGGAGGAACAGACGCACGTTCACCGCCTGTACCGCGAGCGTACCGCGTCCCTTGCGGCTTCCACCGGCTGCGGGGTGACGAACTGTTCGGTCATGGGCGCGACGGTCGCAACGGGCGAGGAGCTGCTGAGGCGCAAATTCCAGCCCGAAGACGGCGATGCCCCGACCGTGATCTTTGAATACGGCGGAAACGACTGCGATTACAAGTGGCAGGACATCTCAGAGAATCCGGAGGGCGATTACTCCCCGAACACCCCGGCGGACCGCTTCGCTGCGGGCTACGGCAAGTGCATCGAATATGCGAAGAGCCTCGGATCCCGCGTCTTCCTCTGCAACCTCGTTCCCCTCGACGCCGGGCGGTACATCGAGTGGATCTCCCGCAACCTCTCGAAGGAGAACATCCTTTCCTGGCTGGGAGACACGAGCATGCTGTACCGCTGGCAGGAATACTACAACCGGACCGCGGAACAGATCGCGGCAAAATACGGATGCCCTCTCATCGACATCCGCTCGCCGTTTTTGTGTTCGCACAGCTATTCCGGCCTGCTCTCGCCCGACGGCATCCACCCCACAGTGGAAGGTCACCGCGTGATCGACGGGCTCATCGCGGAGGCGATACGCGTATGAAACGAAAAGAAATGCAGAAGGTCAGCGCGCTCCCCGATCCCGCTGGGATGTCGGCGGACGGCGGGCGCCTGCACGGAAAGACCACGGTCCTGCCGGCGGTGATGCTGGTGCTGTTCTTCTTCCCGGTGGTCCTGATCCGCGCGGCGGACAAAGCGGTAAGGAATTTCTGAATAACACGGCAAAAGCCTCCTTTTTCGGGAGGCTTTTGATTTGACTGCGCCGCGATGCGCCTCCCCCTGAGGGGGAGGTGGCACGGTGAAAGCCGTGCCGGAAGGGGGGAAGGCCTCGCGACATGCAAAAAGTGCGCACCCGTAAGATACGCACTTTTCCTCCGTTATATCACCGAAACGCCAGCGTGAGCCGGCCGTTTTCCTTCGCCAGCCGGTCGAGCACGCGCAAAAACGTCTCGCCGTACCGCCCGAGGGAGTGCAGCAGCGTCTCCGTCCCTTCGATCTCGATCGTCATCGGCTGCGCGAGGAGCAGATCGTACAGCGCGTCGTCCAGCGCGTCCAGATTCCGCCCGAAGTAGTCGGGGAGATCGAGGTGTGCTTCCAGCGCGTCATAGAGCATCTTCCGGTCCGTGATCGCCGAACCGTTCAGAATGACATACCGCATCTTATTCCTCCCCGTATAAAAGCTCAAAGGTCTCGTAGTGGTCTTCGGTGTAGTAGATCAGGCCGTCGTTCGAGTAGACGAGCCGTTTCGCGCCGCGGGAGGACTTTCCGAGCGTCCCGATGTCGCATTCGTGGTACTCCCGGCCCTTCTTCTTCGGCAAAATCCCTTCGTAATTCCCGAAATACGTCCCGCCGATGCACTTCCCCGGTGCGTACCGTTCGAGCGATCCGCCTGTCCAGCCGAGCGCCTCGGCCTGCTTCTTCGTGATATAGTTCGACGGCAGCCTGCCGTACGTGTGGAGGTACAGCGCGACGTTTTCCTTGTCGTCATACGTGCCGTTTTCATCGATCTGCGGGACCTCGGGTTTCGGTTCGGGTTCGGGCTCGGGTTCAGGTTCCGGATCAACGACCGGTTCCGGTTCCGGCTGAGGCTCGGGCTCGACGACGGGTTCGGGTTCCGGATCCGGTTCAACGACGGGCGCAGGGTCAGGCTGCGGTTCCGCGGCAGGTTCGGGTTCCGGGTCTGCCTTTTCTTCCGCCTCGGGCGGCAGCGTCTCCCGGTTTACCGGCTCTTCCGGATCGTCCGGGGTCGTGTAGATCACGATCTCGTCGTCCGCCCCGGAGCCATAGCCGGAGAGTGCATCGTTCACCGCGGACTGCAGCGCGTCCGACAAGCCCGTCCCGGCCTGCCCGCAGGAGAACAGGGAGAGCGGCAGGATCGCCGCCAGCAGGCAGAGGGCAAGGATCCCCGCGGCTGTCTTTCTGAATTTCATCTTCGTTCCTCGCAGTTCTGGGTATTGGTCACGATCAACCATCGATCGCGTCGAGCAGGATCTCCGCGTCGACGTTCGTCAGTCCGTTCTCGCGCACCGTGCGCACATAGTGGACGCCGTCGCTCTGGCCCGTATAGAATTTGAGTGTCTCGCCGAGCGGCGCTTCGGAGAGGAAGGAGATCCCCATCGAGATCACGCGCTGCCCCTGCATGTCCGTGCCGAGAAAGCTGCACAGGATGTCCGGGTAGTGCGTATTGTTCATGTGGCCGTTCATGTCGATGTCCGCGTATTCCACCGTCCGCTCGCCCATCAGCGTGAGGCGCACGTCCTCCGGGATCCGGAAGCGCGCGGGCAGATCGAGCTCGAGCATTTCGTCCTGCCCGTAGTGCAGCGCGAATTCGTTCACGCGGTGGATCTTTTTGTCCTTGATCGAGCAGAGCGCCCAGACCGACGCGCCTTCCGCCACGATCACGCCGTCCCGCAGGACCTGATAGCAGCGGTAGAACTGCGCGCCGCGGGATTCGCAGGCCCATGACCGGACCGTGATCGGATCGTGGGAGTAAAGCGGCCGGTAGGAGCTGATCCGGATGCGGCTGAGCACGAAGGACAGCCCCGCGTTCATGAGTTCCATGTAGGACGGGCCGTCGGTCTCCATCTGGCTGTTCGCCGCGTCCTGCATGTACCGCAGAAGATGCGAAGCGGACACCACGTTGTTCCGGTCGACGTCGTTCGCGTTGACCCGGTACTCTCCTGACCATTTCATGGGAATCGTCTCCTTTTGGGTTTGCTCAGAGGAAAGAGAGGAGGGACCCGTCTGAGTCCCTCCCCTGTGTGTGCTCTTACAGGGTGTTCGTGCTGCCGAGGACGTCCTTGATCTTGTGAGCGACCATCTTCTTGACTTCCGCGCGTGCGACGGAGAGATAGGTTCTCGGGTCGAACACGTCCGGCTGCTCGGAGAGGACGCGGCGGATGCCGGCCGTCATCGCGAGGCGGATATCGGAGTCGATGTTGATCTTGCAGACGGAGAGCGTCGCGGCCTTGCGCAGCTGTTCCTCCGGAATGCCGACCGCATCCGGGAGCTTGCCGCCGAGGGAGTTGATCTCCTTCACGTATTCCTGCGGCACGGAGGACGCGCCGTGGAGCACGATCGGGAAGCCCGGGAGTCTCTTGCCCACTTCTTCGAGGATGTCAAAGCGGAGCGGCGGGGGAACGAGGATGCCGTCGGCGTTTCTCGTGCACTGCGCGGCGGTGAACTTGTACGCGCCGTGGCTCGTGCCGATCGCGATGGCGAGGGAATCGACGCCCGTGCGGCCCACGAATTCTTCCACTTCGTCGGGACGGGTATAGGAGCTGTCCTCGGCGGAGACCTTGACGTCGTCCTCGACGCCTGCCAGACGGCCGAGCTCGCCTTCCACGACGACGCCGTGCGCATGCGCGTATTCGACGACCTTCGCGGTCAGGGCGATGTTGTCCTCAAAGCTGTGGTGGGAACCGTCGATCATGACGGACGTGAAGCCGCCGTCGATGCAGGCCTTGCAGATCTCAAAATCCGCGCCGTGGTCGAGGTGCAGGGCGAGGTCGATGCCGGAATCGGCGATGGCGGCCTTCGCGAGGGCCATCAGGTATTCCTGCTTCGCGTACTTTCTCGCGCCGGCGGAAACCTGCAGGACCACCGGGGATCTCAGTTCTCCCGCGGCTTCGGTGATCGCCTGGATGATCTCCATGTTGTTGATATTGAACGCGCCGATGGCATAGTGCCCTTCGTACGCCTTCCGGAACATCTCGGTTGTCGTGACAAGTGCCATGTTACTTCTCCTGTATTTGGATTTGGATGAATTTCTAACTGTGATATTTTACCGCAGAACCGCGGAAAAATCAAGATCCCGGCGAAAAATAACCTGTGAATTCTTTGTGTTGTGTCAGCCGATGAACTGGAACACGCAGAACGCCGCGTAGATCACGAGGAGGGAGATGCCCTGCCACCGGCGCATCCGGCCCGTGATGAGCGCGGGGATGGTCATGATCCACATGACGATGAGCATCACCGGCACATCCACGACGAGGGAGGCGTTCATCCCGCCGACGGTCTTGCCCGCGGGAAGCTCGAACGGGTTCAACGTGATCGCCATGCCGCTCACCAGCACCAGGTTGAAAAGGTTCGCCCCGACGACGTTGCCGAGCGAGAGCGCGCCGTGTCCCTTCGCGAGGGATGTGATCGCCGTCACGAGTTCCGGCAGCGAGGTGCCGAGGGCGACGAAGGTGAGCGCGATGACGGATTCCGGGACTCCGAGCGCGCCGGCGATCTTCGTGCCGTTGTCGACGAGGAGATCCGCGCCGACCGCGATAAAGGCCGCGCCGACGATGAGGAGGACGAGATCGAGCCAGAGGGGATGCGCGCGGACAGGTTCGATGGGCTTTTCGTCTTCTTTCCCGCCTTCTCCGTCGAGCGCGTCATTTCCCGCCCCCGAGAGACCCTGCCGGATCGTGAGGATCATATAAACCGCGAAGATGAGAAGCAGAACGATGCCGCTCCAGCGGGCGAATCCGCCGAACAGATAGGCGTTGAGGATATAGAACGCCGCCGCGAGGAAGAAGAAGATCACGGGCGTGCGGAAGGACTTGCGGTCGACCGTGCCGGGGAGGATGGCGAGGGTGAGGGCCGAGACGAGCGCCGTGTTGCAGATCACGGAGCCGATGGCGTTGCCGTAGGCGATCTCGCCGTGGCCCATGACCGCGGAGGTCGCCGAGACCATCACCTCGGGCAGGGTTGTCCCGATCGAGACCACCGTCGCGCCGACGATGATCTCCGGGATGTGGAACCGGCGTGCGATCCCCGTTGCGCCGTCGACGAACCAGTCGCCGCCTTTGATGAGGAAGAGGAGGCCGAGAAGAAAGAGAAGGACGGGAACAAGCATAGGAATTATTCTCCTTGTGATTTTGGAAGGATGGAGGAGAGTGAAGAGAGAAAAACGAAAAGTGAAGAGTTTTGGTAGATTTGCTCCGCAAATCATGGATTTGACGGAAAAACTCTTTATCCGATCAGGGAGCTCACGAAGATTTCGATGCCGATGGCGATGAGGATGAGGCCGCCGAGGATGGAGGCGCGGCCGGAGAGGCGGGTCCCGAACGTCTTGCCGAGGCGCAGTCCGCCCAAGCAGATCACGAACGTGACGGCGGCAATGATCGCGGCGGCGCCCAGAGCCATCGGCCATTCGTAATCCGCGATGGTAAAGCCGACGGAGAGCGCGTCGATCGAGGTCGCGATCCCCTGCAGGATGAGGGCGCCGATCCCGAGCCGTCCGGCCGTCTTCGCCGCTTCCTCCTCCTGCTCCGCATTCTGCGCCCTGCGCTCGCGGATGCCTTCATAGAGCATCTTTCCGCCGATCCAGCCGAGCAGGAGCAGCGCGATCCACGGGATGAACCGATCCAAAACGCCGAAGATGCGCACGACCGTGTGTACGAGCACCCATCCGGCCATCGGCATGAACGCCTGAAAGCCCGCGAAGGTCCCGGCGATCCCGACCGTGCGGCGGCGGCTCATCGCCGGATCGCCGAGGCCGTTGGCGAGCGACACCGAAAACGCGTCCATCGCCAGTCCCACGCCGAGCAGCACGCTGTTCAGGATAAACACAAAGCCCCACGTCATCTTCACCCACTCCTCTCCCTTTCCGTATGCGGGGGATTTCAACAAAAAAAGCGCATGACAGTCAGCCATGCACGCGTTCTTCTCTCCGGGCTGGGGCAAAAGAAAAGAGACTTCATGCAGGTCAAACCGAACATGAGTCTCGCAGTTTAAAGCAAGCCAGACGGCGAGCGTCGGGACTGTTGACTTGCTGCGCATCCGCGCCTGCTACTCCCCCAAGTTGCCTTATTGTATCACGTTCGGGCAGTTTTGTCAAGGGGACGGGGCGATTTTCGGTACTTTCCCGGGAAAACAAGGCCCTTCCCCGCTCCCGCGCCGTCAAAAAGCCGGCTCGCGCGGAAAAAGCCGCAGGATCGCTCCCGCGGCTCTTCGCACATTGGATTTGGGGTCCGGATTATTCGGTCACAACCGGCGCGTCCGCCGCGATGGCCTTGACGCATTCCGCGACAGCGAGAGCCTCGCCGACGGTCTTGTATCCGCCGACGCAGGTCGCGACGATCTGGCCGTTAACGGCCTTCAGACGATAACGGAATTCGCCCGCCTTGTCGGCATACACCTCGAACTTCGGGTGCTTCTTGGTCTCGTAGCCTTCCACAGTCTGGTTCTCGATTTCGCCGACGGAGCACTTCTTCGCGCTCTCGATGCCGTTCTTGCAGGCGGCTTCGGTCGAGTAGACTTCGGACGTGGCAACGGTCGTGCCTTCATCGTTCTTGAGATCGAACTTGAAGCCGGTTGCGGTCTGCTTGAAAATGAATTTTCCCATAGTTCCCTCCAAATATCTGATGGAATGTGACGGATGTTGGTTTCGGGCCGATTTTCCGATAGTTTATTATAACACGGAACAGCGGGAATTGCAAGCGAAAATTTGGTGAAAATTCAGGGAAATGCAAGAAATTGCGTTTTTTGCGCCGATTTTCGGGGGAAAGGCGGGGAGATGATCAGGATTTGCCGATTTTCTTCTCGATCGTGAGGCAGGAAGCGGTGAGGAGTCTCTCGTTCTCAATCACGGCGAAGCCGTGTGAACCGATGGCGCAGGTGAAGCTGTGCCTTACGGCTCCGTGAAGGATTGAGCCTTTCCTTCTCCGCCAAACGGTATATTATGCCTTATTGTTTGCATTCGCTGCGGCAAGATTTTTGACGCGTTCGAGGCATGAAAGAAACCTCGGATCGTCACGTATGGGGTCAAACCATTCCCACCCCTCCTCCGCGACGAGCGGGTGCATACTTACGGACACCGTCAGGTTGCACATAAATACTCCATTTTGGTTATAAGCAACGTGTTTTAACGGAATGCCGGTCGTATCGGGTTCTTCGTTATTTTCGTCAAACGGAATGACCTCATAACGGAAGCTGTCAAGCGAAGGGCATTCATGTGTCAGCATGCTTCCGACGGGGAGAGCGGAATAGTTCTCGATCAGAGTAACGGTATCTTCCAACACGGAAAGGGCTTCTTCTTTTCTGTCGCTTGACGCAAGCGCGCAGGACAGGCGAAATCCGAGCAAGCATTTCTGTTCAAACCACAAATCCGGTTTGGGATTCACAAGCGGCACGCCGTGGTAATCCGTCAGGATATTCAGAATTTGAAGTGATTTTTGCTGAGCCCATGCGCTGTCGGCTGCGGAAGCGTGATAGTTTTTACGCAGTCTTTCTTCAAAAATATCAGAAAGCATTTCTTTCAGTTTTATCTGCCTGGTGCGTTCGTATCCCTCCCATTCGTTTCGATAGAAATACCGGTAATTGAGAAGAGCACTTCTTGTCATGTCGTAATTCTCGGAAGAATACTTGTCAAGAAGGTTTTGCAGATCTTCATCCGGCGCGCATCCAAAGAGCAAGTAAATGAGGTCGCTTTCTTCGTTTCGTTTTTTCGTAAACCCCTGAACACCGGGCGCGGCAGCGATGAACTGTTCCGTCACAGCTTTCTGCTCTTCGTAAAGTTCCGGAAAATCCGACAAGACACTCGCAAGGAACGACAGTATCTCGATGTCTTCCGGGAAATTGCGGTGCATCTCACGTAAAATGGCAAGACGTTCGCTTTTGTCGGTCGCTGCGTAATACTCTTGCCACGCTTCACGGAGTTTTTCTGCTTTGATCGCCCCGCTCATCCCCAAAAGCTCGTCTGTGGATACGCCGAAATAGATGGCAATTTCCGGGATCAGTTCAACATCCGGATAATTCGTTCCGTTTTCCCACCGACTTACGGATTGAAACGCAACGCCGAGTGCGTCCGCAAGCTGCTCCTGCGTCATGCCCTTCGCGGTACGTAAACGTCGTATGGTGTCTTTGATATACAATTTCACAATGATTGATCTCCTTTGCGGAATTTACAGCTGCGCAACTGACAGTATCATATTACCATATATTATCCGCTTTGTCTATATCCTGTTAAGAGAGAAAAATTCCCGCAGAACGGGAATTAAATCATATATGAAATAAATTGGCCAAATCGAAATAAAGCTGAGTTTTCGCTGAAGACACGTCTTTTGAAACGGCGGCTCGGATAAAAAATCAGCAGCCGAAGCTGCTGATTTTTGAAGGCGACACCCAGAATCGAACTGGGGAATAAAGGTTTTGCAGACCTCTGCCTTACCGCTTGGCTATGTCGCCATCAAGCGTGCATATATTATACACGAAACACTATCCTTTGTCAAGGGGATTCGGAAATATTTTTTCGCCGCGGACGGCGCGCAGACGCCCTTCCATCTTTAAATTTTTGGTGAATATCCGCGCGGAGTGCTTGACAATTCGGCACGCGGGGACTATAATGTCATTATATCTGAAAATGCCTCCGGGGGCCTTTCCCCGGCTTCTTCCAACATTCTTAGACTGCACAGAAAGGAACATCCCCGCGGGATGTCGAAATGAAATGAAGAAAACGCTTGCACTCCTCCTCGCCGCGCTCATGATCGCCTCGGCCCTCTTCCTTCCCTCCTGCTCCACCACGCCGAAGGACGAGAGCGAAGCCGGCGCGAATCTCGAAAAGAAAGCCACGGAAATCACCCTGAGCGGGTCCGGCGCGACCTGTGACGCTTCCTCCGTCTATGTGGGCGAGGATGGGAAGATCTCCATCAACTCCGCCGGTACATACCTCATCACCGGGACCCTCGACGACGGCATGATCTACGTCGACTGCGTGGACGCCGGCATCATCAACCTCGTCCTCAAGGGTGCTTCCATCACGAACAACGACGGCGCGTGCATCTACATCCGCAAGACCCAGAACGCAGTCATCACCCTCTACGAGGGCACGACCAACACGCTCACCGACGGCGCGTCCTATAAGTTCGACAATCCCGAGGACACCGAGCCCGACGCCGCGATCTTCTCGAAGGAAGACCTGACCATCAATGGCACCGGCTCCCTCGTCGTCAACGGCAACTACTCGAACGGCATCGTCTCCAAGGACGGTCTCAAGATCGACAACGGCAGCATCACCGTCTCCGCTGCCCGCCACGGCATCAAGGGCAAGGATTACCTTATCATCAACGGCGGCACCCTCACCGTCAACGCCCTCCGCGACGGCATCAAGTCCACCAACTATGACTCCCAGCTCGTCGGCTACATCGAAATCAACGGCGGTTCCGTCAACATCACGAGCGAGGACGAAGCGGTCCAGGCCGTCTCCGCCATCAACTTCAACGGCGGCGAGGTCACCCTCGGCTCCACCAACAACGGCATCAAGTGCGACGGCTCCATCAACTTTAACGGCGGCTCCGTCGCCATTGACGTGGAAGATAACGCCCTGAACGGCTTCGCCATCAACAAGAAAGAAGCCTGCACCGTCACCATCAGCGGCGTACCTTATAATGGATAATGTATGATACGGGGGAGAAACTTTTTTGAGAAAAAGTTTCTCCCCCGGACCCCCTCTTCAAAAAACTTTATGAAAAGGGACAGGCTGCCCCCATATAGAAAATGCGGGAACGGATTTACTCGATCCGGTTCCCGTTTTCTTTATTGGGAAAGCCTGTCCCCTTCCAGAAGAGTTTTAGAGGATGGGGGTGCAGGGGGAAGGTACCTTTTTCCAAAAGGTGCCTTCCCCCTGCAAAAATTCACTTCTTTACTTTTTACAGCCCTCTCTTCACGTAATGCGTGTGAAGGAGCTCGTGGGACGTGTGGGAATTGGGCTCGCCGAGGAATTCGTCATAGATCTTCTTGATGAGCGGATTCTCGTGGGACTTGCGGTATTCGAGCTTATTCGCGTCGGCGTTATAGAGGACGGAGGCGCGGACCTTCTTGAGGTCGACCTTATTGCGGACGTCCGCGGGCTGGGTGGGCTGACCGCCGCCGTTGACGCATCCGCCGGGGCACGCCATGATTTCGATGAACTGCACGTCGTAGGTGCCGTCCTGGACGCCGCGGAGGAGCTTCTTCGCGTTGGCGGTGCCGGATGCGACCGCGACCTTGAGTTCGAGATCGCCGATCTTATAAGCGGCGAATTTGAGGCCTTCGGTGCCGCGGACATCGTCGAAGTCGAGCTTCTCGAGCGGCTTGCCGGTGAGGACTTCCGCCGCGGTACGGAGAGCAGCTTCCATGACGCCGCCGGTTGCGCCGAAGATCGCGCCTGCGCCGGAACCGATGTCGATCGGCTGGTCGAACTTCTCGTCTGCGAGAGCCTTGAAGTCGATGCCGGCCTGATTGATCATGCGGCCGAGCTCGCGGGTCGTGACCGCGATGTCGACGCCGGGCATGCCGTCAACGGACTGACCGTCGCGGCCCACCTCGAACTTCTTCGCGGTGCACGGGATCGCGGAGACGAACACGATGTCCTTGGGATCGAGGCCCATCTTTTCGGCGAAGTAGGTCTTGTAGACCGCGCCGAACATCTGCTGCGGGGACTTGCAGGTGGAGAGG
>JAFZPN010000054.1 GCA_017550315.1 Clostridia bacterium
ACGCGCGGGACTGGATCTTCACGGCGCAGTCTTCTGCGGTGCCGACGCCAGAGAGGAAGGACATGACCTCGTCCCTGACAATATTGAGGATTTCCTGATCGTCCATCAGACGAAGCGGCGTCCCAGCTTCATCGAGCATCTTCTCAAGCCGTGCAGCCTTTTCCGGTGTGAACTCAGTGAGGAATCCGGGCTCGCTCAGTTCTGCGTCCGAGGCGGGATGCCAGCCATCCTTTTCCCAAACGCCGGCACCGCCGGAATAGAACAAAGCATAGATCTCTCCGGTCATTTTTTGAGCTTTTTTGCGGAACGAAGATTTCAGCGCGGGGAACTGACCGCTGCTTTCTTCTTCATCTTCTGTGTGGATCACGGTCGAGATGAATTCTACCGCAAGCTCCGGCTCCTCGCACCAGGACGTGATGAGGTACGTCATACCCGGTGTCACGGTCGATCCCGCGCCCGAACGAGGAACGCCCGTCGGATATCCGATCATCGTCCAATCCTCTGTTCCCGTCCAGAGCTCAGGCTGCACCCACATCCACATGCCCCGATTTTCCGTGAACAGGATCGTCCCGTTTCTCGACGCCAATATGCGATCCTCTGGGCTTATGTCAGCAAAGGGAGACATCCTGCGCTCTTCTTCCTCCGTCGGCAGGGCGGCAAGATATTCGAGCACCCGCAGGAACTCCGGGCTTTCGAAGGAAGCCGTTCCCGTCTCTCGATCGATAAAGGCACGGTATCCGTTTCCGTACCATCCGAGCAGCCAGTTGAAAGAAGTAATTCCGCGTGTAAAGGTCTGTAGAAGAACATGTCCTTCCCCGAGACTTTCGGCAAGGTCGATAAAATCCGCAGGAGAAAGAAAACCCTGTTCCGCGTACTTCCCAAGACGTGCGGGATCTGCGAAAACGGTCCTCTGGACGGAGAACGAGGCAGCGATGCCCCACAGCCCGCCATATCCGTCGTCGTATAGATTCCTGACGCAGCCGAACAGTTCGTCATCTCTCGAAAATACAGACGAAAGGTCTCTGTACAAGCCCTTTTCCCGCACCTGCGTCATGTAGTCTGCGTCAGCCGGGCCGATCAGGAAATCGGGTTTGAACAGTCCCGTAACAAGCTCCATCGATAGCTGCTGTGTTCCTCCGTCAGGTTTTTCTTTCGTATTATATCCGACATAATCCTCCGTCACGATCCGTACATCAGGATGGGATTTCTGAAACGCTGAGACGGCGGAAGAAAATGCAGAGGAGATTGTGTTGGTAGAATCACATCCGACGGTCAGAATCTTCACATCATCCAAATTAAGATCCGGACTTTTCCGATAAAGGATTGTTTCGTTACGGCTGTTCCGAAACACCATAACTTCGGGAGAAAGTGGGGCAACAATGGATTCCGCCGCCCGATTCAAACCGGAATTAAGATAATTGAGGAGATGCTCGGAAGTCCACGCTTCCCCATCGAACGTCGCTCCGCACACACCGCCGTCATCGGTGTAATAGAAATCGTATCCGGAACCGAACCGGACGTTCATGACCGAATCTCCTAATTCGATCAAAGGGAGGAAACCACCGCTCTTCGGGTCCAGCTCTGCGAGTACCGCTCCTTTTCCAGCGTTCCATGTGGCAAAGATTCGACCGTCGGCGGTCATGCCTGCATCCTGGATGTCGCTCCCGGCCGTATCCCTCGCTTTCAGAAAGCCGTCCTTCCCAACGAGTACGGCTTCTTTCTGCTTCAGATACAGCGTGTCTCCGTTCGGAAAGAGATACATTTTGAAGGGAAAATCGCGGCTGAACAGCGTGTCCATGTCCGCCCCGAGATCTTCGACAGTCCCGTCCGGGCGGATTCGTTTCAGTGTCAGGCGCATCTGTTTAGAACTCTGGTCGGCCTCGACATAGCGAAGCCCATCCTTTTCAAACGTGCCGCACGCGACAAAACCGCTCCAATGAAGCGGTATGGGAACTTCTTCATAGGTTCCGTCGGGATATAGTGTGACGACGGTAAAATGATCAACCGGGAATTCAAATTCATTTTCCCCATCGCTAACCATTTCATCTGTTCGGCTCGTAGCAAGAATGCGCAGGATTTCGGTTTCCGGATCAAAATCTGGAAGGACTGCTGATGAAAGTTCCATGCTTTCAGGAAGGTGGATCAACTCGCTGGCGAAAATACCGGTCAGCACACGGCGACCATCCTCAGTCACTGCTACACTGCCAATCCCGGAGACTTCATCTGATACGGATTCTTTTTTTGAGTTAGATTTGCTCTTACATCCTGACGCTGCGAGTAACAGCATGATGAAAACCAAGATGATTAATAATTTTTTCGTCATTCTATGTTTTGTGTGCATGTTGTTCTTCCTTATGCGAAAGCAATCCTTTTCCGGTTGTTCGGTGACCATGTTTACCGAGAAGCAGGACTTGTGGATGTTTCTTCATAAAGTCTCCCCTTCATCTTTTATTTTGATTATACCACCTACTTGCCCATATTTCAAGAGTTTTCGCCAAATTCTTACAGCGCGAACCCATCCGTAATACTGACTAACCAGATATTGTCTCGTTCGTCGTGAGGTCCGGCGATTCGCTTCATGTTTCAACACGCAACAAAAAACGCGGTTCTCGAACAAGAGCCGCGCTTTTTCTGTAGTGTATTCCCTTCCGTCACATGCTGGAATCCCGCAGGATCGAGGCCGTCCCCGAACCTTGCTTATTCCCCCTTGATATCCCGGAATTCCTTGATCAGCCGCTCGAGGGTCTTTGTGGCGATCCGTGAATTCTTCTGATAGTAAGATGCCACGCCTTCGGAACCGGTCCCCAGGTCGCCGAGGATATTGCGGAAGGCAAGATCATAGGCAAAGCTGAAGGAAGTCGTACGGGTATCCGCGATGATCTGAAGCATTTCCGCGTCATCCGGCGCGTCCGCGAGGCGGGATTTCATCGTGGACTCGAAATAGACGGGCAGGACCGTCTGATAGTTCCGGCAGGACAGGGCTTCGCAGACCGTGCCGATCAGATCAAGCTGTTCTTCACCGACGGTGATCGGGATCGCCCACGGACGGTCCGTACAGCAGTTGATATAGCTCTTCTGTGTCTCGTCGAATTTGGGCGAGGGCAGGAATCCGTACGAGAAGTCCGCCTCCCGGTAGGAGGTGTAGGCATCGTGCAGCTGACCGTAACACAACAGCGCTTTCCCCGGGCGGAACACGCTCACACCGAAGAAGTCGCCGGCGTCCCGGAAATCCTTGGAAGAGATCAGGTTCCGCATCTTCGTCACGTAGGTGTCGATCTGCTCCATGTCGAAGTCCAGATACGGCACATTGTCCGCATCTCTACGGTAAACGGGAATATCGACCGACTCCTGCAGGCAGTACCACGTCTGAGAACCGGTTACAAAGCCGACTTCGTCATCCGCGCCGATCTTACCGTCCCCGTTCAGATCGGTGGAAGCGCCCGTGCAGTATTCGATCATCGCGTCAAGCGTCCAGCCGCCTTCCCTGACCGTATCGTACGGCAAGGGGAGATTCAGCCGTTCGGCGAGATCCTTGTTGATGAACAGCGCGCGCGTCCAGGCAAGTCCCATGTAGGAAATGTAGTTGGAGGAACAGTACATGGATCCGCAGACCGAAAGGTTCTCGAGCATGATCTCGGGCCACCAGGGTTTTGAGAAATCAAACTGTTCCACCGTGTACATATCGACGAACAGGCCGTCCTTTGCCATCGGATAAGCGGCCCAGTCCGCGGCAAACTGAATATCAAACGCGTCGTCTCCGGCGAGAATGGAGGCGTTGTACGGCGTGCGGCTGTTTTCGTATAAGATCGGCGTGACATGGATATTAAAACGGTTTTCAAGGTACAGGGTGGAATCCCGGACCGCATCGATCACGGGGGTGCCCGTATAGTCCTCCGCGACGCTGTAATTCACGTCGTCGCTTCCGTATGCGACCCGGAACTCGTAACCGTCAAAATCGGTATCGGGCAGGCCGTCGGTCAATTCGGTTTCCTCCGGCTCCTCTTCTTCCGTCCCGGGATCCGGCTGCAGCGCTGCCTCTCCCGCATCCGCGCCGGACGAAGGATCTTTGTTTTCTCCGCTCTCGCTGCAGGAAACGAATGCCGTCAGAAGGATCAGTGCGGCAAGGACGACGCAAAAGATCTTTCTTGTATTCATATGTAAGCTCTCCCTTTCAAGAACAACGAAGGATCGGACGTCGAGGTGTCCTTCACAGGAGCACTTCCCTGTTCGTGCCGTAGAAAATGTCCGCTTTTCCGGAAATCAGGCGGCAGAACTCCTCGAAGCGCTCCCAGTCTCCGTGGATGTCGAATTCGTAGGCGTGTCCCCAGATATAGAAGATCTGCGGCTTCTCCGGCGCAAGGGACAGGAACTGCTCCCCGAGCGAGAAGAGCGCGTCCCACTCCACGTGGTGGTACACGGTGGGGTTGAAGACGATCAGATCGTCCTGCAGATCGAAATTGTGGGTGGAAGTGGTGGTGCGCGCATACCGGATCCCTGTTTTCGTGCGGATCAGATCGGCGACGTGCGCGTTCATGCAGCCCGTCCCGCCGGGGTATGCCATGCCGACGACCTCGTATCCCGCGATCTCCGACAGCACGAGGCGGTCTTCTTCGACCTCGCGGACGATCTCCTCGTCGGAAAGGTTCGAGAGCGCCGGATGCGTCAGCGTATGCCCCGCGATCTCGTGCCCCTCGTAGATGGCGCGGACTTCGCAGGCGCGCGGCTTCACATGGGCGACCGTCACGTCCTCCCGGATCAGGGAGCCCGGACGTCCGAGCAGCCCCGAATTGATGTTGAAGGTGCACTTCAGCCCGTATTTGTCGAAGAGGCGGATGAGCCGCTGATCCTGCGTCACCCCGTCGTCATAGCTGAACGTCACCGCTTTCATTTTTCCCTGAAACATGTTCTCCTCCGTTTCGCCATCCCGGCACTGAAATCCTGATGGGCTTTCTTATTTCTTCATGAACCGGAGCGCAAGAGTGCCGTTCACGGTCGTCGAGGTCTGGAGGGAGTTGAACCGTTCGCGGATCTCGCGGATCTCGAACACTCTCTGCTTTTTGAGCAGGTCCTCCACGGCGGCGGACAGTTCGTTCTGGTCCGGGAACTTGAGATAGACGGTATCCCTGCCGATCTGCGCGCGGATCATGTCCGCCGCTTTCTCGAAATCGTACCGATCGAGGGCGACGCCCATTTTGATGAAGAAATTGCAGTCGCGCGCCGTGCACAGCGGAACATCGCATCCCTTGTCGATCCCGTGGGTGCGGAGGATCTCCTCCGTCGTGACGCAGAAGTAGTCGTAGGTGCGGAATCCCTGCACGCCCTTGGCGAAGACCGGATCGTCCCAGGTCACGTCGAGGTGGTAGGGCTGGCCGTCGACGTACACGTAGTTCCACTCGTGAGGGCCGCCGCCGTCCAGTTTGATGCCCTGCACGCGGCCCGCTTTGATCCCGAATTTCTCCGCGACGGTCTGAAACGCCTTCGCGTATCCGGAACAGACGGCATGTCCGTCCACCAGGCAGGCGTAGGCGCTCATCCCGCGTACGGCAGCCTCGTCGTTCCGGACTCCCGCGGAAAGGGCATTCGCGGAGCCGAAATTGTATTCCGTTCTGTCAATGATGGCCTCGTGGATTTTGAGCACGGTTTCAAACTCCGAATCCCCCTTGCACGCGTTTACGAACGCCTTCACCGCCTGATCGAACCTCTGGCGTCTCCGTTTCAGTTCGTCGTCGTCGATCATGATCTCGGGGATGAGCGTCACCTTGACTTCGTTTCCGCGCACGCTCTTGGAATACTTGCAGGAGCCGGTGAGCCAGAAGAGCTCGGGATGTTCCGCCATGATCCTGCCGAATTCCTTCATGACGGTATCGGAACAGTCATAATCGAAGACTACTTCCCTCGCGCCGAGGGAGAGCTGCTTCAAAAGCTCGGAATATGTCTTGTCGTTCTGCATGATGGACCTCCTGAATTGGATATGGATTTGTTTTCATGTTTCATTATACAGGAAAACGGATGGGCTGTCAACAGATAGGGATCACGTTCTATAAAAGGGCCGGAGTCAGTTTTCAGGAGAACCACGCGGCGAGGAAGTCCTTCATCTTCCCTTCGTAGGACGCCTCCGCGAGGAATTCGGTGCCCTGCTGATTCCCCCAGCTGTAATACATGATCGTGCGGCCGTTGAACTCGCAGAGCTCGAGGTCGCTGTTGTTGATGTCGAGGGCGTCCCGGATCTGTTTCTGCTCCGCCTCGGTCAGGAAGGGATTCCCAATCTGCTTGTCCTCTTCGTCGTCGTACATCAGGACGGGATTGAGGGGACTGTACTCCCACGCCTTCAGATCGCGGGAACGGGCGATGCAGTTCGTGTAGGTGGGGCCGGGTCCCGCTTCGAGATAGAGGACGTAATACCAGCCGTCATCGACCGTGTAGATTGCCGGCCCTCCGGCGTAGCGGTCCTTCTGGAACACGCAGTCCCGTGGGGTCAGGGTCCAGTTCACCATGTCGGGCGAGGTCGCGAAGCGGAAGGTGAAGGGATGCTCCCCGGCCTCCTCGACGGGCGCCGAGATCTCCATGAGGAGGGTGTAGATCCCGTTCATCTTGCAGACGCCGGTGTTGAAGATCTTCCAGCCCGGCAGGGTGATTTCCGCGGCAAGCTCCCACGAGGTGAGATCCTCCGAGCGGAAGATGTGCAGTGTGGAGCCGCCCCAGGTCTTGTCGACGCCGACAGCATACATCACTTCGCCGTCTGCGTAGGCGCATCCGAGGTGATGATCCCGCGCGAAGGACGGCAGTCTCCGGCCGGTTTTCAAATCGATGAAGTGAAAGCTGGACCACGGGTTCGGGTTGTCGGGATTGCGTGCGGCCAGGGCCTCGGATACGGCGGGACGGCAGTACTCAAAGCGGTAGAGATTGCCCCCGAACACGACGGGCGTCGATTCCACAGTGCCGAATTTGATGGTCCCGCGCTTTTTGATCGCGGGTCTTTTCTGTTCGCTCATGATGCTTTGCCTCCGAAAAATCTATATGTGATCTTATACCGTGAAGTCATATTCTCCTTCGCCGTACTCGCTTCCGCGGAAGAGTGCGGTAATGCCGGCGGGGACGGTGAGGGACACATGAACGCCGTCCGGTTCCCGTCTCCATGCAACGGCGATTTTCCCTCCGGCGGGCGTGACGATGCTGCCCTGTGCCCAGTCGAGTTTCTCGAAGAAAACCGGACGGACGGCGGTTTTGGCGTATGCGGGCGTCAGGGCTTCGATCCCGATGATCGTCTTCATCATCCACGACATGAAGCTCGAATACATGTGGTGGTTATGCGATCCGCCGGAGCCCCACATCTCCCAGAGCGTCGTCGCGCCGCCGTCGAGCCATTCGCGATAGGACGGGAAGCCCTCGGCCGTGAGGATCCGGTACGCGTACTCCTCGAGCCCGCAGCGGTTTAGGGCGGTGTAGAGACAGGGCAGCCCGACCATGCCGCAGTCGTGGTGGAAATCATGCTCCTCCACCAGCCGGGCGAGCTGGGCTTTCAGGGGCTCGTGCATCCCATCTTCGTACAGATCGAGCGCGATCGTCATGGCGACGGCGGTCTGCTTGTCGATGCGGCAGATGCCGTCGGGATTCCGATACTTCCCTCTGTGCCGCGCGAGCTGCTCCGCGAGCCGGGTTTCCCATTCCGCGGGATCCTCCCCCGCGAGCTCACAGGCGAGGACGGTGATCCGCAGGCATTTCACGATCAGCGCGCTGTTGACGAAGGCTGCGTCCACCCGCGGAGAGCCGTCCGGGGAGGCCCAGTCGTCAAGGCCATAAGCGATATCGCCGTCTGCGTTCCGCCGCGTTTCGTAGAAATCGAGGTTCCGCTTGAAATACGGCAAGGATTCGATCAGGTATTTCGGATCGCCGGTGTGGAAATACAGGCGGTAGGCCGTCTCGAAGAGCACGCCCTCGGAGACCGGGCCATTGCCCCAGGAATAGCCCCAGCCGCTCGAGGGGACGATGCCGGGGATCATGCCATTCGGAAGCATCGCATCGCGGATGTCCTGGAGCCACTTGGCGAAGAGCCGCTCGGAGGCAAAGTCCGTCAGAAACTGTTCCATCGAGGACTGCGCGTCGTTGCACCAGCCGAGCTTTTCCCGTGTGGGACAGTCGGTGGGCATGTAAAAGAGATTCGAGGGTGTCGCCCGCTGACCGATCCGAAAGAGATCGCAGAGGAAAGGATCGGAGCAGGAAAACGTGCTGCGGATCGGGACGGCCTGATGGACGAACACCGCTCTCACGGATTCAGGGGAGGGATGTTTCAGTCCCGTGATCTGCACGTACTGGAAGCCGTGGTAGGTGAAGCGGGGCGACCACGTGAACGGACCGGACGGACAGATCAGCCGGTCGGTCTGGCACTGTGATTCCGGATAGTGCTGCTTCATGTGGTCGAAGAGCCGCCCGTCCGGAGATTTCTGCTCGCGGTAGCGGAGAACGATCTCGTCCCCCTCGTCCTGATCGACCTTCAGCCGGACGAAACCGGAGAGATTCGTGCCGAAATCAAAGATCACGCCGCCCTCTCCGTCCTCCGTCATCGAGACCGGGGCGTATTCTTCAAACGCCCGGATCGGCTCGCAGGGACAGAGGCGAAACACGCCCGTCGGAGGTTTGGTGTCCGGGACGGCATGGCCCCACGCATTGTCGTCAAAGTCCATGCTTTTCCACGAGGGATCGTACAGCCTGGCATCGAAGTGTTCCCCGCTTCGGAGCTGGTTGTAGACGACGAAGGATTCCGGCAGGCATTTCCAGCGCTCGTCGGAGCAGAGGACGGTCTTTCCGTCGACGACGAGCTCGAGGATGAATTTCGGATTGTCCCGCCACGGGGCGGTGTCGTAGTCCCACGAGGTCCTGAAATACTCGTTGTACCACCCGTTGCCGCAGATCACGGCGAAGACGTTCTCCCCCTCCCGCAGCCGGTCCGTCACGTCGTAGACATTGTACCAGAGCGTTTTCCGGTAGTCGCTGACGGGTGCGGTGTAGAGGTCCTCCGAAAGCGGCTCGCCGTTGAGCCAGTAATACGCGTATCCCAATCCGCAGACACGCACCTCGGCGGATCCGACCGGCCCGTCGACCGTGAACCGGCGGCGGAACAGCGGGGCAGGGGCGTTTTCATGATGCCGGAACGGCGAGGGGGACTTGATGAAACCGATGTTCTCAAATGCCATAAGAAACTCCATTTCTGTCTGATTCACACGGAACCGCGGAGCGCGGTTTTTCTTCTCGCTGTATTTTTATCCCATTATAGCATATCCGTTCCGCAAGAGCAAGGGCATCGTCCAACTTTCGGCAAATCGATCCGGCTGCCTGCGGATTCCCGGTCCTTCGCTTCCGAGAAGCCGCGCTGTACCGGGAAGATTCCCGCGATATTTATGAACTCATTTTTCTAAATCCCCTTGACAAAGTCCCCTTCGATCATGTATAATTAGTCAATAGTTTTCACAAAAACGGAATAATAAACACAAACACAAGGACGGTGTTGCATTTGACTGACTTCCGCATCCTCCCCGTGGGAGATTCCGCCGTTTCGGTGGAATTCGGAAACCGCATCGACCCCGGGATCAATGCCAAGGTTCATACGCTGTGCTCGCTCCTCTCCGAGAAAAAAATCCCGGGCATCGCGGATGTGATCCCCACCTTCTGCGCCCTGCTCATCTGCTACGATCCCTGCGTCATCCGCTTCGGCAAGCTGTGCGAGGAGATCGAACGGATCACCGCGGCCGGTCTCGAAGGCGTCTCCGCCCCGTCGAGGACCTTCCTCATCTCCGTCTGCTACGGCGGCGAATACGGGGAGGACCTTCCCTACGTCGCCGAACACGCGGGTCTTTCCGAGCGGGAGGTCATCCTGCGGCACTGTGCGCCGGATTATCTCATCTACATGCTCGGCTTTCTTCCGGGTTTTTCCTATCTGGGCGGCATGGATCCGACGTTGGAAACGCCCCGTCTCTCCCAGCCGCGTCAGCGGATCCCCGCCGGTTCGGTGGGCATCGGCGGCAATCAGACCGGGCTCTATCCCATGGATTCTCCCGGCGGGTGGCGTCTGATCGGGCGCTCCCCGGTCCGGCCCTACGACCCGCGGCGGAAGGAACAGATCCTCTACCGCGCGGGAGACAAGATCCGCTTCGTGCCGATCGATGAAAAACAGTATCTGGAAATCGAGGCTGCGGCGACCGCGGGCACGTATGAATGCCCGTATCTGGAAGGGGGGAGGACGCAGTGAGCATGGAAATCCTTCATCCCGGCCTGCTCTCCACCATTCAGGACCTCGGACGCTTCGGCTATCAGGCCAGCGGATTCGCCCCGACGGGAGCCAGCGATTTTCTCTCCATGAAACGGGCCAATGCGCTCGTGGGCAACGATCCGGGTGAGGCGGTCCTCGAAATGATGCTCCTCGGCATCACCGCGAAATTCCACACCGCCTGCGTGATCGCCATCACGGGCGCGGACATGACGCCGAAGATCAACGGATTCGCCGTGGAGAACGGCGTCGCGATCCGGATCACACCGGGCGACGTCCTGGAATTCTCCGGCACCCGCGGCGGGACCTGCTGCTATCTGGCGGTCTCCGGCGGATTCGACATCCCCCTCGTCATGGGGAGCCGCTCGACCGGGCTGCGCTTTGCCGTCGGCGGTTTCAACGGACGGAAGCTCAAGATGGGCGATCAGCTGAAACTCAGGGCTCCCGTGCCGGATCTGCCGAACTTCCAGTGCCGCCGTCTCACGTCCATGCCGGTGTTCAGCAAGCACGTGGTGCTGCGCGCCATCGCCGGTCCGCAGGACTTCATGTTTTCCGACACGGAGATCGCGGGATTCTTCTCCCGGCCCTATTCCGTCACCAACGCCACCGACCGCATGGGGATCCGGCTGGAAGGCGAACCGATCGTCCCGAAGGTGACCAGCGACATCATCTCCGACGGAACGGTGTTCGGCGCCATTCAGGTCCCCTCGGGCGGACAGCCCATCATTTTGATGGCAGACCGGCAGACCACCGGCGGATACGCGAAGATCGCCACGATCATCACCGCCGATCTCCCGCGCGCCGCGCAGATGACCCCCGGATGCACGGTGCGGTTCATGCGCGTGACCATCGATCAGGCGCAGGACATCCTTGCGCTCGAGAAAGCGTCTTTCGAGGAAGAATACCGCCTCTTGAACGCGACATATCCGAAAAGCGACGCGTAAGCGTTTCCCGTTCAACTGCCAACGAAAGAGGAAAAACGTGACAAATTATCAAAACATGTCCCCCGCTGAGGTGCGCGCCCTGATCCGAAAGGAAGTCATCACGACCAACACCTCCGGCATGTGCGCCGGTTATGCGCAGGCCAATCTCATCGTGCTTCCCCGCGATCTCGCGTTCGATTTCCTGCTCTTTGCCCAGAAGAACCCCTACGCCTGCCCCGTTCTCGAGGTCTGCGAAGGCCGTTATACCACCGAGATGGCGGACGGCGCGGACATCGCCCGGGACAGTCCCCGCTACCGGGTTTACGAATACGGCGAGATGACGGGCGAATACCGGAACGTCGAACATCTCTGGCGCGACGATCTCGTGAGTTTTCTCATCGGCTGCTCCTTCTCGTTCGAGGCGGAACTTCTCGAAGCCGGCATCCCCGTCCGGCAGATCGAGGAAGGCCGGAACGTCCCGATGTACATCACCAATATTCCCTGCCGTCCGGCGGGTGTTTTCCACGGCAACACGGTCGTCAGCATGCGTCCGATGACGCCTGCGCAGGCCATCCTCGCCGTCTCGATCACGGCGGACATGCCCCGCGTCCACGGCAAGCCGATCCATTTCGGTGATCCGGCCGAGATCGGCATCGCGGACGTCATGAAGCCCGATTTCGGCGACGCGGTGACGATCCGCCCCGGCGAGATCCCGGTATTCTGGCCGTGCGGCGTGACGCCTCAGGCAGCGCTGATGGCCGCGAAGCCCCCGTTCGCCATCACCCACGCGCCCGGACACATGTTCATCACGGACGTCAAGAATTCGGCTTTGAAGTATTGAGGAGGAGAACCATGGCATACGTGGATTTGAACGCCGACCTCGGCGAGAGCTTCGGCGCATATAAGATCGGCGCGGATGAAGAAATCATCCCGCTCGTATCCTCGGTCAACATCGCGTGCGGATGGCATGCGGGCGATCCCCTCGTCATGGGCCGCTCGGTAAAGCTGGCCAAGGAATACGGCGTCTCCGTCGGCGCGCATCCCGGCTATCCCGACCTGATGGGCTTCGGAAGGCGGAATATGAAGGTCTCCCCCGCGGAGGTAAAGGCGTACATCCAGTATCAGGTCGGCGCGCTCTCCGCGTTCTGCAAGGCCGCCGGCGTGAAGCTCCATCACGTGAAGCCGCACGGCGCGATGTACAACATGGCAGGCGCGGACTACAAACTGGCCCGTGCGGTCGCGGAAGCGGTTGCCGAGATCGACGATTCGCTCCCCCTGCTGGCCCTCTCGGGCAGTGAGATGGTCCGCGCGGCGAACGAGATCGGGCTGCCGTGCGCGAGCGAGGTCTTCGCGGACCGGAATTACGAAGAGGACGGCTCCCTCCGTGCCAGATCCTTCCCCGACTCCATGATCACGGATGAGGACGAGTGCATCCGCCGGATCCTGCGCATGGTGAACGAAGGCAAGATCACCGCCGTCACCGGGAAGGACATCGACATCCGGGCGGATTCGATCTGCGTACACGGCGACAATCCCAAGGCTCTGGCATTCGTCAAGCGCATCCGCGACGCGCTCGGAAACGACGGCATCGGCATCCGGCCGTTCTGATCGGTCCTCTCCGCCGTCAATCATAAAACGGTACCCGCATGGAATTCCTGTTTCAATAAACCATTTTATTCAAAAGGAGTATCAGCACATGGCAACGCAAGGCAAGAAAACTCTATCCGCCCGCCTGAGAGAGGTGGGCCCCGGCGCACTGGTCGCGGCCGCATTCATCGGTCCCGGCACGGTCACCTCCTGTTCCACCTCCGGCGCGAGCTTCGGCTATACGCTCCTGTGGGCGATGCTGTTCTCGGTCATCTCCGTCATCGTCATGCAGACAATGGCGGCGAAACTCGGCATCGTCAAGCAGATGGGCCTCGGCGAGACCCTGCGCAAGACATTCCCGAACAAGGCCGCGCGCGTTCTTCTGGCGATCCTCGTCATCTCCGCGGTCTTCATCGGCAACGTCGCGTATGAGACCGGCAACGTCTCCGGCTCCATCCTCGGCATTCAGGCGATCTCCTCCGCGCTGGATACGCAGACCTGGAAGATCATCCTGGCCATCGTCATCGGTCTGGTCGCCATGATCCTGCTCGCCAGCGGCAGCTACAAGTATATCGAAAAGGTCCTGACAGGGCTCGTCGTGATCATGGGCGTGATCTTCCTTATCTGCGCCATCTGTGCGAAGCCGGAATGGGGCGAGGTTCTGAAGGGGATGTTCATCCCGAGCGTTCCCTCGGTAGACAAGGCATGGATGACCGTCGCGGCGCTGATGGGCACCACGGTCGTTCCCTACAACATCTACCTGCACGCATCCTCCGCGGCGAAGAAGTGGAAGGATCCCGAGACGGATCTCAAGACTTCCCTGCTCGACTCCATCATCGCGATCGGCCTCGGCGGCATCATCTCCATGGCGATCATCGTCTGCGCGGCTGCCACCATCAAGGTCAGCGGCGGGACCGTGAAGAGCGGCGCCGATATGGCGAAAGCGCTCACGCCCCTGCTCGGCAGCTGGGCAACCGTGATCTTCGGCATCGGCCTCTTCGCAGCCGGCTTTACCTCCGCGATCACCGCGCCGCTCTCCGCTGCGTTTGCGTCCAGCGGCATCCTCGGCTGGGGCGAAGACATGAAGAAGACGCGGTTCAAGGCGATCTGGGCGATCGTGCTGCTGTTCGGCGTGGTCGCGGTCTGCACCCTCGGCGCATCCCCGACGGAGATCATCCTCTTCGCACAGGCGGCCAACGCGTTCCTGCTTCCGATCACGGCGATCCTGCTCTTGATCGTCTGCAACAAGAAGAGCGTGATGGGCGAGTACAAGAACGGCGTCGTTCTGAACATTCTCGCCGTCATCGTCATCGGCGTGTTCCTCTTCATCGCCGCCCGCAACATGACGGCGTTCGCCACGAGCGTGAAAGCGCTCTTCAGCGCGGGCTGATCCGGCCGTACGGTCTGATTCGAGCCATCCCGCAAAAGAAAACCGAAAACCCGCCGGGTCGCCCGATCCGACGGGTTTTGTCGTGCGGCCGGCGGCGCAGGATCATGCGCATATCCGTTTTCCTTCCGGCATCCGGATTCCCCCCCTTGCGCGCGGGCGGGATCTGTGCTATAATGGCAAAAAAGAGCCGTATCGCCCGGCAGTTCGCTGTGTGGGAGAATACCGTGAAAACAAGAGAGCGTACTATGTAAATCCACAAGAGAAAGTCCCGCTGTTTTCTGCATAAAAATCCGTTTTCCGTTCTTGCCACCGCCCTGTGTGCATTCCTTCTTTTGGCTGCGGTCCCCTGTTCGGTTTCCGCCGTCGGATCGATGGTTCCCTTCCTTGTGCTGATCGCCCTCTCTGCGGCGGGGATCGTTCGGATCCTTGCCGTCTTCGAGCCGATGCAGACGGTCAGCTACCTCATCCTGCTGTTCTGGATCGTCCGCAATCTCTACTTCCTCATGATGGCGCTGTTCCTGGCGGACGGACGGGATGACGACGGAGAGGCGGTCCGGGTCACGGATGCGGAGCCTGTCACGGTCCGGGCAGACGGGATTACATACGTCGGCGTGACGACGCTTCTGACGGAGCACAATCTGACGGTATTCCTCGACGAAGGACAGTCGCTCGGGCTCGGAAAGGCGGTCGAGGTCACGGTTTGGCGGGGGGACGAAGAGGTCATGGTACGCGGCGTCGTGACCGGGATCCGGGAAGCGCGTACCAGTGAGGCGCGGACCCAGACCGTCGAGATCCTCGATTTCGGCGGTGCGCAGGAGGAATACTGGCAGCTCCTCTATGACCGGATCCCGACTCTGCCGCAATCCCTGCAGCGAGACTTCGGCGTCCTGTCGCACCTTTGGCAGAATATCGCGCACCGGGTCGCAAGGACGAGGAAATGACGGGCGCGCCGTACAAAACGGATTGGGAAGTTCATTCCGTCCGACGCCGGCCGTGCGGGACGGGAGACGAAGAAACCATCACGGAGATCCGAAAGGCGGAGGCCTGCTTCCGCGGGAAAGGAGAACAACATGTACAAACGGGTATTGCTGCTGTGCGATCTGGAAGGCGTGAATCACGTTGTCGGCGTCCCCTATCAGGGGCTTTCGCGCGATACGGAGCAGTGGGAGATCGCCAGACGTCAGGCCGCGCAGGAGCTCAATGCGGCAGCGGACGCGCTGTTCGAGGCGGGCGCGGCGTGCGTGGGGCTCTGGGACAATCACGGCGGCGGGGGAAATATCGACCGGGATGACCTCGATCCGCGCATCGAATGGATCAAGCCGGAGGGACCCCGTCTCCGTTTTGCCGCGGGCAGATTCGACTGTCTCTGCTTCTTCGGGTATCACGCCATGGAAGGGACCCTCGGCGGCGTCCTGGCGCATACCATGAGCAGCGCGACGGTGCAGTTTTACAAGCTCAACGGACGGTATATCGGCGAGGTGGACATGGATGCCGCGATCGCCGCGTCCCACGGGATCCCGAGCTGCTTCTTTGCGGGCGGCAGCATCGCCTGTATGCAGGCCGAACGCGCCGTCCCCGGGATCGTGACCGTCGTGACCAAGACGGAGCTCTCGCGGAATCAGGCCGTCTTCCGGGACAACGAAGAACTGTTCCGGGACATCCGCGAGAAGATCGCGGAAGCGGTCCGGACCGAGCACACGCCTCGCCCGATCGCGTTTCCCTGCGTGATGGAGAAGTCTTTCAAGCGCGTGGAAGACGCCGCTCGGTATCTGGAACGCCTCCGTGGCCGCGGGATCGAGGCAGAGCATCCGGAAGACGACCTCCTTGGAAGGGATGCGCACACAGTCAGGGCGGTCGTACCGGATATCGATACCTTTATCGTCTGTATCTGAGAACCGGAAGGAGACTATTATGAAACTGTCATCGAAGGCGCGTCCGTGCCCGGCAGAGCTGGGGCAAGTGACCGTTACCGACGCATTTTTCGCGCCGTTTATCGAGAAGATCCGCACCGTCACCGTCCCCGACGTTCTGAAAAAGTTCCTCGCGGACGGCGCAGTCGAGAACTATCGCCGCGTCGCGCAGGGGGAGTCCGGCGGGCATGCGGGACCACCGTGGTATCACGGGCTGATCTGCGAGGTGATCCGCGGGATGTGCGATCTTGCCGCGTATTCCCATGATCCCACGATGCTCGACCCGCTTTCCGACGTGATCGACGCGATCGCGCGGGCACAGCGGGAGGACGGCTGGCTGCACCCCTACGACACCCTCATGCGGCCGGATCAGGTCTGGGGGCTGTGCGGCGGAAATGCCCGCTGGCAGCACGAGACCTACGACTGCGGCTGTCTGATCGAAGCGGGCGTGCATCATTACCGGGCGACCGGGAAGACTTCCCTGCTTGCCTGCTCGGTCAAGTGCGCCAATTACCTGGCCGATCACATCGGTCCGCCGCCGAAGTGGAACATTTCGACCGAACACTCGATCGCGGAATCCGCGCTGCTGTCCCTCGACGCGCTGTTTGACGCGGAACCGGAACTCGCGGAAGCGCTCGGAGCGAAGCGGGGAGATTATCGCCGTCTCGCGCTCTTCTTCATCGACAGCAAGGGAAACAATACAAACCGGCATCAATTCCCGGCGTTTTTGCAGGAGTATGCGCAGGATCACCGTCCTGCCCGGGAACAGCGGGAAGCCGTCGGACATGCCGTGCGCGCGACGCTGTTTTATGCGGGCATGGCGGAAGCGGCGGCTGCGACTGATGACGCAGAGTTATCCGAAGCCGCCAGTGCGATCTGGCGGGATATTGCGGAAACGAAGCTCCACATCAACGGATCGGTCGGCGCGCACCGGGACGACGAGCGCTTCGGCCAGCAGTACGACCTCCCGAACGACGCGTACCTTGAGACCTGCGCGGGCGTGGGACTGATCTTCTTCGCGGACGCCATGTTCCGGCTGACGGGCGAGGCCTCGGTCTGGAACACGGCGGAGAGCACTATCGTCAATCTGCTCCCCGCAGCGGTCTCGGAGGACGGCGTGCATTATACCTACGAGAATCCGCTCGAGAGCCGCGGAGGTCAGGAACGCTGGTCCTGGCACGGATGTCCCTGCTGCCCGCCCATGCTGCTCAAGGCGGTCGGAGAGCTGCCGTCCTATCTCTTTTCGTCGGCCGGGAATCGCATCTGGATGAATCTCTATATCGACGCAGACGCAAACCTCGGAGACGCCTCCGTATCGCTCACATCCGCCGACGGCGGCAAGACGCTGACGGTACGGACGCCCTGCGAGACGACCGTTTTCATCCGGATCCCGGATTGGGCACACGGTTTCACGCTCTCCCTGCCCTATGAAATCGAGAAGGGCTATGCCGCCGTCCGTATTCCCGCCGGGGAGACGGCGATCGGGATCCGTTACACGGCGGAACCCGTGAAGATCACGGCGCATCCGTGGGTCGGCGCGGATCACGGGCGGATCGCGGTGAAGGCCGGTCCGGTGCTCTACTGCTGCGAGAAAGCCGTGGAAAAGTGGGAGGACCTCGATCCCGTGCTCACGGAGGATCCGCCGATCCGACAGTCCGACGGCACGCTCACCGTCCAAACCGTCGACGGCGGTGCGCTTCGCCTCATCGAATACCGCCGCTGGAACAACGCGGGCGCGCTCCCCATGCGGATCTGGTTCCGGCAGGGGGGCCTGCGCACCGATCCCCGCGACCTCACGGGCTGGGACGGCCGGCTGTACCGGGAATGGCTGGGGACGGAGGCATGACGAAATCAAACCACCCATAAAAACAAGGAGGACAGCATGAAACCTGTATCGATCGACATCACGCACATCCCGTTCAGCCGATACGGCGCGTATCTGGCCGTGACGCGGGACATGGACAAGGACGGTACCCATACCGCGAAGGCGCTCACCATCCAGGCCGTACGCCGGAGATTTGAGGAGGGGCCGATGTTCTCCCTGTCCTTCGGTACGGAGGAAGCGGAGGACTTCACCTGCTCCGCCGCGCCGGAAGCCCTGACCGTGGAGAACGAACACGGAAGCGCCGTGATCTGGCTCCGGGACGACGACACGCTGGCCGTCGAGAGCCGGGGACTCGATCTGCGGCTGAAAATGCTGCACTACGGCTACGGGACGGCGTGCGGCGAGAATACCTTCCACCTGATCTCCGCGACGCTCGGGCTGCATTCCCTGATCGCGGTCGAACAGGGCATTCCGTCAACGGACGGGCCGATCCGCACCTATGAGGACAACAGCGTGCGGGATCACAAGACAAATCTCGTCGTGCGCTGCGAAGACGGAAAGGCGCTCTTCGCCCTCTCCGTCCACTCCCGCGAGCCGCGGCCCATTTCCCTGCCGATCCTCCGGGAAAAGGAAACCGACGCGATCCGCCGGGAATGGGAGGCCTTTCTCGCGCTCCTGCCCGACGGCGATACGGCGGGGGACTTTGAGCGCGTGACCTGGTTCAACCTCTGGTCCTGCTTTGTACGGGCGGAGGGGAATTATCCGAACGACACCATGCTCATGTCGAAGAAGATGATGAGCTCGACGTGGAGCTGGGACCACTGTTTCAACGCGCTCGCCATGGCGCATCTGACGGACGGGGCGGCGGCAAAGCGCATTGCGATGGATCAGTTCTCCGCGCCCTTCTGGCAGCAGACACCGATGGGGGTATTGCCGGATATGTGGAACCCCGATCTCGAAACCCGCTGGGGCACGACGAAGCCGCCGATTCACGGCTGGTGCTTCGGACTGCTGATGGACAGATTCCGGTTTGACCGGGATGCGCTGACGGAGGCGTACTGCCGGCTGGAACGGTGGACGCGCTGGTGGACGGAGCACAGCGATTCCGACGGCGACGGCATCCCGGACTATCCGCAGGGCTGCGACAGCGGATGGGACAACTCCACCCTGTTCGATGGCGGCTACTTCATGGAGACGCCGGACCTGCCCGCGTTCCTCGTATTGCAGATGAAAACCCTCGCGCGGATCGCCGAAGAGCTGAAAGCCTGTCATCCCGATTTCGAGGGAAAGGCGGCGTACTGGAACGGCGAGGCGGAGGCAATGCTCGCGCGGCTGATCGCACACAGCTGGAACGGCGAGCGATTTGTGGCAAAGCGGAGCGGCTCTCATGAATACGAAGACCAGCCGACGAGCCTTTTGTCCCTGATGCCCCTCGTGCTCGGCGATCTGCTGCCGCAAGAGATCCGGGACAAGCTCGCCGCGGTTCTCGAGCGGGACTTTCTCACGGAGAACGGGCTGGCCACCGAAATGCCGGATAGCCCGAAATACCGTCCCAACGGCTACTGGCGCGGTCCGATCTGGGCGCCGTCCACCTATCTGATCGTCGACGGGCTGCGCCGTGGCGGATACGGCAATCTGGCCCGGACCGTGGCGGAGCGGTACTGCGCGATGTCGGCGGAGCGGGCGAAGGGCAATTACGAGAACTTCGACGCGCTGACAGGACGCGGACTCTGCGCGCCCGGATACACATGGTCCGCCAGTGTGTACATGCTGCTGCACTGGGAATACGCGTGCTGATTGGCGGCATAGAAACGAAAATCCCCGGAAGCCTTGTCTCGGCTTGCGGGGATTCTTTTTGTTGTAGAATCGGTCTCTCTCAGAACTGGAAATAGATGAACGGGTTATACGACCCCGCGGCGAGGGAGACGACGGAGAGGACAAAGACGACGAGGGAAAGCACGCACGCGGCACATTCGGTGGCAGTCCTGCGCTTCGGCGGGAGGGCTTCGGCGCGCTTCGCGAGCTTCTTCCCGATGCCCGTCGAGAGGATGATCCCCGCGAGCATGGCGAGGATGAAGATGCCGTTGACGCTGCTGCGCTCGAGGATCATCGTCCATGTCACGGTGCCGGTCCCCATCCCGTAGCCGCCGAACATCGCCCGGAGCATCCCGAAGGCGTCCGTCAGCGTCTCCGCACGGAAGAGCACCCAGCCGATCACCACGAGGAGGAGCGTATACAGGCGGTTGAGCACCGGGATCCTTTCGAGCGGCTTGCCCCAGAGGAACTTTTCAAGGATCAGGAGGAGGCCGTAATAGACGCCCCACAGGACGAAGGTCCATGCCGCGCCGTGCCAGAGGCCCGTGAGCATCCAGACGACAGCGATGTTGAACACCCAGCGGGGCTTCGATACCCGGTTGCCGCCGAGCGGGATGTAGACATAGTCCCGGAAGAACGACGACATGGAGATGTGCCAGCGCCGCCAGAAATCCGTGACGGAGGTCGCCGTGTAGGGATCGTTGAAGTTTTCGAGATAGTGGAAGCCCATCATGCGGCCCATGCCGATCGCCATGTCGGAATAGCCGGAGAAGTCGAAATAGATCTGGATCGTGTAGGCCAGCGCGCCGATCCAGGCCGCAGCCGCGCCGCAGGAGGATGGCTCGTAGCCGAAGATGCCGTCCGCCGCAGCCGCCGCGACGTTGGCGATCAGGACCTTCTTGCCGAGGCCCGTGACAAAGCGCCGCAGTCCGGCGTACACGTCGTCGCGGGTGACTTCGCGTCCGGTCAGCTCTTCCTCCACGGTCTTATAGCGTACGACCGGTCCGGCGATGAGCTGCGGGAACGCGCAGAGATATACCATCACCAGTCCCGGGTTCTTCTGCGCTTTCACATCCCCGCGGTACACGTCGACGACGTAGGAGAGGATCTGGAAGGTGTAAAAGCTGATGCCGATGGGGAGGACGATCTCGGGTACGGGAAGTTCCAGACCCGCGATCGCGTTGAGGTTTTCGACGAAGAACCCCGCGTATTTGAACACGCCGAGGAGCCCGAGGAGCAATACAAGCGAGACGATCAGAGACGCGCGCGCTGATCCGGGCTTTTTACGTTCACGGAACGCGCCGATCGCAACCCCGCCGCCCCAGCCGATAAGAGAGGCCGCGAGGATCAGCGGGAGATAGACGACCCTGCCCCACGCATAGAAGAACAGGGAGAAGACGAGCAGCAGCGCGTTGCGGAGGCTGCGCTTCGGCAGGAGATAATACAGCGCGAAGAACAGGGGGAAGAACGCGCAGACGAATATCAGCGATGAAAACAGCATGGCAACCTCCTCCGATCAATCCAGGACAATGGCGGAGAGCTGGTCGTCCCCGTACAGGTCGAACATAATCCGGTCCGAAAACTGCTGGAACAACACGTCGGTGATCCCGTATTCCTCGATCACGTCGTGATAGTTCATCCCCGCGTAATGGGTGTAATAGAAGGCGACCGTCGTGTCGAACGCGCTGCCGAGGAGCTCGACGAAGCCCTGCGTATAACTGTCGCCGATGACGAGCAGGTTCCGGCCCGTGTTGTTCTCCGGATAGTTCACGACATAGACCTCCGGGAAGAAGACCGCGTAGATGTTCACGTCCGGCGTCACGTATTTCGCCTTCGAGAGCTTCTTCACCTGCTGCTCGAACCGCCACACCGGCGAGCACGAATACTTGCCGAGATCGTAGTCATACACGACGAACGGATCCCAGAGGTCGAGTGTCATACAGGTTCTGGCGGCGCTGCCGTAGAAGCGGCTCTCCGGGAAATCGATCGCTTCCCCGAGGGCGACGGGCTCGTGATCCGGGCAGATCATTTTGCAGAGCTGGCAGAAGCCGAGCCAGCTGCCGTAGGTCGACCAGTGGTGGTCCGTCAGGTAGACCCGCTCGATCCGGTCGCGCACCGATCCGAGCTCCCATTTCTGCGCGGTGATGCGCTCGTCGAGGAGCGAGAGGAACTGATCGGCGTATTGGAGCGTCGACTCCTCGCCGACGATGATGTCCTCGTAATAATCCGTGTCCTGCATCCGCGTCAGGAGCATGAAATAGAAGTTCACATCTTCGGGCGTCGCCTCGGCGATCTTGTTGAGCTTCTTCGCCTGCACCTTGACGCGGGCTTCCTTCGATTTGTCGGTCAGGTTGACCGCCGTATCGAGGAAGGACGACTGGAATCCGTCCGCGAATTCAATCTCGATCCGGTAATACCGGTGCACCCCCGATCCGGAGAGCAGCGTGGAGGACACGGATACGACCTCCTCGCGCGGATCGAGCGGGACCTCCGGTTCGGCGGGTTCTTCGGGAACCTCGGGCGTCGGGGCCGTCGGATCGCCGATGTCCGCGGTGAGCGTATCGGTCGCCGGCGCGGGTTCTTCGGCCGGTTTCTTTGCCACGTTCGCACGCGCGTCGGCATACAGGGAGGAGGTCGGCGCGTTCAGCGTGTCGCGCGCTTTGCCGTATGCGAAGACAGTTTCGTAATAGCCCGGCATGAAATCGGTGTAGAGATCGGTCAGGGATTTCTTGAAGCGGACGAGCGTATTGAGCGCGTCATCGATGGGCGTCCCCTCGTAGAACTGCGCCTCCTCGCCCCGGTTGCCGAGATCGCGGACCTCGAACAGCCCGGCGTCATATCCCGCTTTATAAAACGGCGCGCCGAACAGGAGGACGATAAAGAAGAGGCCGAGGACGGCAAGATACCATTTTTTCATGATTTACTCCTTCCAAACAGCGCGCGTGCGCCGGCGCAGATGAGGAACAGCGCGAGGACGGCGATCACGACCATCGCCGCGGCCGCACCGGGTTTCGGTTCACGGACGGCGCTCTCCTCCGCCGGATCCTCCTCCAGGTCGAAGGGATCGGTTTCGTCCTCTTCCCCGTCCGGTTCTGCGGGATTCTCTTCCGGTATGTCCGGCGTTTCCGTGATCTCCGCCTCGGGCTCGGCCGGTTCGGTCACTTCCGGAAGCGGGACGGTGTTGGTCTCATACAGCGTCCGGATATCCTCGTCCGTGAGGAGGCGTCCGAAGAACCAGGCGTCGTCGAGCACGTAATTCGGGGCGCTCTGCCAGCCCTTCTGCTCCGGCGCGTCGTTGCCGATCAGGGTCATGCCGAGCGGCTGGAGGCCGAACATCGCGTCGAAGAATTCGCCGTTGATATACACGGATGTGCACTCGACGTCGTCGTCATAGGCAAACGTGAGCATCGTCCAGGTGTCGAGCGGAATAGTATAAGGGACCGAATTGTCGACCACGCCGTTGATGGTCGCGCCGACCCGTCCGTTGTCCTGGACCACGCGCAGGGATCCCGTCATGCTCGAACAGAGGAACACATGGTACGGAGCGTCGTACGCCTTCACCCAGAAGCTGGCGGTCCAGTTCCCCCAGATGTCGTCGATCTGCAGGGCGACGGCCTGATCTTCCGTCTCAAAATAGATCGCGCCGTCCGCCGTCCCGTCCCGTCCTTCGACAAAGCCGGGATTGCCGCGCAGCTTGCCCGAGATCGCGCCGGACGCCTCCTCCGCGTTCCCGTCAAAGGGGAACCAGAGTCCGCCGTCCGGGATGTCGATCGCCTCCGTCGGAAGGACGGCGGATGCGGGGATCGCGGCAAGGAAGATCGCCAGCGCAAAGAGGGAAATGAGGGCGGCTATATATCGGTATCGGCATGCCCTGCCCCGCCGGACATGCTGGTCGTTATACTCTTTCAACGTCTTCGCCTCCGTTTGCAATTCTTGCGTCTGTTTTATTATACCATTTTCAGCATGGGGTGTCAACGGGTCCGGCTGCGGATTTTGTCATGGCCGGACCGTTCGTCCCGATTTTCCGGATCCCGCTTAATATCCGCGAAAAGAGAAAACCCCGCGCCCGGCATGGGACGTTCGGGGATCTTTGTATGGACCGCGTCACGGTGCGCCGGCGTTATCGATCTGCGCGCGGGCACCAGATCGGAACACGAGGTGATAGGCGAGGCAGCAGAGGAAGACGGAGACGGTCCCGACGACTGCGAGCAGCGTGCCGCTCACCGAATCGGCGAGGACCCCGATGACGGCGGTCGCGCACACCGTTCCGAGCGTGGTCAGCGCCATCCGCCATGTGTGATAAGTGCTGATGACGTCCTCCTCCACCCGCTGATAGACCGCGTCCGGGATCGCGTAGCACACGGTGTTGTACCCGCAGTAGGAGAAGAACAGGACGATGAGAAAGACCGTCCGACCTCCGAGAAACGCGGCGGAGAGCGGCAGGAACAGGCACGCGCCCGCCACGCCGAGCTTCGTCGCCGGGATCCTGTGCTGACGCGCCAGGCCGTAGACGCCGCAGGAGAGGAAGGTCGCTGCGTTCATCACGCCGGAGATCAGAGCGGACTGTTCTTCGGGCACACCGGCGTCGCGGATGGCAAGGAGCGGAAGGATGGCGATCACGCCCGCGCCGAATCCGCGGATGAAGTTCGGGAGAGCGAGGCGGTGAAAATCGGGTCTCAAGAGGACGGCGCGGACGGAGGAAAGACGTTCCTGCTTTCGTGTGTCCGCGGGGGGCTCCTCATCCCTGCCGGGCAGGACACGGAGACAACCGTTGATCACCCCCGCCGCGAGGCAGTAGAGTCCCGACGCGCCGAAGACCGCGAGCGTCACCGCGTTATAGGCAAAGCGCGCGTAAAAGAGCGGGAGCAGAAAACCCGGCAGGATCCCGACGATGCCGCAGACGATCCCGCTGACGGAGGAATAGACCGAGTAGCGCTCAACCGGGATGACCTCGCAGATCAGCTTGTAGTCGAATACGACGCGGACGGTATTGCTGACGTTGACGAGCGTGCCTACGGCGAATGCGGCGAAGCAGAACAGGGCGGACTTCTCGGGCATCAGGCAGAGCGTCATCTGAAAGAGGAGCGAGACGGCGTTTGCGAGGAACAGCAAGGTCGCCGTGCACTTGGTCTTTCGGCAGCGATCCGCCGCGCCGGCAAACAGGAGGGAGAAGACGAGGAACACCGCCTGCGTGAAGGAGGCGTAATAGCTCACGGTGCCGCTCCCCATGCCCATTTTCAGAAAGAACGCCTGCAGGACGGAAGCGGAGGACAGGGTCGTGGCAAAGCAGTAGAGGCCGTCCCGCAGCCAGAGAAGTACAAAATTGGACGGATGACGTTTCACGGAAGCCTCCAGGGGTAGATAGGTGATTTCCTGCTCAGGACAGCGTTGGGTCAGAAAAAACAAGGACGGAAGATGGGCGGATCCCGCGGTTCATGCGCCTGCGTCGAGCCGCTGACGTTCCACCAGCTCGGCGAAGAAGCCTCCCTTCGCGATCAGCTCGTCGTAGGTTCCGTTCTCCACGATGCGTCCGCCGTCGAGGACGAGGATGCGGTCGCAGTGCTTGATGGTGGAAAGCCGGTGCGCGATCACGATGCGCGTGCAGCCCATTTTGTCGAGCGCCTCGGAGACCTGCCTCTGCGTCTTGTTGTCGAGGGCAGAGGTCGCCTCGTCGAAGATCAGGAGCTTCGGCTTCGGCGCGATGGCGCGGGCGATCATGATGCGCTGCCGCTGGCCGCCGGAGATACCGCCCTGCCCTTCGGCGATGACGGTGTTCATTCCCATCGGCATGGCGCGGATGTCGTCGGCGATCCCGGCGATCTCCGCGGCTTCCCAGGCGTCCTCCGGCGTGAGCTCGGGAGCGGTAATCACGATGTTCGAGAAAATGTCGCCCTGGAACAGCCCGGCATCCTGCATGACCGTACCGATCTTGCGGCGCAGCGAAGGCAGATCCAGGCTGTCGATATTCCTGCCGTCGAAGAAGACCGCGCCTTTCTCCGGTTTTTCAAATCCGAGCAGGAGCCGCACGAGCGTGGATTTCCCGCAGCCGGTCCTGCCGACGAGCGCGACGTATTCGCCGGGTGAGATCGAAAGCGACAGATCGTCAAGGAGATAGGGCAGGTTCTCGCCGTAGCGGAAGGACACATGACTGAACTCGATGCCCCCGGAGATCCGGGTGACGATTTCCCGGCCGGATACCATCTCCGGCTCGGTTTTCAGAAAGGGCTCCGCCATCTCGAGGATCGGCTGAATCTCCGCAGCGGAGAGCGCGATGGACGACACGGACGTGAACGCGCCCATCAGCATGCCGTAAGCTGCCGTGAACGCGAAGTAGTCCGCCTGACCGATCCCGCTCCGCACGGCGAAATAGTAGAGGACGATGGTGGACAAGAGCCCGATGGCGGTGGAGATCACGGAATGGATCTTCAGAAACGTCGGCGGGTTGTAAACAAGCTCCGCGCCTTCGGCATAAAGATCCAGCCATTTTGCAAAGACCCGCTTTTCCGCGCCGGAGAGCTTGATCTTCTGCACGCCCGTGATGAGGGAGTAGCTCATGCCGGATTCCTTCGCCGCGTGTTCCATGTGTCTGCGGTTGATCCGGACCTGGGCGAGCGTGGAAACGGCGGAAAAGCCGACGGTGATGAGCACGATGACGAGGGACGGGATCACGAGGGCCGGGGCGAACGCAAAGATCTGTCCGATATAGAGGAGAGACGTCAGCGAGGTCAGGCCCGTATTCAGAACGATGCTCATCAGCATGGAGCAGAGGGTATTGACCGACATGGCGCGGCTTTTCAGCTCGCCGGGACTGTACCTGCGGAAAAACGACGTCGGAAGGGAGAGCAGGCGCATCATCATGGATGCCTGCACGCCGAGCGAGGTCTTGGCATCCAGTCTGCTCTGCAGGAGGCGTTTCACGCTGCCGATGAGCTGATAGGACAGCGCAACACAGACCATGCAGACGGCAATGCCGACGAGGGCGTCTGCCCGTCCGCTCGCCAGGACCGGCCCCGTCAGCGCGCGGGTGATGCGCGGCATGGCAAGTCCGATGAGCGTGAGAGCCAAGGTCGCCGCGACAATCATGACGACGTCGCTCATGGATATACAGCTTTTCATGTAGAGGAACAGATCGGGGATCCCGAGCTTCTTCTGCGGAAGCGGGCGGTAAAAGCAAACCGCTTCCGACAGAAACTGCGCGGCAGACCTCTTGTCGATCCGCTTCCGTTTCCCGGTTTCGAGGTCGAGATAGGTGTAGCCGTATACGGCGCCGGGGAGGAGGGCAACGGGAAGTTCCTCCTCTTTCGTGAAGGCTAAGATCGGTCCGAAGGCGTCCCGGTACCAGTCCTCGGTGAGCTCGACAGTGCGGTACATCAGGCCATGCGGGCGGAGGCAGTACGCGAGCTGGTCCTCGGTCGTTTCGATCGCCTCCGGGACCTCGACCGGCTTGCAGTGGTAATACTTGACGATTTCATCGATGGCGCTCTTCGAGACGATCCGCGCGTCGCCGATCTTTTCGGCCGTCCGCTTTCCGAGCACGACGCCCGCGACCTTGACGAAGGAATCCTCGAGGAGCTGATCGTCGGCGTTCCGGCGTTCTTCGATTTGATTTTCAAACCATCCCATCCGATCCCCTCCTCACTCTTTCGCTACAAGGTCGGCATAAGCGCCGCCCAAGGCAATCAGTTCTTCGTGCGTCCCGCGCTCCGCCACTTTCCCGTGGTCGAGGACGAGGATCTCGTCGCAGTCGCGGATCGTAGAGAGGCGGTGCGCGATGACGATGCAGGTGATGCCGCGCTCGCGGATGGCGTTCACGACCTCCGATTCCGTCTTGGCGTCGAGCGCGGAGGTGGCTTCGTCGAGGATGATGATCGTCGGATCCTGCGCCAGCACGCGGGCGATCTCCATGCGCTGACGCTGACCGCCGGAGAGATTCTTCCCGCCGCTCGTCAGCCGGTACTGATATCCGCCGGGGAGGCGCATGATGTCGTCGTGAAGCTGCGCGTCGCGGGCCGCGAGGATCATCTCAAAGTCTTCGATCGAGTCGTCCCACATCTTGATGTTGTTCTCTGCGGTGTCCTCAAAGAGGATGATGTCCTGATCGACGACGGCGAGCGAGCCGACCATCACCTCGCGGGGATAGGCGCTCCGCGGTCTGCCGTCAAAGAGGATCTCGCCGCTCCACGGCTGACAGAGCCCGGAGATGAGTTTCGAGATCGTGGATTTGCCGCATCCGGATGCGCCGACGAGGGCGATCCGCTGCCCGGTTCTGACGGACAGGGAGAAATCCCGGATGAGCGGCTCTTCGAGGCGGGAGTAGCCGAAGGTTACGTCTTTCAGTTCCACATTGCCGCGGAGCTTGGAGAGTTCCGTGACCTCGGTCCCATGTTCGGCGACCGCCTCGTCCGTGGGATATTCCATCACGTCCTCGACGCGCTCCATCTGCGTGCGCATCTCCTGGATCGTCTGTCCTGCGCCGACGAGCGTCATGGCCGGTGACATGAACGCGCTGAGAAAGCCCTGGAACATCAGGACGGCGCCGAGGCTGAACTTTCCTTCCATCGTCATCCGGACGCCGATGATGAGCACCGCGTAGTTGGCGAGTGCGGATAAAAAGGCCGGGATCATGCCGAGGAACTGATTGGTCCTGACCGTTTTGACGTTCTGTCGGTTGACGGACGCCTGATATCCCGCCCATTTCCGGAAGAAGCCGTTCTCCGCGCCGCTCGCCTTGATGGTCTCGATCATTTCGATGCCCGTGACCGTGACGGCCTCGAGACGTCCGGCGTCGCGCATCTGGACGCGGGTGATGTTCATGCGCTTCTCCGCAATCACACGGGACATGACGGCGTTCAGCGTGAGCGTGACGATGCCGATGAGGGTGAGCATCGGGCTCTGACGGAGCATCAGGATGAGATAAAAGACCATCATCGCGCTGTTGAGCAGAAGCGGCGCAAAGGTATTGACCAGCGTCCCGGCGATCGACGCGTTCATCGCGGCGCGGGACTGGATATCGCCCGCCAGCCGCTGGGAGAAGAATTCCATCGGCAGCCGCAGGATCTTCCACATATAGGTCGTCGAGCCGATGACCGCCATCTTACCGTTGATGCGGAGGGAGTAGATCGTCTGCGCCCATGCCACGACAAGCTGGATCGCCGCGAGGATGAGCATCACGGACAGGAACGGATAGAGCCATTCCCGGTTGATCCCGGTGATCAGCCGGTCCATGAAGATGCGGGACGTGACGGAATTCGCGATGCCGAACAGGTAGGAGATCGCCGTGGTCAGCATGACGAACGCCACCGCCGCCCTCGCACCGATCAGCCGCTTGCGGGCAAACGCGACCGTGCTCCTGCGCTCCCCGCCGGGTTCAAATCCCTCCCCCGGCACGGGAATGATCGCCACGCCGGTGAAAGACTTGTCGAACTCCTCCCAGCTGACCTTGATTTCGCCGCGCGCGGGGTCGTTCAGATAGGCATGCCGTCCCCGGAAGCCGCGGAGGACGACGAAGTGATTCATGTTCCAGTGGATGATGCACGGGAACTGGCCCTTCTCGCGGATGGATTCCGGATCCAGGCTGAAGGCCTTGACGGAGAAGCCGTAATGCTCCGCTGCGAGATAGATATTCTTTGCCTTCGAGCCGTCGCGGGAGACGCCGCAGTCGAGACGGACCTGCTCGAGCGGCACCCATTTTCCGTAATAGGCCATGACCATGCAGAGCGCCGCCGCGCCGCATTCGAGCGTCTCGAGCTGCATGACCACGGGGACGCGGACAACGCCTTTCGTTCTCGCCGATTTGATCCCCATGATTCACCTGCTTTCCGTCAGAAAGCGGATGGGATGCGTCTCGTCGACGACGACCGTACCGTCGTAAGTTCCGTCCGGCAAGTCCGCCTGCGCCGTTCCGACCTGGCGTCCGTATTCGTCCGTGCGCACGAAAGCGATCAAGAATTCCTGCCCGGCGACGCGGAGCGGCATACCGTCCGCCAGGGTTTCCGAGCCGAGCGGAATGACCTCGGCGGTTTTATCCGCGACGACCACCTTGACCTCCGCCGTCGTTTCGAGCGTTCCCGTCATCGACCACGCGAAAAGACCCGCGAGCAGCAGGATCACGGCGGCGAGGACCACCCAGATCCCCGGATTCGTCACGCACAGATAGTCCGTGAGCTGTTCCGGAGAGGAGATGCGGTCGAGGGTTTTCTTGCGGAATACGGACTGTTTGTTGTTCTCTGTCATACCGATTGCTCTCTTTCCATGCTTCCTGCTTCGGGTCGGGGCGGCGCGGGATTTGTGTCAGGATTCCCGTGCGGCGCGCGCCATCGCCTGCAGGTTCTCGAGCGGGATGTTCGGCGCGAGGTCGCATCCGGGCGCGAGGATGAATCCGCCGTAGGGCTTCATCGATTCACAGAGCGACTTGCTGATCGCGTATACCTCCTCGGCGCTTTTCGCCGCGAGGATGTGCGCGGGACTGAGGTTGCCGAACAGGGCGCAGCGTCCCGCGGAATCGAGCTGCGCGCGCACCATGTTGATGGAATCGACCGAGAAGACGCTCATCCCCGCCCCGGCGACCGTCGCGACGAGCTTGTCCGTTTTGCCGCAGATGTGGATGAGATAATTCCGGCACTTCGGGGCGAGCCGCTCCATGACCTTGACGTCGGCGGGCAGGACGAAGTTCTCGAAATCCGCGGGCCGGATCAGATCGCCCGAGGCAGCGGGTTCGGGAACGGTGATGAGGTCGAGCCCGTTGTCCGTCAGATCTTCGAGGTAGGCGATCACGATCTCGGCCGCGAAGTCGATGACCTTTTTGACGTCTTCCATTTCCCCGGTCAAGAGCTCCACCATGAAGTCCTCGACGCCGAGCATCTGGGCTGCCATCGTGAACGGACCGAAGAAACCGCCGCCGATCATGCATTCGTCCCCGACGAGGCGGCGCATCTCCCGCATCTGCACGAGGGTCCTCTGATAAAAATGCTCCTGCCGCATGTCGGCGATGACTTTCCCAACGTCGAAATTGTCGATATCTTCGAGCGAGGTGAGCGGGCGGGACAGGATCTCCGCGGAGAGGACGTTCATCTCCACACGCCCGCCCATGACTTCCATCATCGGCCACGCGGCGGCGCATCCGGAGGTCATGATCTCCGTGCCGATCTCGCGGTAGTCGCCGACAAGAAGCTCCGCGCCGGCATCCGGGAGGTCGAGCAGGCTTGCCATGGTCAGGCCGTGCCGCGCGGCGATCCACATCTGACCGTTCAGGACGGCGAACGGCGCGCGGTCTGTTTTCTCAAAATGAAGGGTCTTCAACACTCGTTCCTTGCTTGTCACGTCAGGTTCCTTTCTCCTTTTTCGCTCGGAATGTTTTCGTGGGTCGGCGGTTATGTCATCCCGAAGGTCTTCTCCTTCAGGTCGAGGTAGTAGAGATAATTCTCCGGCGTGACGTCCGGCGGGCAGCGGTGATCGCAGAACGGGATGTATCCGCCGCGGGCGACGAGGGGTTCGAGCGTCTTCATATACGCCTTGATCTCGTCCTTCCCGGCGATCATTTTCATCTTGTCAAAGCCGCCCATGATGCGCAGATCCCTGCCGTATTCGGCGAAGAGCTCGCCCGGATGCGCGCAGGAATTGACCTCGAACGGGAACAGGCAGTTGATCCCCGCCTCGAGAAAGTACGGGAGCAGCGGGCGGACGTCGCCGTCGCAGTCCGTGTACCAGATATCGACGCCGTATCGGTGAAGGCGGTCCCCGATGCGCTTGTAGCACGGGAAGACGACGGACCTGAAGAAATCCATCGGGACGAGGGGGCCGTTCTTGCAGCAGATGTCCTCCCAGCCGGAGGCAAAGTCGAAGTGATAGCGCGGCAGGACGGCGTCGAGATAGTCCTCCACGAGCTCGCAGCGGGTCTCCACGATGTCCGCGACCATCTCCGGATAGTCCGCAATGGCATAGGCGAGGCCCTCGACGGTCAACAGATCGCGGACCTTTCCGATCATGGAGCCGCAGCTGATCCCCACCGGATAGGTCCTGTCGTCCGCGCAGATCTTGTCAAGCCGCTCGAAATCCGGCTTGCGGACCGCTGCGGCACGGTCGAAGCTGCGTTCTTTGAGGGCTTTCCAGTCCTCGGGCGTCTCGACCGCGCTGCCGAGATAGCGGGGAATCGACGAATGGCCGTCCTTCGGTACTTCCACGACCAGCCCTTCCGAGGTGGTCTTCACGACGGAATGCGCTTTGACCTCGAGGACCTTTTCCTCAAATCCCGGGGTCATGTCGTAATGCCCGCCGACGCCCGCCGGAGGCTCGAAGGCAAAGAAGCGGTCGGCTTCCCATTCGTTGTGGATGTTGTTCTCGAGGAAAATGTCCCAGGTCTGATAATTCTCAGCCCAGTAACCAAACTCCATGTTGACCGTCCGGTCGAACGGCCGGTAGTGCATCTGCGCGTTGAAGCGGTCGCGCTGCGTCATCGTCCCTTTCCAGGGCTTTCTCGGTTCCATTTTCTCCTCTCCTCCGCGTGCTCGTCGTTTCCGGATCGTCTTCCGGGAGGACGGCGCTGTGTTCCATGCAAGTATAGCATATTCTTCCGCCGTTTGCAATCCCCCGTCCATCAAAAATCACGGTACCGCAGCCGATACCGTGATGATTGTTTCAGTGCTTTTTCTTCATGAGCAGCGCGGAGCCGAGGATCGCGGCAAGGACGATATATGCGCCGCCGAGCATGGAGCCGCATCCGGATTTGGCCGCGGCGGGTTCCCCGGCGGTGTCGTTTGCGGGAGCTGCGGGCGTATCCTGCAGAGCAGCCTCGGGTTCCGCATCCGCTGCGGGTTCTGCGGCGGGTTCGGCAGCCGGTTCTTCCGCCGCCGGTTCGGGCTCTTGTGCCGGAGCGGGTTCCTCCGTCTTCGCGGGCTCTTCCGCCTTCTTCGATCCGGTGATCTTGAAGTCGATGGAGTCGATCACGTCGTAGCCGTCGTTTGCGAGGAGGAACATGGTGTATTCGCCCGCGGGGAGATCCGCCACATCCCCGCGCTCCGCGTTGTGCGTCTCGCCCTTGATGCTGACCGGCTCGAGGGGGGTGTGCCCTTCGGCGACATAGTACCAGTAAATCGACTGGACGCCGCCGGGGACCTCGCCCTTCTGATACAGGCCGACCCAGTCCTTCCCCGATCCGTTGGCGGTCACGAGGATGTCGTCGCCTTCCTGATAGGAATACTGGTCGAGTTCAAGCGTCGCGAGGACGGTAAAGTCCACGGAATCGAAGGGCTCGTAGCCGTCGTTGAGCAGGAGCCACATGGTGTATTCTCCTGGAGGGATCTCTTCGTATTCCGTCTGTCCGTTGGTACGGGTCTCGCGGATATCCACCGCCTCGCCGGGATCCGCGTCCTATTCGACGTAGTACCAGAAGATGCAGGCGGACTGACCGGGCGTCTCGCCGCGGAGGTAGAGGCCGACCCAGTCGGTGCCCTCTCCGACCGCCGTGATGAGGATGTCCTCGTTCTGTGTGAATTCCGTCTTGTTCAGGGAAATCGATTTGTCGGCTGCCGACGCGGAGACGGCAAGGAAGAGCGCCGTCATGGCGGCGAGGAGCAGGACCGCATAACGGAGAAACCGAGCTTTTTTCATAGGTGAGCCTTTCTGTCATGATGACCGTTTTTCAATCCGGATCCGGCGGTTTTGTCCGGTCCGGGTGAGATCACGCGATTGCATGGACTCTCTTCGATGATTATACCACACTTCAATCCTTTTGGCAAGAGAAGAAGTGAAACACATGCCCTTTTTTCTGTCGGATTCAACGCGAAAAATTCATAAAAAGCGGTTGATAACCGGCTTTATCTTTGATATAATGTTTTATATTGTGTATCCGTCCCGGAAACGCCGCCATGAGGACGTCCGGGATCGGAGAAAGACAGCGGAAGACGCCCCGCGATCCGCTGACGAAAGGACGCTGAACCATGGATTATCTGCATGACTCGCATCGCTCGATGTTCGCGAAGCTCCTGCCTTCCGCCATCGGCGCGATGCTCAGCGAGACGGTGGCCTCCCTGATCGACACGATCATCCTGAGCTACTATCTCGGCCCGGATATGCTCTCGACCATCAGCATCTGCATGCCGATCTACATGTTCGTCAATACGCTCTCCATGCTGATCGTATCCGGCGGCGCGACCCTCTTCGCCCAATCCCTCGGACGGGAGGACAAAGAAGACGCGCAGCGGTATTATACCTGCAGCATCGTGCTGATGGTGCTGTGCGGCGCAATACTGACGGTCGGCGGCCTCGTCTTTACGAAGCAGATCATGTCCGCTCTCGGCGCGTCCGGCTCGGTTCTGGAACCGACTGTACAGTATGGCCGGGTGCTGTTTTCGTTCATGATCCCGCTCTGCCTGTATCAGCAGCTCATGGTCTACGTCCGCTTTGACGGCGCGCCGATCCTCTCGCTGATCTCCACGGTCGTCTGCGCCGTGGTCAACCTGGTGCTCGACGTGCTCTTCGTCGGCGTATTCTTATGGGGTCCGGGCGGTGCGGCCCTTGCGACCTGTCTCGCCTACACCGTCGCGATGCTCATCAACGCCGCGCATCTTTTGCAGAAGAACAACGGCCTGATCTTCCGCCGGGGCAGCATGAGCGGAGCGCGCGTCGGACGGGTGCTCAAAACCGGGATCCCGCTCTCCGTCACGCAGCTCGGCATGGCGGTCGGCACGTCCCTCTTCAATATCCGCATCATGGATGTCGGCGGTCCGATGTACCTCGACGTATACGGCGTGATCACGCAGCTCTCCGTCGTCGCGATGGCGCTGTACGAGGGCATCGCGCAGGCCTGCCAGCCGATCCTCGCCGCCTGCTTCGGCGCGGGTGACCGGAAACGGACGGCACAGACCATCCGCTACGGCTTCGTCATGGAAATCATCGCGATGACCTTCGCCACCGTGCTCTATATCTTCGGCGCGGGATTCGTGGCGAACCTCTTCTCGATGCAGGAGGCCGAAATCCACGCAGCGGCGGTCGGCGCGATCCGGATCTACGCGCTGTCCCTGTTGTTCACCGGCTTCAATACCATCATCATCTATCACTTCCAGGTGAAGGAATACGAAATCCACGCGACCGGGATCTCGCTTCTTTCCGGCACGATCCTGCCCGTTGCGTTCCTGTATCTGCTGACGCTTCTGTTCAGCGTCCGAGGCATCTGGTGGTGCTATCTGATCGCGCAGGGACTCACCCTGATCCTGAGCGCGGTGCTCTATACCCGTGATAAACGCATGGATTCCCAAAGGAGGAGTATATGAACGAAGATCGAATCTTGACATGGTGGAAGGAGCGGCTCTCGGGGCTTGAGATCGATGTGTGCCCTGCCGTCGACTTCCCGGACAACGAGGAGGGCGGCGCTCTCACCTCTCTGACCGTCGCCGCGCCCGACACGGACCGCGACACCCTGACCGCGGCATTCGCCTATACGCTCGCGAAGTTCACCAGCCAGACCGAGAGTCTGTTCTGGATACGCGAAGGCGGGACGTGTCATCCGTTTTATGTTTCTTTCGATGAGACCGCGCCGGCGGGCGATTTCCGTGCTGCCGTGACCGCTCTGCGGGCGGATGCGTGTGAGCATCCGTATGCGGACGAAGCCGGGCTTGCCGAGGCCCTCGGGCTGAACCGGGAGCTTCTCCTGTCCTTCGACGACGCAGCGCCCGATCCCGCGGGGGAATGGAAGCTCTGCCTCAGCCAGACGGACGGCGCGCTCACCCTTTTCTACCGGGAGGGCTGGTATCTCTTTGAGAATATGCGCCGCCTTGCCGAAACGGTCGTCACCGTCGCGAAGCAGCTCCCCGGAATCGGATGCCTGCGGGATCTGACGCTCATCGGCGAGGACGATCTTGCCCTGCTCGGGACCTTCCCGCACTGGGAGCTTCCGCCGTCCGCCGGATCGGTTCCGGAGATCCTGAAGCGCAGCTTTGAAAAATACCCGGACCGTCGGGCCGTCGTCTATGAGGGCGAGGCGCTGACCTACCGGGAGCTCGATAAAAAGACCGACGCGATCGCCGCGAAGCTCGCCGCGGAGGGGATCGGCAAGGGATCCGTGGTCTCCACGCTGCTGCCGCGCTGCAAATGGATGCCCGTGGTCGCCGTCGCGATCCTCAAAACCGGTGCGGCGTATCAGCCGCTCGATCCGTCCTATCCGCCGGAACGCTTAAACTTCATGGTGCAGGATTCGGGTGCGGAGCTGGTCATCGCGGATCGCGCGCTGCGGGACCTGATCGCGGAATACGACGGGCCGTTCCTCTATCTCGACGAGCTCGACGCGCTGCCGGACGCCGAACCGCTGAACCGGGAGATCTGCCCGGAGGATCCCTTCATTCTGCTGTACACCTCCGGCACGACCGGCACCCCGAAGGGCGTCATCCTGCATCACGGGAACCTGGTCAACTTCATCGACTGGTACCTCCCGAAGTTCCGCCTGACGTCCGAGAGCCGGAGCGCGGCCTACGCCAGCTTCGGATTCGACGCGAACATGATGGACACCTATCCCACGCTCGCGGCGGGCGGTGAAATGCACATCCTGTCGGATGAGGTGCGCTTCGATCTGCGCGCCATCAACCGCTATTTCAACGAAAACGGCATCACCCACAGCTTCATGACCACGCAGGTGGGCCGCCAGTTCGCGCTCATGACCGACTGCAAGACCCTCCGGATCATGTCGATGGGCGGCGAAGCGCTCGTTCCCTTCGATCCGCCCGCCGGCATGGAGGTATATAACCTCTACGGTCCGACGGAGTGCACGATCCTCTCCACGACATACCACATGACGAGCGATTCCAAGCGTCTGCCGATCGGGGTGCCGCTCAACAACACGCGGCTCTACGTGGCGGACAATTTCCAGCGTCTTCTCCCCGTCGGCGCGATGGGCGAGCTCCTCATCGCCGGGACGCAGGTCGGAACCGGGTATCTGAACCGGCCGGAGAAGACCGCCGAGGCGTTCATCGCCAATCCCTTCACGGATGATCCCGCATACGCACGTCTATACCGGACCGGCGACATCGTCCGCTGGGGCAACGACGGCAACGTGGAATTCGTCGGCCGCCGCGACGGTCAGGTAAAAATCCGCGGCTTCCGGATCGAGATGACCGAGGTCGAACGCGTCCTGCGGGAATTCCCCGGCATCACCGACGCCACCGTGATCGCACGGGACGCGCCTGCCGGCGGAAAGATGATCTGCGCTTACGTGGTGTCGCCCGAGACGGTGGACGTGAAGGCGCTCGAGCAGTTCATTCTCGAGCGCAAGCCGCCCTACATGGTGCCCGCGGTGACGATGCAGATCGAAAAGATCCCGCTCAACGTCAACAGCAAGGTGGACAAGCGCGCGCTGCCCGAACCCGTCTTTGCCGCGGACGAGACCAAAGAATCCGGTCCCCGCGCGAGAACAGCCCTCGAAGAAAAGCTCTACGGGATCCTTTCCTCCATTGTCGGATCGTCGGACTTCCCGGTGGAAAAGCCGCTCGAGGATCTCGGTCTGACGAGCATCTCCGCTCTGATGCTGGCGGTGGATATCGAAGAAGCGTTCGGGTACAGCCCCGACGTGGACGTGCTGGCCCGCGGTTCCCTCCTCTCGATCGAGAACGAGATCGTCGCGCACTTCATGGAGTCCCCCGCGGCGGAACAGAAGCCCGTCCGGGAATCGAACGGACCGTGGCCGCTGACCCAGACCCAGCTCGGTATCTACTCCGCCTGCATGATGGACCCGGACAACGACGCGTATCAGCTTCCGTTCCTGTTCCGGGTGTCCGCGGATACCGACACCGACCGCCTGTGCCGCGCGCTCGAAGCCGCGATCGCCGCTCATCCCGCGCTCCGGTGCCGCATTATCCCCGACCGGGAGAGCACCGCCGTCATGATCTCCACCGACGACGACTTCCGCGCCGAGACCGAAGAGATCACCGAAGAAGCGCTGGCAGCCCGCATGAAGGAGCACGTCCCGTTCGATTTCGCGAACGATCCGCTCTACCGGGCGAAGGTCTACCGGACCGAAGAGGCGGTCTATCTCTACATCAACTTCCATCACATCATCTTTGACGGGACGTCCCTCGTGGTGTTCATGGAAGACCTCGAAAAGGCGTTCGAGGGCGAGGTCCCGGAGGGGGAGAAGTATTCCGCCTTCGATCTTGCGCTCGACGAACGCGATGCCCGCGCCTCCCAGGCGTATGCCGATGCCAAGGCGACGTATGACGCCATTTTCAGCGGCGTGGACGTCAACAGCCTCCCCGATGCGGACTTCCCCGGCGGAGAACCGGAGGAGGAACACGCGCAGAAGCTGCTCCTCGGCGACGGGATGGCGGCGCGCGTGCAGAAGTGGTGCGCAGATTTAAAGGTGACGGAGAACGCGTTCTTCACTTTCGCGTTCGCCTGCACACTGGCCAAGACCACCGGACAGGACGAGGCCCTGTTCTGCAACATCTACAACGGCCGCCGCGATCCCCGCACCTTCCGTACCGTCGGGATGCTGGTCAAGACCTATCCCTTCCACATCCGCTTCACGGGTACCGAGACCCCGGCGGATATGGTCCGTGAGACGGCCAGACGGATCCGTGACCTGACGGCGGGCGACCTGTATTCCTTTGCGGAGGTCAGCCGCGCCTACGATATCCGTCCGGACATCCTCTTCGCGTATCAGGGGAGCGCGTTCAACGAATTCACGGTTGCCGGTCAGACGAGCAAGAGCCTCGCGCAGGCCCTGAACAGCGTGCAGGCGCCGCTCTCCGTCGACGTGTTCCTCGAAGACGGGACGTATTCCCTGAACGCGGAATACTATCCGGACCGCTACACCGGCGCGATGATCTCTTCCTTCCTCGAACTCTTCGCCCGGACCGCGCAGCAGCTCCTCGAAGTCCCGACGCTCGACGCCGTCGATCTCATGCACGAAAAAGGCCGGGCGCTTCTCGACAGCGCGAACAACACCGACTGGCCCGTGCCTTACCGTCCGGCGCACTGCCTGATGGAAGAGTCCGCCGCCGCCCATCCCGACCGGCTCGCGGTCATCACGCCGAGCGCGAAGCTGACCTACGCGGAGCTGAACGAGAACGCCAACCGCGTCGCGCACAGCCTCCTCGATCTCGGCGTGGGTCCGAACCGGATCGCCGCGCTGATGCTGCCCCGCTGTGCCGAGGTTTACATGGTGCGGCAGGGCATCCTGAAAGCGGGCGGCGCGTTCCTGTCCATCGATCCCGAATATCCCGACGACCGCGTCGAGGTCATGGCGGAGGATTCCGAATCCGTCGTGCTCATCACGACCCGGGCGCTGATGGAAGAACGGCGTGCGTTCCTCTCGTCGCTGTCCTGCACAATCGCCGCCGTCGAGGATCTGCTTCTGAACGAGAATACCGCCAATCCGGACATCAACGTACCCGCGGACGCGCTGGCGTACTCCATCTTCACCTCCGGTTCCACCGGCAAGCCGAAGGGCGTGCTCCTGACACAGGGGAACCTCGTCAACTTCGTGAACGCCAATCCGAAGAACCCGGAGATCCTCGGCTACACGGAACGCGCGCATGTCTCGCTCGCCTTGGCCGCCATCACGTTCGACGTGTCGATCATGGAGGAATTCATCCCGCTCGCGAACGGCCTGACGATCTGCATGGCTACGGCCGAGGAGATCCACAATCCCGCCGCGCTCGCGAAGCTGATGACGGAAAACCACGTGGATATGATGACCTGCACGCCGTCGTTTTTGACCAACTGCATCGGCCTCGCGGTGATGAAGCCGGCGCTTGAAAACGTGGTCTCCTACGATTTCGGCGCAGAGGCATTCCCGGCGGCGCTGCTCCAGAAGATCCGCACCATCCGTCCGGACGCGTACATCATGAACGGCTACGGCCCGACCGAGGCGACCATCAGCTGCACCATGGACGTCGTCACGAACGCGAACGTTATCACCATCGGACGGCCCGCAAGCAACGTCAAGGCATACATCCTCGATCCGCAGGGCCACATCCTGCCGCCGCTCGTACCCGGGGAACTGGTGATCGCAGGCGCAGGCGTCGGACGCGGCTACGTGAAGCGCGACGATCTGACCGCCGAGAAATTCATCACCGTGGAAGGCCTGCCCGCATACCGGACGGGCGACATCGCAGCATGGACGGCGGACGGAAAGATCCGCTTCAAGGGCCGCACGGACAACCAGGTCAAGCTGCGCGGTCTGCGCGTGGAACTCGGCGAGATCGAGAGCGCGATCAACGCGTGCGACGGCGTACTCACGAGCATCGTCATTATGACGGGCGAGGAGAACAACCGCTTCCTCGCCGGATACTATACCGCCAGCCGCGAGATCAGCCCCGCGGAGCTCAAGGCGGAGATTGCAAAGACCCTGACCGCCTACATGGTGCCGGGGGTCCTCCTGCAGCTCGATCAGATGCCGCTGACCGCGAACGGCAAGATCGACAAGAAGAAGCTGCCGAAGGTGGAATACACGCCGGCTGCGGAGGAATACGTCGCGCCCGCGAACGCCGTGGAAGAGGACTTCTGCGGATGGTTCGCGGAGGTGCTCAACATGGACCGCGTCAGTGCGGAGGGCAATTTCTTCGAGCTGGGCGGCACTTCCCTCTCCGCCGCCGTCATCGCGCTGAACGCCGCCGACCGCGGGTATCCGATCGTCTATGCCGACGTCTTCAAGGCGCAGACGCCGCGTGAGCTCGCCGCGCTTGCCGCCGGTACGGAACCGGCAAAGCAAACCGGGAGCGCGCAGGACGACCTGAAGGGCTTCGACGATGCGACGCTGGAGCTCTCCCACAATACGGTCGACCATCTGCCCGGGCTGACGCGGACTTCCGTCGGGAATCTGCTGCTGACCGGCGCGACCGGCTTCCTCGGCATCCACCTCCTGCGCGAATTCCTCGAGAACAGCACGAGCAACGTGATCTGTCTCCTGCGGGGAGATGCGCCGGAGAAGCACCTGAGGACGCTTTACTTCTACTACTTCGACCAGTCGCTCGATCCCTATTTCGAGAGCGGACGCGTCACCGTCGTGCCTGGCGACATCACCGACCGCGCATCCCTCGATGCGGTGAAGGCCATGCCGTTCGATACGCTCATCAACTGCGCCGCGCTCGTGAAGCACTTCGTCCACGACGACAGTCTCGAGAAGATCAACTACCGCGGTGTCGAAAACCTCATCGCGCTCTGCGAGGAAACCGGCCGCCGCCTGATCCAGACCTCCACCGTCAGCGTGGCGGGCGAAGGACTCGACGGCGAACCTCCGCGCGACTGGGTGCTGACCGAGGACGCGCTCTACAACGGCCAGCTCCTGGATAACGAATACGCCCTGACGAAATTCAAGGCGGAGCGGGCAGTGCTCGAAGCTGTCGGCCGCGGCGTGGACGCAAAGGTCATGCGGCTCGGCAACCTGATGGGCCGCGCATCGGACGGCGAATTCCAGGCGAACTTCCGCAGCAACGCCTTCATCCGTTCGCTGGCCAGCTACAAGGCCATCGGCGCCGTTCCCTATTCCGTGATGAACATGGGGACCGACTTCTCCGAAATCGACATGACCGCCCGCGCGATCCTGCTTCTCGCCGGGACGGACCGTGAATTCACCGTGTTCCATCCCATGAACAACCACACGGTCACCTATGCCGACATCGTGTACGCCATGCGGGAATACGGCTTCTCGGTCGAGACGCTGGAGGAAGACGCGTTCGAGCGGCGCATGGCGGAAGCGGGCGACACATCCGGCGCGCTCATCGCGTATCAGAGCCGCGAAGGCAGCGCACGCCGCTACGAACTCGGCGCGGACTGCGCTTTCACCACGTCCGCCCTCTACCGGCTCGGCTTCAAATGGCCCGTATCCGGGGAAAAGTATATCGTACAAATGCTGAAAGCGCTGGATGAACTCATCATGTTTGAAGAGTGAACCGGCCGACAGGAATCACCAACAGGAGGATTTGACATGACCATCGAAAAGAACGTATGCGAAAACGCCGCCGAGATAAAGCTCTCGGGATGGCTCGACACCCAGACCGCCCCGGAGCTCGACGCGGAGATCAGCGCGCTCGGGGAGGAGATCACCGCCCTGACGCTGGATTTTGAGAAGCTCGAATACATCTCTTCCGCCGGACTGCGCCTGATCGTCGCAGCATACAAGAAGATGAACGGCGCCCTGACGCTTCGGAATGTTTCCGACGAGATCATGAGCGTGATCAGGATGACTGGTTTAGACAAGCGGATCACCATCGCATGAACAAACGATCGATCCGACGCTGGATCACGCTGTGCTTCACCGTGATCCTGATCCTCTCCCTCGCGGTGACGGCGGCGTGGAACTACTACCACACCTATTCGCACATCCTCGAGGAGAGCAGAGACGCCGCGGAAAGCTGCGCGAGCCTCGTCCGGTATTCCCTCGACTCGTGGGACATCGACGCCCTGATGCACGCGTCTGACGACGAACAGTACCGGCAGGAGCGGAGCACGCTGCGGGCGCTTTCTCGGAGCTTTGACTTTGAATATCTGTATATCTACACCGTTGACCCGGAGACAGAGGTCCGTCATTTCCTCTTCTGCGTCGCCAGCGACGACGACAAGGAAAACGTCGTGCTGCGCGAGCGGTATCTCGGCGCGGTGGCCGACGAACCGCTCGACAAGTGGGAAAAAGCGCTGCTCGCCGGGGAACGCGAGATGCAGATGGGCAAGGTTTCCACGCAGTACGGCGACGATATCACCTGGCTCGTGCCGTATACGGACGGCGACGGCCCCCTGCTTGCCGTGATCGGGATGGACCACAGCATTGCGGTGGAGAACGCGAAGATCCTGAAGGACTTCCTCTTCGCGCTCATCCCCGTCGTGCTGTCGCTGACGATGGGTCTGTTGGTCCTGCTGATCCTGCTGCGGCGGCGGATCCTGCGGCCGATCCACGCGCTGTCGGAGAGCATGAGCCGCTTTGCCCGGGACAGCAGCGTGAAGCCCGAACCGATCGGGATCTGCACGCAGGATGAGATCGGGGAGATCGCCGCTTCCTACGAGAAAATGACAAGCGACATCGTCGCGTATGTCAACAACATCGAAACCCTGACCAAGGAACGCGTCGAGACCAACGTTCAGCTCGACGTTGCCCGCCGGATCCAGTACGGGCTGGTGCCGGAGAAGACCGCCCTCGACGGGGACGGCTTCACGCTCCGCGCCATGACCCAGCCAGCCAAGGCGGTCGGCGGGGATTTCTACGACTGCTTCCGGCGGGATGATAACAAGGTCTGCGCGGTGCTCGGCGATGTGTCGGGCAAGGGGATTTCCGCCGCGATCTTCATGGCGATGGCGAAAACCATGATCCACGAAAAGCTCATGGCCGGACTCAGCCCGTCGGAGACCCTGAATCAGGTCAACGACGCGCTCTGCGCCCAAAACCCCGAGGGACTGTTCGCCACGGCGTTCGCGGTCGTGCTGGATCCCGTGTCCGGCCGGATGTGCTATGCCAACGCCGGTCACACCCCGCCCGTTCTGATCGGCGAGGTAAGCCGTTTCCTGCATCCGGACAGCGGCATCGCGCTCGGGCTCTTTGAAGACGCGGGAATCGTCGACGGATCGCTCGATCTGTTGCCCGGCGAGGGGATCCTGCTCTACACGGACGGCGTGACGGAAGCGGTCAGTCCGGAGCGCATGCTGTTCGGCGAGGCCCGGCTGCTCAAAGAACTCGCACACTTCCCCGCTTCCCCGGATGCGGCACAGGAATCGATCCGCACGGTCAAGGAGGCGGTCGAGCGCTTCACGGAAGGCGGCGAACCCTTTGACGACACGGCGATCCTCGCCCTGTTCCGGACCGCCGGGGACGCCTGGAAACCGATCCCCGTGGCGCTCTCCTCCTTTAACGAGGTGAAGAAAGCGGTCTTTGCCGAGATCGGAGAGACGGCAGAGGCGCGGAAGATCCTCCTGGCCTGCGACGAGACGCTTACGAACATCGTCAGCTACTCCGGCGCATCCGAGCTGGCGTATTGCTGTACAAAGGAGGGGGACACCCTCCGGATCGGATTCCGCGACAACGGCACGGCCTTTGATCCGACCGCGCCGCGGACTATGGAAACGGATTTTGATATGCTCGACATGGGCGGAATGGGGATCGGCATCGTCCGGGAGACCGCCTCCTCGATGGAATATGCGCGGAGGGACGACCGGAACGTGCTGTTCCTCTGCTTCCGTCTGTGAAAGGAAAGGAGATCCCCGTGCAGAAAACGCTCTTCAGGCTCTTTGCGTCCCTCGCTCTGCTCTCCCTGCTTCTCCCGGCGTGCGCGGGCGGGACAGAGAGCACCGCCGAATGGGAGGGGCGTACCCTCGTCGGCATTGAGTACGGCGAGATCAACGGGATGACGTGGGGCGACGATTTCGAGATCCGCCTGACGGAGGACACGGTCATCTATGCGCGGCGGTTTTCCCGTCTGACACACCGGTATATCACATACGAAGGTCGGGCACTGTCCGCGAAGCGCTGGCAGGATATCGCCGGGGCCGTGATCGCGCTCATGCCCTCGCTGGAAGAAGTGCCTGTGGCTCCGGATGACATGCAGATCCCATTTGCGACGGATGGCGGAAGCGCTTCCGCGGTCGTCGGATCGGGCTTTTGGCTCATCTGGCGGGCATCGGACGGCACGACGGAGCGGATCCGGTATTATGTCCCGTCCGACGAGGGATTCGACGCGCTGCGGGCCCTGCTCGTGAAAACCGCGCGGTGAACGGCAAAGAAGAAAAGACACGACAAAGCACCCCGGAGTCAATGGCTCGCGGGGTGTTTGCTTTTGTTCGGTTTCAGCCTTAATTCCCGTCCCGGAAGACGATCTCTCCCGAGCGCAGGTCGGTGACGGTGAGGATCCAGCCGCCCGCGGGGACCGGTTCCGGCGACTCGGATGCGGGATGCACGGTGAGCTGATCGTCGAGGCGGCGCAATAGATTCCCGAGCAGGGTGTCGGGATCATATTCGGCGGAGTAATACAGATCGCCGTGAAAGTCCGATCCGGCCAGGAGGGACAGGTTGTTGCAGATCTTGCCGGACTCGAAGCGGCTGATCTTGTAATCGACGTACTTTTCGTAATCGCGGTCCCAGGAGGCGTAGGCCGGGTCGTCCCGCCGCACGAGCTCCGGATAACTCTCGGCAATGAACTGCCCGAGGGTCTCTGTCACCGTGACTGCGCCGATGAAATTGATGTGCGAGGAGTCGTATGCGTCGGTCGAATAATCGACGATGCCGAGATTCATCATATTGTAAAGCGGAAGCCCGTACTTCTCCCCGAGCAGCTTCTCCATCGTCGCCGCGGCGTCGCGGTTCTCCTGCGTCGCGGTGAACGGGACGTAGGTGAACAAGAGATCGATTCCCCGCTCCCGGCACCAGCCGATCAGCTTGTCGAGATACTCTACGTTGACTGTATGAAGCTCCCGCGCCGTGCCGTCCGCAGATTCGGTATATCCCTCCGCGTCATAGAAGCCGAGCACGAACGCCGCGCCCTTCTGCGGGATGTCGCGCGGGAGGAAATTGTCCTTTTTGATCTCCGACCAGCGGCTGTGATACATCGCGAACGGGAACAGGAAGTCATAGCGCTTCTCGTAGTCGTCGAAGATGTCCCGGACCGCTTCGATTTTCAGCCCGGACAGCGGGAAGACATCGAACTGGACCCGCTGCATGTCCCGGGAATCCGGGCGGTATTTGCCGTTCCCGACCTCGGAAAACTCGACGAAGCCGAAGAGATCGATCACGACCAGTTTCGGGTCGGTATAGCAGGACAAGAGCTGAAGAATGTAGTAATCCTCCGGCAGCGTGCAGTTGCCCTGTCCCCAGTTGTAGGAGGCGATCCCGCACGCGCGCCACATTTCCTGCGGGAGGATCGTGTTGTACGCATGGCTCGTGCCCATGACGATGACGTCGAAATCGGTGTCGGAGGCAAAGAACTGCTTGTATTTTTCATCCACGTCGGTCTTGTCGAGAAATCGCGCCGCCGCGTGGATCGACAGTGCCAGCAGCACGGCGAACACGAGTACGCAGCCGCATCGCCATAGGGTTTTCTTTCGATCGGCCACATCCTCACCTCCCTCAGAACTGGAAATAGATGAAATTCGTCGCGTTGTAATCCGAACCCCAGACGCCGAAGACGAGGATCGCAAGGATCGCGCCGATGTAGACGACCCAGCGGAAATACAGCGGCTGGCGCTCGATCTTCGCGCTGATCGTCGGTCTGCACCGCGTATAGACGCCGACGGCAAAGAGGATCAGAAGCCCGACGAGGAGCAGACGGAATTCCCGCTCCCCGAGGCCGCAGGTATAGAGGCTCCCGTCGAAAAGGATCCACGGGTTGAACGTCCCGGCGATGCTCCGGAGTAAGCTCACGGCGTGGCGGATCCCGTTCGCGCGGAAGAAGAGCCAGGTGAAATCGATGAGGAGGAAGGTCCCGACCGTCTTCACGCAGCGCGAGGCGAAGGTCGGCGGCCTCTTTTTGCGCTTTTCGGCGAGATGCGAGAAGCAGTCCTCAAGGATCTGGAACACGCCGTTGATCCCGCCCCAGAGGACGTAGGACCAGCGCGCGCCGTGCCAGAGACCGCTCAGAAGAAATACGATCAGGATATTGCGGTATTTGACGAGTCTTCCCTTCCGGCTGCCGCCGAGGGGGATATACACGTAATCGACGAACCAGGTGTTGAGCGTGACGTGCCACCGCTTCCAAAATTCGTGGATCGAGGTCGAGAGGTACGGCGTCTCGAAGTTGTTCACGAGCCGGATCCCGAGCATTTCCGCGGCGCCGAGCGCGATGGTGGAATACCCGGCAAAGTCGCAGTAGATCTGGAAGGCGAAGAGGAACGTCGCTATCACGATGAACATGCCGGGGTACTTTTCAGGGGAGCCGTAGACGGCGTTCACGAAGATCGCCGCGCGGTCCGCGATGACCATTTTCATGAAATATCCCCACAGCATCACGACAAAGCCGTGCCGCGCCGCTTCATAGGTGGGCCGGGGCAGTTCCCTGAGCTGGGACATAAGGTTCTCCGAGCGCTCGATCGGGCCGGCGACGAGCTGCGGGAAGAACGAGACGAAGAGGGCGTACTGCAGGAGGTTCTTCTCCGCGGGCACTGTCCGGCGGTACACGTCGATCATGTAGCCGATCGTCTGGAAGGTATAGAACGAAATGCCGACGGGCAGGATCGGATCCCAGGCGGGCGTCAGCGCCGTGATCCCGATACGGGAGAGAACGGCGGTGAGCGTGGAGCAGGCAAAGCCGAAGTACTTGAAGAGGAAGAGCACGGAGAGGTTCAAGACGATCCCCGTCACGAGGATCGCGCGCTCCCGCTTTCCCGGTGCGTCGGATCCCTCTTTCCGCGCCGCATCGATCAGGCGGGCGCAGCCGTAGGTGAGGAGCGTGGAGAAGAGGATCAGGACGATGTACCGGGGGTTCCAGGACATATAGAAAAAATAGCTGCACGCCAAAAGCCACGGGGCCTTGGCTTTCCGCGGCAGCACATGGAAACATATCAGCGCGATGGGGAAAAACAGAACAAAGCGAAACGAATTGAAGAGCATGGCATTCTCCGCCTGCGTGGACCGGCGCGCCGTTCTGCCGGATCGGGTATAGTCCGGTCGAATCCGCGCCGTTTTTGACGGTTTTGGGGGCAACGTGTCACCGCCCTGATTATACCACAACCGCATCGGATATGCAAGAGCGATTTCCGCGGGCATAAAAAGCCCCGGAAGACTGGACGGAAAGCCTTCCGGGGATGGAGATTATTGATGTTCGGCCAGCCAGATTCCCACGCGGGACTGGATGTTGCGCACGCATTTGTCCGCGTCAGCGCCTCCGCCGAGGTAGGCCGAGACCTCCTCGAAGACGATCTCCTCGATCTCCGGCGGGGTGTAGTTCACGTACGGTGTGAGGGACGCGCCGTCGAGCAGGGAGCGGATGCCGTCGATGAGCGCCTCGCCAAAGACGATCACCCTTCCGTTTATCGGAGCGGTCTGGACATTGTTCTCCGCACGCTGTTTGATCTCGGTCCTGGAACCGGTTTCGACGATATAATACTGTCCAAAAACCTCCGCCTGACGGTCATACGCGGATTTCAGGGATGGAAAAACATCGGAAAACAGAACGGCCAGAAGGTTCCCGGAATTCCCGCCATATCCCTCCGGATCGAAAAAGAAGGTACGGATCAGTTCCCACGCGGCGTCGGGATCGGAGCAATAGGATGTAATCATGCAGACGGTATTTGTGTGAAGATCGACCGTATCCTGCCCGTTTTCGCTCGGATAACCGACGGTTGAAAGCTCCGGACCGTCTTCTTCTGTTGCGCCGAATCTTTCTTGTAGTTCATAGATCCCTCGAACACTCTGGTACCACGCGCTCTGCAGGGCGATCGTCCCGTCGCGGTACGGTGTGAAGTCGTTATATTGTTCATCGGCGCTCATGCCGGCCCAGAAGCTCGCACGGCGCATGAATTCGTCACTGTCCTTCGGAAGCGTTTTCAGATAGCGGAGCATTCGTCCGAAATCCGCGCGGTCGAAATGGCACGTGCCGGTGTTATAGTCGATCCAGCGGCCGCAGCCCGACGGTCCGAGCAGAAAGTCCGTCCAGTTCTCCTGCGTGAGGTCTTCGATGCCGACCGATCCGTTCGGACGCGATTCGAGGAAGTCGAGCGCCTCGTCGAGCGTCCAGCTTCCCTTCTGCGCGTATTTGCCGAGTGTGTCGCTCCGTCCCGTCAGCGCGCGGAGTGTGAAGGTCGGGCTGAGGCCCCACAGGCCGCCGTCCCGATCGGTAAAATACGAGCGGACCATGCCGAAAAGATCGTCGAGACGCACCTCTGCGTCGTTTTCAAGGTACGGCGTGAGGTCGCGGTACAGCTTCTTCTCAATCATCACGTCGACGATTTTCTTGCCGTTGTTTGCGAGAATGATGTCCGGTGTGTAGAAGCCGTTTACCACGTTGAAGCACAGACGGTCGAACCGTTCTTCGACGGCGATGCTGTCATCCAAAACATCCGTGAGCACGACGCGCATATCCGGATGCTCGCGGTTGAATTTCGTGATCTTTTCCTCAATATCGCGGTTTGTGCCGAACATGGCGTTCGCCACTTCGATGACCTTGACCGAGGACAGATCGACGTCGTCCGCGCGGCGGTAAAGGGTGATGCCGTCTTCATTTTCCGCCGTACCCGCCGTATCGTAAAACATAAACACATCGGGCGCGACGGCTCCGACGAGGTAGGCAGTCGCCGGGAGGTTCGAGTTCTGCCGGTTCAGAACAAGAACACGCTCTTTTCCTGTCACGGCATAAATGCCGTCGCTGTCATACAGGTAATAGTCCGCGCCGGGACCGAAAATGACCTGGGCATGATCGTACCCGAGATCGGCGAAAAGCTCCGCCTGCGTACGATCCGCCCCGAGCTTCCAGATCTTCCTGCCGGGCGTCTGACCCGCCGTGAACAGGCAGGAGCCGTCCTCCCGCACGTCTGAAAGAAGAACGACCGCCTCCTCGGAGGAAACGGAATACCGACGGTTCAGTTCTGCATCGAGGATCGAGAGTTCGGTTCCCGTGACGGCAATCGTTGTTCCACCTGGGAAAAGCGCAGCTTTCAGGTTGAACATCCCGTTGTCATTCGTTGGATTCCCGAACAGATCCCGGACGGGAGCGGACCGGTGATCCGAACCGTCAAGGGCCATGCGGTGGAATGTGAAATCCTTCGCTCCGTCCGACGCCGAGCGGTAAGTGAGATACCACACCCCGTTTTCCGTCACTCTGCCGTGATGGAACTCGTGTCCGTCCTGCATGGGCAGAGGGATGGAAGCGGTGCATTCCCCGTCGGGCAAAATCGTGCGCAGGGTGGTGACGGTGGACTCAAAAACAACAGGGTTTCCGCCGAAGTAAAGCTGATTTCCGTTCGCGTCGGTCATGGGAGTTTCCAACGTCTTCTTTGAAAACGCCGTTAGCTTACCACTCTCCGGTTCGTACAGGGGGACGGTCGCCGCGTTCAACTGTTCGCCCTCATACCGGTAAACCTCGGCGGCGCGGTAAATGCCGGTCAGCGTCGTCGCGTTCTCCATCGGTGCGGATTCTCCTATCACGGGATCGCGCATGGACTGGGAGGGGGCATTTGTCTTTCCGCCGCCTTCCTTCTTCCCGCAGCCTGTCAGAAGAAGGAGAACGGCGGACAAAAGAGCAAGTCCCCTGTTGGCGCGTTTTTTGTTCTGTTTCGGTGTTTTCATCGGATACCCCACGCAAACCTGCCGTTTGTACAATCTTACAATCATTATACCACAATCTACTCTAATATGCAAGAGCAATTTTCCGCGGGCAGAAAAAAGCCCCGGAAGACCTCAGGGGGAAGCCTTCCGGGGTGTTGATTATCTCTGTTCCGCGAGCCAAATCGACACGCGGGACTGGATCTTTTCGGCGCAGTCTTCGGGGGTCCCGACGCCGCCCATCCAGGCCGAGATCTCCTCGCGGATCAGGTCGTTGACCTCCGGCGGGAGCAGATCGATGGCGCGGCCGCCCGCCGAATCGAGCCAGGTACGGATCCGCTGGATCTGTTCTTCGTCCGGGGGCTCGACCGTGTACGGCCTGCCGGGTTCCATCCGGTCAAAGAGCGCCTTGATGTTGTCCTCTTCCTTTTCGTAATCCTCAACCTTCACGTTCCATTGGACCCAGCCGCCGTCCGCAAAGTGCAGATGGACCCACTTCTTTCCTTCTTCCATCGCCTCGTCATATTCGGATTTATATACGGTGTACCCGATGGAGGAATCCCCGCGCGGGTCGAGGAAGAGGGCGCGGAGGAATTCCCACGCCTCGTCCGGATGCGGGGCGGTCTTCGGAATGACGTATCCGTTTCCGTAGATCTTCACGCGGCCTGCCGGATTGTCCGAGGGATAGCCGACGATCACGAAGTCACGGGTTCCGAACAGATGCTCCACGCCCATGCCGGTGAGATCCCTGCAATCCGCGAGCGTGTAAAAGCCGAGGCGGGTCAGTTCGCTGTTTTCCCGGTACTCCGGTCGGTTGCTCTGGATCTGTTGCGCGGTGGGCAGGTTGTCGATATAGCGCAGATAGCGGACGAAGAGCGGCGAATCGAAGGAGCAGGTGCCGGTTTCGAGATCCACGAAGGACTCGTAAACGCCCGGGAGATACCGCGCCATCGTGCCGCGCATCCCGTACCACTGGGAGAGATAACGCCCTTCGGGGAGGGTCTCGGCGTAATCGAGGTATTCTTCGACGCCCCAGCCGTCGTCGCTGCCGTAGGGGCCGAGCAGTTCCCGCGTGGAGACCCAGGTCTCGGGCAGGATGCCGTTCGTGAAGCCCCAAAGGCCGCCCTCGCCGTTGTCGAAAAAGCGCAGGGCGATGCCGAAGATGTTGTCGGGATTCAGCTTATCCTCTTCCCGCAGGTACGGCATCAGGTCGACGGTCCGCTTCTGGCGCGCGAGGGTCATCATTTCGAGGGAATCGAGGCTCCCGACGACGATGTCCGGGCGGATGATCCCCGTCGTCATGTCGAGCAGGAGTTTCTCGGCGCCTGCTTTGTAGGTGTCGCTGTATATACTGTAATCGAGCAGGTTGATCTGGATGTCCGGATGCTCAGCGTTGAACTTAACAATGAACGATTTGTCGAGGATGTCCCGCTGGGCAAACGCGAGCTGCAGCGTGACGGTATCCCCGTCCGCCTCCTCCTCTGCCGGGACGAACCACATCGGGGTACAGAGCAGACCTCTGGACGTGGGATCCACGTGCCGGAACAGGAGCCCGCCGTCGGACACGAGCATGAGCTCGACCCGCTCGCCGCCGACGTCGCCGCTGACGAGACTGCCGCCCTCGCCCCAGAGGACGCCCGAGGAGAGGAAGTTCATCACGGGATGCACGGTCATGGTCCCGCTCTCCTCCCTCCGGAGACAGCGGATGCCCTCGCGCGTGTCGTAGTACAGCGATCCGTCCGGACCGAAGGCGATACGGCGGTTGGAAGGATCGAGCCCGATCGCCTCGTCATACCCGCCGGTGGTTTTATTGAGTCGGTAGGCCCCGCGGTCGGAGGAGCCGTCGTAATCGGCAGACGCCCAGATCCGCCCGTCGGGATCGGCCGTGAGGCAGGAGAGGATCCCGCCCGGCTTCACTTCGGTGAGGAAGCGCAGATCGGACGTGTAGACGAGCGCGGTGTCGCCCGAGACGAGCCAGAGATCGCCGTCCCCATCCGCCGCCATCCGGTCGACGTAGAAGGACGGAGGCATCCCGGACAGATCCCGGAGCGCCGTGTCGACCGTCAGCGTGCCGTCCTTCCGGTTTGCACGGCGCAGGAGGGTGCCGTCCGCCGTTTCGAGCGCGTACCAGACGGAATCGCCGGAAAAGGCGGACGCAGAGAGATATTGCCCCTCTCCCGCCGGAAGATCCGTCTTCGCGAGCACCGCGCCGTCCGTCGAGAGGGCGAATACCACGCATCCCGCGCTCATATCGGAAGCTCTTGCCGCGACGAGGACCGCGCCGGATTCCGGATCGAGCATAGCGCCGCCGCCGGGCGTCATGGTCCAGCCGTCGGGGAGGGTCAGCGGTGCGGCGGTATAGCGTTCCCCGGCTGCGTCGACCAGCGTCGTGTCGAGCGCGCCGTGGACAGGCGTTTTGTCTTTTCCGCATCCGGCGATCCCCGCGAGGAGGAGAAAAGCCAGAACCAGAGCAAGCCAAAGTTTTCCCGTATGTTTCATCGAAAACTCCCCGGATTCACGATCCGTGTTCCATGCTCTCCGCGATGCGGATCAGCATGTCCGCGTCGACGGCGTCGCTGTTCGTTTTGAGGGTGAAGACGTACCCATCCGTCCACGTCAGGGCGAGATACCGGCCCGCGGAGGTAAAGAGCCTGGCCTCGGTCCGGCCGTTCAATAAGACGGATTCGATGACGAGGTCGCGGTTGTCGAACCAGTCCGTCTCCGCGTCGGGCTTGATAATGTGCTGATCGAGCATGATGCGGTCGCGGGCTGCGTCGAGGATCGTGTGGGTGACGAGATAGTCCGTCGCGAAATTCGTCTCGAGCGTCCATCCGTCCGGCAGCCACGCGGGGAGCACGACCTCCTCGATGACCGACGGGACCGGCTCTTCCGCATCGTAGCGGACGCCGACGTGCGTGTCGTATGCGCGGATCGCATAGCGAAGGACGGCGGCGCGGACCGGCTGGATCGCCATGCCCAGCGCGAAGAGGGAGACGATCGTGCTGATCAGGATCGCAGCCGCCTTGACCAGCCGCGGATGAGGTGTCCGCCCCGCGCCGTCCCGCAGAAGGGATTTCACCTCGCGCCGGTACCTGCGGTAGTCCCGGTCCTTCGGGATCGCGGGACCGGACGCCTGTGTCATCGCGTCCCAGTCCTCCCGGACGATCTCTCCGAGCGCGCGGCGCAGCGCTCCGCGGAAGATTTCCTCTGCCGTGTTCATGTCAGTCCTCTCCCTTCTTCCACTCTTCGATGACGAGGCGTCTGGCCCGCATCAGGCGCGTCCGGACCGTTCCCCGCGGGATGCCGAGTTCCGCGGCGATCACGTCGTCCGGGAGCTCTTCGAGGATCTTCATTTCGAGCACCTCCCGGTACTTTGCGTCGAGCGAGCGGATGATCGCTTTCAGACGGCCGATGCACTCGTCCGAGAGAAGGAGATCCTCGGGCGCGGGGGCCGCTTCCGTGACGGATTCCTCCTCTTCCTCGTCGTATGCAGTGAACGCGATCTTCTGACCGCGCCGGTATTCGTTGATCGACAGGTTTTCGCATGTGCGGAGAAGAATGGCTTTCATCTGTTCGTCCGTCCGCCCTTCGTAGCGTTCAAAGTGTTCGATGAGGCGGAGGAAAGCCTCGCCGACAATGTCCTCCGCGTCTTTATAGGTAGCCGCGCTGCCGAGATGACGGACGGTGCTCCGGATCAGCATGTCCCCGGATTCCTCCCAGAGACGCCGGATCCGGTCCCTACCCTCCTCGGGCAGCAGCATCAGCGTGAGCGTAAACATCGGTGTACCTGCTTTTCGCGTTTTTCTCTATGCTCTCATTATATCAGATCGGATCCCGCCTGTCAAAGATTATCCCTTCATTGAGTATAGACAATCGGGAACGCGTTTTGTTTCAGAAATCGGGAAAAAACTCCCCGAAAAATATAAAAACCCGCAGAAGGCTCTGCGGGCGGTATGTTTGGATTTGGTTGGGGCCGTTCAGCGGATGTATTTTTCGAATTCAAAATAACAGTTGAAGTCGGCCTCGACAAAGATTTCGTCCCACGAGACGCGGGCCATGGCGACACCGAGGACGCTCTTCGCGTTCAGGCGCCGGTTTCCGTTCACCAGCGTGACGGGGTAGGAACACTTCGTCGCGATACGGACGAATTCCAGCACGTCGGCACTGGTCACGAGTTCGATTTTGTAGCGGTACTTGTTGTTGCAGATCATAGCGATACCCTCCTTAGGGAAAAATCGGCGGCACGGAACGGGGCTTCTCCCTGCCGTCCGCTCCTATTATAGTCCTTTTTTTCGCATTGTCAAGAGGGGCGCGCCAAGTTCTCCGTTTTGACGGATTTGTCAACAGGTTCGGGCGCTCAATATGCTATTTTCACAACGAAAATGTGTGCGTTTTGTGCAATCAGCACATGTATGAAGGGCCTATCTTCGTCACACGGTCAGGTACTCTCGATATGTGCCGGGAAGACGATGCCGCTCTGACGGCGGATCTCGTCCATGATCCGAAGGGTGAGGAGTGTGTTCTCCTGCCACCTTCCGGGCAGCACTTCGCCCCGCACGGCGCGCACGAAATCGTCGACCTCGAAGCGCATATTGCTGCCGGCGCGGTCACAGAGAAGGATCTCCTCCTCTTCCCTGCGGCGCTTCAGCGAGACGGACTCCATCGTCGAGAGCTTGCCGAGCAGGACCGCGCCGTCCTCGCCCGTGATGACCGAGGGATTCGCGGACTCCGTGATCTTGGAGTAGACGATCTCCGCCTGCATCTCCGGATAGGTGAGGAAGACCGTTCCCATGCCCTCCATGCCGTTTTCGAGGATCACCGAGCGGGCGTAGACGGATTCCGGCGCGCCGAAGAGCATCGCGCAGACATGGACCGCGTAGCACCCGATATCCATGAGCGCGGCGTTGCCGAGCGTCGGATTGAAGGCGTTGAGCACCTCGCCCTCGCGGAAGCGGTCATAGCGGGAGGAATACTGGCAGAAATCGAAGCACGCGCGGCGCACCGTCCCGATCCCCCCGATCGCCTCGCGCGCCGTCTCCACCGCCGGATCGTGGCCCGGGCGCATGGCTTCGAGCACGACGACCCCGTTCTGCGCCGCGGCGGAAGAAAGGATCTCCCACTGAGCCGCGTTGAGGCAGGCGGGCTTTTCGACGAGGACGTGCTTGTCGTGCCAGACCGCCATCATCGCCTGCGGATAGTGTAAAAAGTTCGGCGAGGCGATGTAGACGGCGTCGATGTCGGAGGAGAGGAAATCCTCCATGTCCGTGTAGACCGCGGGGATCCCGTGACGATGTGCAAATTCCGCGCCGCGCTCCTCCGTCCGGGAGTAGACCGCCGCGAGGGCGATGCCGTCCGCCTCCTTCACCGTGTCACAGAGCCAATCCGAGACGAAATTCGTGCCGATCACGCCGAGGGTGATGTCCATATCCCATCCTCCGTTTGAAAATTCATATTTTATCCGCAGTTCGTTCAGTTTGTCTTCTTGCACGGGACCGGGTTTTATGTTATCCTATGCATGAAAACCTCTGTCATCAGAATACAACAACCGCGCGGGCTTGTCAAGGGTTTTGCGGAAATTTCCGCTCCGTGCCCGCGCAGAACCGAAAGAGGCGCCGTATGAACGAAGAACTGTACAGAATCATCACCTCCCACGAGCACCGCGCGCTCCGCGGACCTGCCTTGCCGGACCTTTCGGCAGAATATGCGGCCGAGGGTCTCTCTCCCCGCGCGCGGATGTCGGACCGCTTCGTCCGCCTGATGGACGCGGAGACGCCGCACATCCTCCCGGGGCAGAAGATCGTCTTCCTCCGCACGGTTCCGAAGCCGTATGACTGCTTCACCGAGGCGGAGTGGGCCGAGATCCAATCGAAGCACTTCATCCATGAACTCGGATACATCTCGAACATCTGCCCGGATCACGGCTTCCTCCTCAAAATCGGGCTGGAAGCTGCGAAGGATTTCGCGGATGAGTACGGGCGGGCGGACATCGACGCGCTCCTGCGTCTGGTGGAGAGGTACCGCGCGCTCGCCGTCAAAGAGGGCCGGGACGACGTCGCCGAAGTCCTCGCGAAGGTCCCCGCCAAACCTGCCGAGACCTTCCGGGAAGCCTTACAGTTCTTCCGCATCGTCCACTTCGCGCTCTGGGCCGAGGGGAATTATCACAACACCGTCGGGCGGTTCGACAAGTGGATGATGCCCTATCTGCGGCACGATCTCGACGCCGGGATCCTCGATGAGGACGAGGCATACGAGCTGCTGCTCGACTTCTTCCTCTCCTTCAACATCGACTCCGATCTCTACAACGGCATCCAGCAGGGCGACAACGGGCAGTCCATGATGCTCGGCGGCGACGACGGCGCGGGCGGACGGATCTGGAACGACCTCACCGAGCTGTGCCTCCGCGCTTCGGGAGAGCTCAAGCTGATCGACCCGAAGATCAATCTGCGCATATCAAAGAAGACGCCGCTCTCCATCTATGAAGAGGGGACGAAGCTCACGAAGGTCGGGCTCGGCTTTCCGCAGTACTCGAACGACGACACCGTGATCCCCGCGCTCGTGAAGCTCGGATACGATCCGGCGGACGCGGCGGACTACACCGTGGCAGCGTGCTGGGAATTCATCATCCCGGGCAAGGGCATGGAGATCGCGAACATCGGCGCGATGAGTTATCCGCTTGCTGTCGACCGTGCGTTCCACACTTCCCTGCTTTCTGCCGAAACCTTTGACGATTTCGCCGCCGCCGTGAAGCGCGAGATCCGCGCCCAGGCCGAGGAGATCATGGCGAAGGTGCACGACCTCTGGTTCGTCCCGTCCCCCTTCCTCGATCTGCTCTACGGCGGGCGGGATATTTCACAGGGAAACAAATACAACAATTTCGGCATCCACGGGACGGGCATCTCCTGTGCCGCCGATTCGCTCGCGGCGATCAAGAAATATGTCTATGACGAGAAGGCCGTCTCGAAGGAAGATTATCTCGCCGCCGTCGACGCGGACTTTGCCGGATACGACGAACTTCTCCACCGGCTGCGCTACGAGTCCCCGAAGGTCGGATGCGGAAACGAGGAGGCGGACCGCTTGCTCGTCTGGCTGACGGAGGCCTTCCACGACGCTCTCGACGGACGGCGGAACGAACGCGGCGGGATCTGGCGCGCGGGGACGGGATCGGCGATGTTCTATCTCTGGCACGCGGCCGAGATCGGGGCCTCCCCGGACGGACGGCGGAAGAACGAGCCCTTCGCGGCGAACTACTCGCCCTCCCTGTTCGCAAAGATCGACAATCCGCTGGGGATCGTAAAGAGCTTCACCGCGCCGGATCTGACGAAGGTCTGCAACGGCGGCCCGCTGACGCTCGAATTCGATTCCGGGATCTTCGCGGAGGAGGAAAACTGCTCGAAGGTCGCCGCGCTCGTGCGGTATTTCGTGCAGTCCGGCGGTCATCAATTGCAGCTCAACGCCGTCAGCCGTGAAGCCCTCCTCGACGCGCAGGCACATCCGGAGAAATACGGACGGCTCATCGTGCGGATCTGGGGATGGAGCGCGTATTTCGTGGAGCTGGATAAGGGTTTCCAGGATCACGTCATCCGGCGGCAGGAGTACCGCATGTGACAACACAACCGAATACGCGAAAAGAGGCTGCCCGTCGACAGCCTCTTTGCTAATTGCTTGGTAGGGATCAATAATTCTCGGCGTTGACCTCGAAGTATGCCTGCGGATGCGCGCAGACGGGGCAGATCTCGGGAGCCGTCGTACCGACAACGATGTGGCCGCAGTTCCGGCATTCCCAGACCTTGACGGAGCTCTTCTTGAACACTTCCTGCGCTTCGACGTTCTTGAGCAGCGCGCGGTACCGCTCTTCGTGGTGCTTCTCGATCGCCGCGACGCCGCGGAATTTCGCCGCGAGTTCCGGGAATCCTTCGGCCTCCGCGGTCTTCGCGAAGCCTTCGTACATGTCGGTCCACTCGAAGTTCTCACCGTCCGCCGCTGCCGCGAGGTTCTCCGCGGTCGAGCCGATGCCGTTCAGTTCCTTGAACCAGAGCTTGGCGTGTTCCTTTTCGTTCTCCGCCGACTTGAGGACCAGCGCGGAGATTTGCTCAAAGCCTTCCTTCTTCGCCGCGGATGCGAAATAGGTGTACTTGTTGCGTGCCTGGGACTCACCGGCAAACGCCGCTTCGAGGTTCTTCTCCGTCTGGGTGCCTGCGTAGGGATTCTTCTTCGCGGCCGGGGCTTCTTCGACGATCTCCTCGAGCATGTCGCCGTCGACGCCGCACACGGGGCAGACCGCCGTCTCGATGCTCTCCGCTTCAAAGATCTCGCCGCAGACCGTGCATTTGAATTTCTTCATGGTTGTATTCTCCTTTGAGTGATTTGATTTCCGTTTGTTCCGGAGCATGCGCCCCGGCTCTGTTTTGATTATACCATAATTTCGCGGTCCATGCAAGAGCAATCGGACGGATTTCGTGAAGTTTTCAAAGAACTATGAAAAAATGTCGAGTCGGTTTTGATTCTGTGAGCTTGATGAGGAAAAAGTTCACCGACCGTTCACGAAAAACCGTCTTCCCTGCCATATCCAGGGACTATAATGAATTCGTTAGCAACGGAACATCCATCCAAACGACAGAAAGGACAGAATCATGCTGAAAAAATGGCTTTGCCTGATGCTGGCCGCGCTGCTTCTCTTCGCCTCCTGCGCGAGCGGGGACAAACCCGGCGACAGCGGTCAGACCACCGGCGGCACCGAACAGAACACCCCGGCGGACGGCGGTGAAGACGCGGTCCCCGAGACCGAAGCCCCGGAGACCGAAGATCCCGCGACGATCTTTGACCTCGAGGTGAAGAACTTCGACGGCAAGACGGTCGGCATTCTCGGCACCAACTGGTACAACATCGCGTCCAACTGGACCTCTCCCGAGCTCAAGGTCACCGAGCTCACCGGCGAGGCGATGAACGACGCGGTGTACACGCGCAACCTGAACATGGAATCGAAGTACAACATCTCCTTCAATGTGGTGGACGGCGGCGCGTACCTCGACGGAACGATCAAGAACGACTATCTCGCCGGGACCGCGACCTATGACATCGCCTTCCCGCGCATCTCCGAGATGAACAACGTGGCGCAGGACGGTCTGGTGTTCGACATGAACAAGATCGACAGCCTCGACCTCTCGAAGACCTGGTGGAGCCAGTTCGCGCGCGAGTCCCTGACGATCCACGACGCGATCTTCTTCATCTCCGGCGACATGAACTTCATGGACAAGTGGACCGCGGTCTGCATGTTCGTCAACAAGAACGTCGCGGCGGGCTACAATTTCACGGCGGATGAGCTCTACGACCTCGTCGACGCGGGCAAGTGGACCATCGACAAGTTCTCCGAATACACCAACGCCGTGACGAACGATTCGAGCGGCGACGGCAATCTCGACCAGAAGGACACCTGGGGCTGCACGGCGAACGCCTCCTATCTCGGCAACTTCCTGCACGCATGGGCCGATCCCTACACCAAGGTCGTCGACAAGGAGCTCGTCTTCAACCTCGACAACGAATTCACCTATGCCGCGATCGACCGGATCATCGACGTCATGAACAACAACGTCATCTTCGCGGGCAGCTGGGATGTGGCGGAACCCGTCTTCACCGCGGGCCGCGCGCTCTTCTTCATCGAAGTCACGCAGAAGCTGGCGAACTTCCGTACCCTCGAATACGACTTCGGCGTCCTGCCGATGGTGAAGTACGACGAGGCGCAGGAGGATTACCGCACCACCTGCGCGACCCTCGCCCAGATGGTATGCATCCCGAAGACCACGTCCGACAAGGAATTCGCGGGCTACATCCTGCAGGCCATGGGCTATGAATCCAGCCTGACCATCGCGCCGGCCTACATCGAAAACGCCCTCGAATCCAAGTTCGCCCGCGACGAGCGCACCGCCGACATGCTCGGCTACATCTTCCGCGGCATGGACTATGACATCGGCTATCAGAACGGTATGGGCGGCGTGAGCGGACAGGTCGACAACATGATCTCCTCCCGCGAGAACACCGCGGCCTCCAAGTTCGCGGCTGTCGCCAAGGTCATGTCCAAATCCCTCGAAAAGGTCAACGCGGCCTACGCAAACGCGGAATAAGATCCCGATTCTCTCCCATAAGGCTGCCGTATAAAACGCGGCAGTCTTTTTTTGCGCTCCCTCTTGCTTTTTCAGCGGCGATGTGATAGAATAGTACCGGGAAAGTAAGCGTCCGCTAACCGCAAACGGAGACGCGCACGCTTTCCCGTTTGACGCATACCATGAAAGATGAGCGGGATACGCTCGGCTCCGGCAGCAAGAGAGCGCCGGAGGATGTGCCGTGGCGGAGGGAGGACATGTAAATGAAGACAAGAATCACAACCCGGGCCCACGTGTCCGGAACGATACGGGAGGAGGGATCGGAATGCTCGGTCAGGTGACGCTCGGCGTGCTGATTCCCTTCCTCGGCACCTCGCTCGGCGCGGCATGCGTGTTTTTCATGGGAGGAAGAATGAAGGAACGTCTCAGCCGCGCGCTGACGGGATTTGCCGCCGGGATCATGGTTTCGGCGTCGTTTTTCAGCTTGATCGTGCCCGCGCTGGAGCTGACGGAATCGTCGGGGCGGCTCTTGTTTCTGCCGGCTGCCGTCGGATTTCTCATCGGGATGCTGTTCCTGCTGGTCCTCGACGCAGCGGTACCCCACATGCACATGGAGGGGACGGAGGAAGGCAAGGGCGGCAGCGGACTGAAGCGGACCACCAAACTCGTGCTCGCCGTGACCCTGCACAATCTGCCGGAGGGCATGGCGGTCGGCGTGGTATACGCGGGCTGGCTCTGGGGCAACGAGAAGATCACGGTCATGGGTGCCTTGGCGCTCTCGCTCGGGATCGCGCTGCAGAACTTCCCGGAGGGGGCAATCGTGTCGATGCCGCTCTGCGCGGAGGGGATGCCGAAGGGGAAAACCTTCCTCATGGGCGTGCTCTCCGGCATCGTGGAGCCGATCGGCGCCTTTGTCACGATCCTCGCGGCGGGGGTCCTGCTCCCGGTCCTGCCGTATCTGTTGAGCTTTGCGGCGGGCGCGATGATCTACGTCGTGATCGAGGAACTGATCCCGGAGATGTCGGAGGGCGAGCACTCGAACATCGGAACGGTGTGCTTTGCCGTAGGCTTTGTGATGATGCTGGCGCTCGACGTCGCGCTCGGATGACGGGGAAATTCCGTGCGGAACAGAATAAAACGCCTCCGGCGCGCGCATACTAACACGGGAATGCACATGCCGGAGGTTTATTGATGGAATGGATCCTGTTTTTTGCCGGGATGCTCGTGGGCGGGGTGCTCGGCGTGTTTCTCATGTGTCTCTGCGTTCTTGCCGGGGAGGAAATGCGCCGGGAGGAACACCGGGACTTCTATGACGATCGGAAAGCGCGGTGACGATCCGCGCTTTTTTGGTTCCGGGCGATCATTCGTCTTTATACAGTTCGAGCATGTTCAAGAGCTTCTTGTAGCAGTCGTCGAAGGGCTTGTTCCCCTTGATATACGGCTTCATCTCGTCCCAGACGGACTGGAGGAGCACGGGCGGACGGATGCAGACGCGGTCAAATTTCGACATGATCTCCTGAAACACCGGGATATCGGGAGCGGCAAATCCGTCGTAGTAGTCGTAGTTCAGATAGAGCGGGACCGCGGAGAGACGCACGGGATTCCTCCCGATGATCGCGTCCGCATTTCCCTGCACCTCGTCCGACAGGAGAATTTTCAGCATCCGCCATGCGTTCAGCTTGTTTGGGGAGTTTTTCAGGATCGCGCCGAAGTCGCTGATCATCGTGGACTTTCCGCCTTCCGCCGAAGGAGGCGCCAGGAGCACCGTCGTTTCGCCGCCGTTTTTCAGACCGTATTGAAACGAATCGAGCATCAACGAGGAGGAGACGAAGTTGGAGAAGATGGCTTCCCGTTTCAGAATCGCGCCGTAGGCAATATATGCGCCGTCCGCGTAGTCCAGCTTGCACGGATCGTTTCCGGCGTAGAGGCGGCACAGATCGATCATCTTCCGGAACGCCTGTTCGTCGACCGACACCGCGGCGTTCTCATAGTCGATCATGCGGAAGCCTGACGCCGTGTAGAGGGCGGAAAACGTCGACGTATCGTTGTCGTGCGGCCCCATGTCGGGGATGACGGTGCTCTCCGGGTAGAGGTCGTGGAACTTCGTGCAGGCGTCGAGAAAGCCGTCAAACGTGTCGAGGTCCTCCGCCGTGACCCCGATTTCGGCAAGAAGCTCTTCACTTGTCGCCAGAATCATGGGATGGTGGGTCACAGGGATAAAATACCGGCTCCCCCGGAACAGTCCGCCGTCGAAGATGCCGCGGATGAAGTCGTCCGGATCGATCTCCTCGTCGGCGTAAAGATAGGGGTTCAGGTCCTCGAACAGCCCGGTCGACACGGTTTTGTAGACGTCGGGAAGATCGGATATGCTCGTGAAGAGGAGGTCCGGTCCTTTTCCCGCCGGGATCTCCGCGCGGATCCGCGTTTCGTATTCCTCCGCACCGAGCTTCTGCCATTCGACGTGTACATCGGGATAAAGCTGCTCGAAGACGGCCACGGCATACTGCATGGTGATGGTCAGCATATCCGCGGAATAGAGGACAAGCGTGTCGGTCTCCCCGGGCATTGCAAACCATGAGTAATCCGGTTCGGTTTCAGGGGCTTCTTCGCCATCTGCGTTCTGTACAGAACTCTGCGCCGGTTTTGCGGTATTTGTCCCGCTTCCGGCGGAGGAAGGCGTGTCCACGCTTTCACAGGCTGCGAAACACGGCAGGAACAGGGTCAGCGCGAGGAGGAGGAAAAGAATGCGTTTCATAAGTTCCTCCCGAAAGGTTCGGTTTGTTCCATTATAGCACAGAAAAGATGTTCTGTAAATAGCGTGAGAAAAAAACGGATGAAAAACATTAAATTTCCGTCTTAGCGCCCCGCCATCGGCGTGAGATCGGCGGCCATGCTCTGCGCGCGGATCGAGAGCTCCGCCGCTTTGAAGGCGTGCTCCTGCGTCATCGCGCGCTCGGTGCGTTCGAAGCAGTCGAGGATGAGATCGCCGAAAAACGGGAATCCCGTGACGCCCGCCGCGCGGATCTTCTGCTCGCCGTCGCCGTTTACGAGGAAGAGGTGATTCCCCTCCGCGCGGTCCGCCGCCACGTCGATGAATTTGCGCATTTCGATATACCCCTTCGTCCCGAGGATCAGCGTGCGGCCGTCTCCCCAGGTGCGCAGGCCGTCAGGCGTGAACCAGTCGACGCGGAAGTAGTTCGTCGTACCGTTTTTGCCGGTGAGCGCGCAGTCGCCGAAGTCGTCGAATTCCGGCGTGTCCGGATGGGCATAGTTCGCGATGCGGGCCAAGGCGATACCGGCATCCTCCTCCCCGGCGTAGGACAGATACTGCTCGATCTGATGGCTCCCGATGTCGCAGAGGATCCCGCCCGACGGCTCGCGCCGCCAGAACCATGCGGGTCTTCCCTCCCGCCCTCCGATCCGGTGCGGTCCGAAGCCCGAGACAGAGAGCACCCGCCCGATGAGGCCGTCTTCGATCAGCATTCCCGCGAGGACCGCGCACTCGACGTGGAGCCGCTCGGAATAGTAGACCATGTACTTTCGTCCCGTGCGGCGGACCGCTTCGCGTGCGGCATCGAGCTGGGAGAGCGTCGTCATCGGGGCTTTGTCGGTGAAATAGTCCTTCCCCGCGGCCATCACCCGCAGTCCGAGCGCGCACCGTTCGTTCGTCACCGCCGCACCCGCGACCAGCCGGACTTCCGGATCGTCGAGGATCTCTTCCTCACATCGGGCTTCGGCGGTGCCCGGGAACGCGCGGAGAAAGTCTGCCCGCCGCTTCGGGTCCGGATCCCAGACGGATTTGAGCGTCCCGCCCGCTTCGATCAGGGCGCGCGTCATGCCGTAGATATGGCCGTGGTCGAGGTGCGCGGCGGAAAAGACGAATTCTCCCGGGGAGATGACCGGTCCCGCCCGCTTGCCGCGCAGGTATTCTTGTCCGTTTTTCTCAAGCATAGCGTCCTCCGAAGGTGTGTTTTCTGTATTGCAGTACATCGGGCTGCCGAAATCCAGACAAAACAGCCGCAGATCCCGGAGGACCGCGGCTGTCTCGGGTGGATCCGTCAGTCGTAATAAGCGGCGAGGAATTTCTCGAAGGATTTCTTATAGACTTTTTCCTTCGATTTATAGAGCGACGCGATGTTGGTGTTCTGCTCGATGACGTCGCGGATGATGAAGCCGCAGCGCTCGGACTGCACGGCATACTCCGCCGCGAAGTCGAGCACGAGGCCCGCGCGGATGATGTCGAGCATGGACGCGCTTTCCTCATCGCGGGCGGTCTTGCCCTTCAAAACCTTGTCATAGTAGACCGGGATGACGGTCCGGCTGCCTTCGATACACATGGCCTCGGTGATGAGTCCGCAGAAAGCGGCGTCCGGTACGTCGATCGGGATGGCGAACATAGAGCGGCCGTCGCGGGAAGTGGTATAATACGCTTCCTGTGACTCGGTCCACTTCGGATAAGGCAGGATGCCGAAATCCGCGTCCATGTCGCGCATGATGATCGCATCCTCGAGGACGCTCGCGAAGAAGAGGCCGCGGCTCTCGGAGAAGATCCTGCGCGCGGGTTCCCGGCTGTCCCCGACGCCCTGATTGGTGAACCAGACGTCCGGATTCTCATAGGCGAGCGCGCTCGCCAGCTCGGAGATCGAGACGATCTGATCGTTGTACAGATCCAGCTCGACGCCGCCGTCCGCATCGCGTTTCGTGTAGCGCACACCGAACGCGTTGTGGAGGTTGTCGAAAGTGAGGGCGTCATAATACACCGCGCCGTAGCTGTCGTCGACGGTCATCTTGCCGTCGCCGTCGAGGTCCACGGAGTGCCCGGCGATCATCGAGAGGTACTTGTCGAAGGTCCATGAACCGTCGAGAACCGCATCGTAGGGCGAGCCGATGGCATAATCCTGTGCCAGCTTCTTATTGAAGAAGAGCACCTGCATCTGCTCCCACATGTTGACGGCGATGTCGCCGGTGATCGCAAAGAGGCGGCCGTTGACCGTCAGTTCGTCGCGCAGGAGGGCGGACCACCAGCTCTTTTCCAGCTGCAGATTCGGGACCTCGCGCAGATTCAGATAAAGCCCGGACGAGAACCCGTTGCCGATCGTCGCGGCGTACCCGTCGATGAGGTCGTACGCGCCGTCGTTTGCCTGGACGGACGCACGGACAGTCGCGAGAAACTGATCGCGATCGCCCCATTCGCCGGCAATCGGGATGGGTTCGATCTTTACGTCGTACCGCGCTTCGACAAGGGAATTCCGGTCAAAGACCGCGTCGTTGAAGACGTCGCCCGTCATCTCCTCGGTCCAGAGTTCGTAGAGATAGGCTTCCCGCGCAAGAAGGTGGAAGGAACGTCCGCCGTATTGATCGGAGGGCAGTTCCGAGAAAGGATCGTATTCCTCCTCCACGGTCGGTTCGGTTTCCGCGGCATCGGGCGTGCTGGCCGGGGTCGATGCGTCCGGTCGGGCTTCCCCCGGCTTTTCCGAGCAGGACGCGAGCACGAGCATCAAAAGGGCAAGCAGCCCCGCCGCGATCCGCAAAAAGAATGTTTGTTTCATGTTCTGTCTCCTTTCATCCGTTTCCCTTCCGGGAAGGTTCATCACGATGCTTTAGTACCTGGTATTGACGGAGATCATCGGATCTGGCCGTTTCCGCGGATGATATACTTGTAGGTCGTCAGCTCTTCGAGTCCCATCGGGCCGCGGGCATGGAGCTTCTGGGTCGAGATGCCCATTTCGCAGCCGAGACCGAACTCTCCGCCGTCGGTGAAGCGGGTCGAGGCGTTGACATACACGGCGGCGGAGTCCACCGCGCGGGTGAAGAACGCCGCGTTTTTTTCGTTCCCGGTGAGGATCGCCTCGCTGTGGTGCGTCGAATGCGCCGCGATGTGGGAGACCGCCTCCCGCACATCCTCCACCACCCGCACGGCGAGGATGTAGTCGAGAAACTCCGTGTCGAAATCGTGCTCTCCGGCGGGCGTCCCCGGGATCAAAAGCGCGGATGCCTCGTCGAGCCGGAATTCGACCGGGACAAGCCCCCGTGCGCTTCTCTCTTCGACCAATCTCTGATGAAGGAGCGGCAGGAATTCCCCGGCAACAGCGCGGTGCACGAGCAGGACTTCTTCGGCGTTGCACACGGACGGGCGGCTCGTCTTCGCGTTCTCGATCACGTCGAGCGCCATCGGGATATCCGCGTCCGCGTCGACGTAGATGTGGCAGATGCCCGTCCCCGTCTGAATGCACGGGACCTTCGCCCGCTCGACGCACGCCCGGATCAGGCCGGCTCCGCCGCGCGGGATCAGAAGATCGAGAAGTCCCTCGGCCTCCATCATCGCATTCGCGCTCTCGCGGGAGGTATCCTCCACGAAGCCGCAGACCTCGGGGGGAAGTCCGGCGTCTCTGAGCCCGTGACGGATCGCCGCGACGACGGCCGCATTGGAATTAAATGCCTCCCGTCCGCCGCGCAGTACGACCGCGTTCCCGGATTTGAAGGCCAGTGCGGCTGCGTCGGAGGTGACGTTCGGGCGGCTCTCGTAGATGATACCGATGACGCCCATCGGGACGGCGGTTTTCTCGATCAGGAGCCCGTTCGGACGTTCTGTGCGCGAGAGGATCCGGCCCACGGGATCGGGCATGGACGCCGCCGCGCGCACGCCATCCGCCATGCCTGCGATCCGCTTTTGGTTCAGCGCAAGCCGGTCGGTCATCACGGGTCCGAGGCGTTCGCGACTTGCATCAACATCCCGGGCGTTTGCCGCGAGGATCGCATCCGATTCCGCGAGAAGACGGTCGGCGATGCAGCACAGCGCGCGGTTCTTCGTCTCCGTATCCGCCCAGGCGAGCGCGGAGGAGACTGCCTTCGCCTCGCGCATGACGGTCATGGTGTCCTTCATGGGTTCCCTCTTCCCTTCTCCGCGATGAAGCGGGTGCCGACGGCCCGTCCTTCGAGCACGTCGTAGAGCGTTTCCGGACGCGCGCCGTTGACGATCATCATGTCGACTCCGTCCGCCATGCAGATCCTCGCCGCGGAGAGCTTCGTCGCCATTCCGCCCGTGCCGAGGGACGTTCCGCGTCCGCCGCCCATCGCGAGAATTTCCGGCGTCAGCTCGCGCACCTCGGGGATGAGCCGGGCGTCCGGGTCCGTGCGGGGATCGGCGGTATAGAGCCCGTCGATGTCCGAGAGGACGATCAAGAGATCCGCGCCGACGCTCACCGCCACGAGCGCGCCGAGGGTATCGATGTCGCCGACGGCCACTTCCTCTGTCGCCACGGTGTCGTTTTCGTTGACGACGGGGATCGCGCCGAGTGCGAAGAGGCGCAGGATCGTGTTGATGAAGTTGCGGTGGCGTCCCTCGTCCCGCAGATCTTCTCCGGTCAGGAGGATCTGTGCCACGACGTGGTGGTATTCGGAGAAAAGCTTGTCGTAGACGTACATCAGCTCGCACTGTCCGACGGCGGCCATCGCCTGTTTGGTGGGCATGTCCTGCGGGCGCTCGGGCAGATTGAGCTTGCCAACGCCCATCCCGATCGCGCCGGAGGAGATCAGGACGATCTCATGGCCCGCGTTCTTGATGTCGGCGAGTACCTTGCACAAGGTCTCCACCCGCCGGATATGGATCCGCCCCGTCGCGTGCGTCAGGGTGGACGTGCCGATCTTGACGGCAATTCTCATAGCATCGCTCCTCTCCGGGTCCGGGTCCCGGTCATCTCTTCCGGTTCAGGTATTTGTCGAGATCATCCTTGATCTTGTCGGGGATCTCGCGCTTGACGGGACACACGGCAGCGTCCGCCATGAAGCGGGTGAAATCGGCGACGAACGCGCCGTCCTCGCGGAGCTGTTCGTCCGAGAGCAGGTCCATCGTGTCGTAGCGGCAATGGATGTTCCCGAGTCCGCCGGGGGTCCCGCGCGCAAAGGAAAGGGCCGGGACGCCGTGATCCGCGAAGGGTGTGGAGTCGCTCGAATAGACGCCCGTGTAGGCGTTGACGCTCCATCCGCGCGCGCCGGCGAAGTACTTGATGAAGCCGACCATCGACTCCTCCGCGCTGACGCAGGCGAGGAATCGGCCCATCGGCACGCCGATCATGTCGATGTTGATGTTGAGCACGACCTTTTTGAGATCCTCTTCATGCGCCGCGGTGTACGCCTTCGAGCCGAGCAGTCCGCGCTCCTCGCTCCCGCAGAAGACGAAGCGCAGGCCATAATGATGCGACGCGCCTTTTTTCATCTCATCGAGCACCTCGAGCAGCCCGATACAGCCGGACATGTTGTCGTACGCGCCGTGGGAGAGCGGAACGGTGTCGTAGTGTGCGGTGAGGACGATCCATTCGTCGCCCGTTCCGGGGAGCTCGGCCACGACGTTGCGGCTCTCGCCCTCGTATTCGTCCTGCTCGATTTCGATCTTCGCCGTCTTGGCGCGGGACTTGACGATCTTCTGCGCGTCCTTCGCGTTGATGTTGACGGCGAGGACCTTGCGGCCTTCCGCGACGAACGCGCGCAGTTCCTTCGCGTCGATGTCGCGGTTCGGGAAATTGAGATTCCCGTCATAGGTGATGAAGCCGAGTGCGCCGGCGTCGAGCATGTCGTGATAGGCGAAATGCCGCAGGCCGCCGTCGATCAGGACGATCTTGTCCTTCACGGCTTTCAGGGTGATGTGATCCTGCGTCGGGATATAGACGAGGGGCGCTTCAAGCGTTCCGCTGCCGCAGTTCTTATATCCCCGGCAGGGGATCTCGATCCCGTCGATCGTGAGGGACGCGGATTTCACGTCCGCCATCGGGACCGGAAACGGTTCGAGCCATGCCTTGGCGCCGAGCGCTTCCGCTTCGCTTTTCAGGTATTCTGCCGCCCGGAGCTCTTCGGCGGAGCCGCCGGTATGGATATAATCGGTGTCCTTCAGGATCTGCCGGATATGTCTGAGTGTCATGGATGCCTCCCGAATCGGTGTGATGCATTATTATACCACAGGAACGCGAAGAACGCAAGAATCCTGCATGATAATTCCTGTGTTCCGCATAATTTCTTTTGATGGAATCCCTCAGGCGAGCGGCGCGATCTTGTAGCGCGTGCGCGGATCGTCGCTCGTGCGCATGACGGTGACGCCCGGCGTCCCGCGCAGCATTTCAATGAGCCGCGTGAGGTGCGTGACGAAGATGAAGCCGCAGCCGAGGGCGGAGAGATACGCGAGGATCGGGGCCATGCCCTCCGCGCCTTCGTCGTAGGCCGTCGTCTGGAAGGTCTCGTTGAGGAGCAGGAGCGAATCCGGCTCCATGTCCCCGACGATGGCCGCGATCTCGGCGACCTCCTCCTCGAAGCGTCCCGCCGAGGACAGGGGCACGAGTTCCCCTTCCGCGCGGGCAAAGGCCGTGAAGATCCGCCGCCGGACGCTGATCTCGGCAAACTCCGCCGTGACCGGGCAGCCGCACTGGGCGAGCAGGACCGCCGTCCCGATGGAGCGCAGGTAGACCGTCTTGCCGCTGTTGTTCCGGCCCGTCACGAGCATCCCGGAGAGCTCGCCCTCGCGCACGCAGTTCACGTCGTTGGGAATGACCGAGGAGACGTGCAGGCTCTCGGCGAGCAGGAGTAGGTCGGAGAGGTTCCCCATGCGGATGACGTTGTCCGATTCCGGGAGGATGTCGGGATAGACCATCTTCACGCCGAGCTCCTCGAAACGCTTCTGATAGATCAGAAGGCAACGGTAGAAGTAGAGCTCTTCTTCGAGTCCGGAGAAACGGTCGACCGCCGTGCGCAGGAGGGAGGTTAGGATCCGGTCGCATTCCTGTACGGCGCGGGCGGAGAGGTCCATGCCCCACGCGAGATCGACGCCCGAAAGGCTCACATGCGACTCGGGCAGCTCCGTCGGGATCGGCTCCTTCGGCTCGGTCTCGGCGTTCTTCTTTGATCCGAAGAGGGAGAAAAGACCGCCGAGCTGGGGCTTGTCCGGCTTCTTGGCGAGGGGAACGTAGGCGAAATCCGCGAGGAACGGCACCGTCACGCGCAGATCCTCCGAGCAGTCGAACTCGATGTCATAGGTGTGCGCGTACGCGAGGCCTTTTTCGACCTTGTCGCAGAAGGAGAGGATCGTCTCGGTGTCCGTCGTCGACGCGATCTGCCAGGCCGCGTCCTTCAGGCGTCCGAGCCAGCCGCCCTCCGCGCCGAACATGTTCATCGTCTCGTAGATGTCGCGGATCGAGAGGAGGATGATCCGGGCGAAATGCGCCGTCAGGACGAGGTTTTCCCGCGCGACCCAGAGAACGAGGTTCTTGTCCTGCGGATCGACGCGACGCGACGCCATCAGCCGCGAACGCTCGGCGTCCCACTGGTTTTTCGAGAGGAGCAGGCGGCGGATGACCTCGATCACGCGGTCCAGCGTCTGCGGATTCTCGTGGAAGTACCGCGCGATCCGCTGGCGTTCCCGGATCTCGTCCGGATCGGTGAGCGGCGTCGCGAGGACGGAGAGGAAGGATTCGCGGTACATTGAATCGGGGCAGATCGTGCGGAAGGCCCGGTCGATCTGGAGATCGGCGATGACGGCCACGCCGCGGTCCCGCTCCTCCCGGGAGAGGATGCCGCGCGGACGTTCGCCGAGGATGGTATAGCGGTCAGCCATTTTCTGCCCCTCCTTCCGTCTTTGCCCTGTGCCGCGCCAGCTTTTCTGCGAGCGACGCGCGGTCGAGCCCGTATTTTTCGAGGATGTCCCGCGCGAACGAGGACGAAGTGCCGCCCACACGCCGGATCCGGTAGGTGCGGCGGTTCTCGTCCGTTTCGTCGATCTGGGCGGCCAGGGTCGGGATCTCGCCGCCGGTCAGCGCGTGGATGTGGGTGACGTAGATGCCGAAGGTCCCGCGGCGGTACATCGTCTCGGCGAGGCGCTTGGAGTATTCCTCGCTGCGCCGCTCATCCGTGCCGGAATAGGTCTCGTTGAAGACGGCGAAGGAGTTCTCCGTCGCGTTCTCGAGAATCTTGTCGGCGCGGACCGTCTCGTCGGCGAAGCGTCCGCCCGATTCAAAGCTCTCGTTCGACGGGAAATGCGTATACACCGCGTCGAACGCCATCCCACGGCCTCCCCGCGCCGTGACGGGACAGCCAGCCGTGAAGAAGAGCGCGGCCAGGGCGGCGGTACGCAGATAGGTGGTCTTGCCGCCTCCGTTTGCGCCGCTGAGGATGTAGAAGCTGAGCCGCTCGCCGTTCTTTTCGGACGCCATCAGGATGTCATTCGGGATGACGGCGTTCCCCGGGATGCCGCGGCGGCTGAGCGACGGATCGACCGCGTCCTCGAGGACGAATTCGCGCTTGTCCGAGACCGCCGGATAGCAAAGCGGATAATGCTTGTCGGAGAGATCGCGGAAATAGGCCGTGAGATCGGAGAGGAAGCGGAACTCGTCGATGTAGGCGAAGAGCCCGCGCAAATCGCGGTCCGTGTCCGCCGCCTCGCCGTCCGGGAGAAAGTCGCCGCTCTCTTCATAGTAGGTTTCCGCCGCGCCGTAGTAGGCGAAATGCACGCCCGCCACGCCCCGGATGACCGTCGGGGTCGTCCGCTGCGGATGCCGCCATGCCGGGAGCGCGTCCTCGAGGCCCATTTCCCGGATGATCCGCTCGAAATCGTTCCGCACGCCGCGCCGTCTCTCCCACGCGCTCGCCTCGGAACCGTGGATCTTGAGCCGGATCGCGGGATCGTACTTCGCGAGCAGGTCGTCGGCGCGCTTGTCCGCATGGGAGGCCGCCGGCATCTCGTGCCACCGCTTCCAAAAGCTGCCGATCTCCCCCGCGCGTCCGTCGTCGCCGTCGAACTGTTCGAGGAGGCGGACAATGTCGAAGCACCGGCGCATCACGGGGACGAAGAGCAGAATCTTCTCCTCGCGGATCTCGGCGCGTGCGTATTCCTCGGCGAGGACCTCGGCGTCGGTGAGCATCGCGGTGAGGGTGGCGATCTTTGCGGCGAATCCCGCGTCCGTGAGCATCCGGCGGAAGAGTCCCTGACGCATCGGGATCTCCTCCGGGACGCACGGTACGCGCAGTATCTCCACGCTCCGGGGACGGAAGCCGACGTCACCGAGCAGATCGGTCAGGGTCTCCTCGGGATGGGCCGGCGCGCGGTCTCCCTCTTCCCTGAGCCATAAAAAGGACGGATAGGACATAATACCTCCGATTTCGTTTGATTCCGACGGTCCGCGCCGATCCGGAATGGCAAAAGTTACCAATTTCCACGCCCGATTTTCGTGTAAGATTTCGTGCGCGCAGACCTTGATTTTTCTGGCAATATATGGTAAAATCTCATCACCGGATATGGTAATGATTTCCAGTTACAACATCAGAAAGGCATGGATGCGGAACATATGGATAAGGAAACGAAAATCCTCGTCGCGGACGAGAACAACGAATTCAGGACAAGATGCCGGGAGGTGCTCGCCACTGCCGGCGCGTCGGTAACGGAAGCGCGCAGCGGCGAAGAAGCCATGAGCCTGACGTCGCGTCAGAACTACGACATCGTCATCGCGGATCTATGGTCGGCGGACGCCGTGACGCTCCTGCGCCGGGCGAACGACCGCCGGAATACGGATGCCGGACGCGCGGTCCCCGCGTTCATCGTGCTGACGCAGGTCTCGACGCCGAGCGTTCTCATGGAGGCCAACCGTTCGGGCGCGTCGCTCTGTCTGCAGAAGCCGGTGGACTACGACGCGCTGCTCTCCGGGATCGCGACGATCCTCAAGAACCGTCAGCCGCGCAGCGCCGAACAGCCCAAGCGGGACGAGGGAGCGGCTGGCGCCCTGCCCCCGGACATCGAGACGCAGGTCACGCGGATCATCCATCAGATCGGCGTTCCGGCGCACATCAAGGGCTATCAGTACCTGCGCACGGCGATTCTCATGACGATCTCGGACAGCGACGTCATCAACTCGGTCACGAAGGTGCTCTATCCGTCCGTCGCGAAGAAGTACCAGACCACGACTTCCCGTGTCGAGCGGGCGATCCGCCATGCCATCGAGGTGGCGTGGGACCGCGGCGACGTCGACACCCTGAATTCGTATTTCGGCTACACGATCCAGAATTCCCGCGGTAAGCCGACGAACTCCGAGTTCATCGCCATGATCGCGGACAACCTGCGCCTGAAATACAAGATCCGATGAGCCAAATCCACAGAGCATCCGCGTCCCTGCCCGGCCGGATGCTCGTTTTTTCTCTACTCTGCGGAAACGCCGTAATCCCGCGGGAGCTTCAGATCCGTCAGCTCCTTGATGAAACCAGAGGTGCCGAAGACGTATTCCGCGAGATGCAGAAGCTCTCCGTCGTAGACCGTGCGGCTCTCGAGGCGCGTGGGCTCTTTTTTCGTGAACAAGGGCTGCCGCTCGACGGTCCAGTGTTCGGCCGGGATCTCCTCCGAGGCGCGGACAGCGAGCGGCGCGGGATTCACGAGGAGCACCGGGATATTCGTGATGTGCTCGTCATCGGTCGGAGAGGCGTAATCGACCTCACGACGCGCGCGCCGCCGGGTATCGTACACATAGTTGACGCCGGACACGCTTTCTCCGGGGATCGGTCTCAGATCGTCGTCGAACATGGTCGGAAACCGGCCTGCCAGCGGGACTACGCGCCGCTCGAAGTATGTGAGCTGCCCGTCTGCGGTCTTCACGAAATAGAGATTCGCGAGGCGGTGCGCCGTGCCGAAGAGCTTGACGGTATAGACGGCGCGTCCGCCGCGGATCCGGACGAGGAAATCGGCGCGCACGGAAGAACGGGATCCCCAGAGCCAGAAGGGATGCAGCGGCACAAGGCGGTGTCCCTCCGCGCGGCACGCCCGACGGAGCTTGACGGCCATTTTCAGCCGCCGGACGCCGAGCACGAGGTACGGCGCTGCAAGGACTGCCGTAAGAACGCACAGGACGGGCCAGAGGGCTTTCATCGCGTCATCCTCCCTTTTCTCGGTTTCATTGTAACAGACGGCGGCACGCCTGTCAAGCAAAGATCGATTGCACCGTCAGTTTTCCCATTTCCCGCCGCGCAGGGTGACGGTCCCGTCCTGATCGGTGCGGTAGATCCGGATAAAGCGGTCGCGGAGGCGGTTCAGGACGGAACTGGCAGGATGGCCGTAGACATTGTTCCGGCCGCAGGAGATCACCGCGACCTTCGGGCGTACCGCGTTGAGCCATTTCTCCGTCGTCGACGAGGAGGAGCCGTGGTGATTGACGTGCAGGATGTCGGCGCGGAGATCGAAGCCCCGGTCGGCGGCATATTCTTCGAGCCCCCGCTCGGCATCCCCGGCGATCGTCATGGTCATCCCGTCGACCGAGACGCGCAGAACAAGGCTCGCGTCGTTGAGATCCTCGTAGCCGAAGCCGAAGGTATCGTACACCTCAACGGAGATATCGCCGAAGGTCCAGGCAGAACCTTCCGTGAGGGTCACGCAGGCAGTCCGTTCTTCCTCCGCCGCGCGCAGGGTCTCCTCGTAGAAGTATTCATGGCTGACAGCGGCGGACATATAGAGCGTCTCCACGCCGCAGGACCGGAGAACGGCAGGCGCGCCGCCCATGTGGTCATCGTGCGGATGCGTGACGAAAAACGCGTCGATGTGGGGCGCGACACGGGACAGGTATTCCGCCGTCGCGGAGGATCCGGCATGCGGTCCCGCGTCGATGAGGACGGCATAGCCCGCATGCGTGACGAGGGTGCAGTCGCCCTGCCCGACGTCGAGGAAGCGGATCCCGGCGCGGCCGTCGAGCAGTTCCTCCGTCGGGTAGACCGTCCCGGTCATCCGGATCGCGATGATGCAGTAGACCGCGATCAGCGAGACGATCAGCACGATAAGACTGATCCTGTCGATCAGCCCCACGATCTCTGCCGGCGTCCGCTTCTGCCCTTTGCGGCGCTTCCGCTTTTTCGCCATGTCCTCGCCCTCTCCCGGATGCATGAAATCAAGATCACCTCCCGACGTTCCCATCGGGAGGTGACGTTTTTCGGTTATCTTCTCGCGGCTCTTTCGGCGTCGCGCGCGGCCTTTTCCGCGGCTTCGCGTTCGGCTGCGGCAGCCTGTTCCGCTTCACGGCGCTTGTTCTCTTCCTCTTCGTCGATCAGGAAGGGCATCTTTTCCCGGAAGCCCTTGAACACGCCCTTCACGATGAACGGCGTCATGACGACGAGGCAGACCAGCGCGGCGAGACAGCGGATCCCCATCGCGACCTTGATGCCCTCGTTGATCCGGCGTTCCGCGCGGCTGAAGAACACCGCGAGATACCAGATCGGACCGGCGAAGAACTTGACGTTGACGATGGCGACGATGATGAAATACGCGAGGACGGCGACGGCGACGCTGAGGAGGAGGTACCGCTTGTCCATCGTACGCTCCTGCTTGTTCTGGAAGGCGTAGAGCGCATCCGCTTCGCCGACCTTCTTCGCGAGGATCATGCCGCCTACGGTCATGATGGCGAGGCCGATGACGCAGAGGACGATGTTCTGCAGGTCATACACCGACTGCGTCGTGGTGTTTTCGCGGGTGATGGCGATGCCGAAGATGCCCGCGGGGATCATCGAAACGATGTAGGAGAACACCCCCAGACCGCAGAGAAAGACGAGCAACAGACCTCCCTGGATCAGCGCCTGGATCGTGCGTTCCTTGTACATCCCGTTCGGGAACTTTTCCTGGGGATCGATGACTTTCTTTTTCTTCTTCTTTGCCATGGTGATGTTCTCCTTTATGATTATTTAAGATTAAGCGGTCTTATCTTCCGTCGGCGCGGGAAGCTCCGGGTTTTCGCCCTTGTCCTTGCCGAGGTAGTCCGGCAGCTTCATGCCGGCCATGTCGAACATCTCGTTGAGCGGCGGGATGGACTTATACAGCCCCGAAATGAAGTCGGCGGTCGTGTTCTTGCCGTCGGCGTTCTTCGCGCCGGAATCCCAGACCGTGATCTTGTCGATCTGGAGGTTCTTGATCGCCTCGACCTGGATGCGGGTGATCTCTTCGAGCTTGTCGGC
>JAFZPN010000055.1 GCA_017550315.1 Clostridia bacterium
CGCCGACGATGTGCGCGAGGGCGTGGCGATCATGCACTTCGAGAAGGTGGACGTCTCCATCACCGGCAACTCCACGAACCCGACCCGTTTCCAGCATCCGGTCGCGGGCACGTACAAGAAGGAATGCGTGGAGCAGGGCAAGAAGTACTTCTCCGTGGCATCCGGCGGCGGTACGGGCCGCACGCTGCATCCGGACAACATGGCGGCGGGTCCCGCTTCCTACGGCATGACGGACACGATGGGGCGCATGCACTCAGACGCGCAGTTCGCGGGGTCGTCCTCCGTTCCGGCGCACGTGGAGATGATGGGCTTCCTCGGCATGGGCAACAACCCGATGGTCGGCGCGACGGTCGCGGTTGCCGTGGCGGTGCAGAACAGCCTGAAGGCGTAAAGGCATAAACGGACAAGCCGAATCGAGAAAACCGGCAGGCTGCCGTGCGCGATTCTGAAAAGGATCGGGCGGCAGCCTTTTCTTTTGTCTGCGCGGCAGGGCCTTGCGGATTATATTTTGACGGAAGCATTTGTTTTTTTGTCCTTCCGGACGGGACCAGAGAGGACCCTCGGGCCGGGCCCTCTCTGGACTTTCCCGGCCCCAAAGGCGCGTTCCCCGCCTTTGGAATCCACCCCTCCGGCGTGCGTACCACGGATATTCGGCACCGCAGCTCAATGCGGTTCGGCCTGTTTTGTTTGGCGATAAACGCGTTTATCGCCAAACCGCACGGAGGATTACAGGGGCCATCTCCAAGATGAGTGGCACGGAAGCAGAATGGCTCGCGCACGCCAGCTTGTGCAGCGGCCCGTATTAGACTTTTCGACTCCGTCGAGGCATAGGGTGCAGCGGTGAGTGCTTGACTTGAACCGGAACCCCCACTATCGCACTTTATGAAGGCCGTGAGTTTTCGCATTTCTGTATTGGGGCGGCCATGTAATCCCTGAAATGAAGAGGTTTAGCCCTCATTGGACAACGCTTCCCATTAAAGAGGGAGGATGTACCTGAGGGGGTAGAAGCAGAGTCCAGCCGGTTTCAGCAATGCTGAAACCGAAGGGAGAGCGCTCCTCCCTCTCCTTTGGTGGCGGTGATTGGCAAGAGGCCTGGCCACCCGGTTTCAACTCGTTGAAACCGCGGCCTCATTGTCCGCCAGCCGCGTAGGCGAAAAAAACAAATGATCTGCAATATCCTTGATCCGCAAGGCTCTGCCGCGCAGACAATAGAGGAATTTCAGCTCGCAAGCGTCAGCGCGCAATTCAGAAACCCCCGCAGGACTTTACCAGACCGTATTCTCTCCTTTACATCTAAGCACCTTTCCCCAAATACCCCTTGACAACCCCGGCGGAATGTGCCATAATACAGGCAGAAAACCGGAATCTGATCAAATCCGGATGGGAGGATTGTCCATGAAAAAACTGCTCTGCCTGCTGCTCGCCCTGCTTATGATGCTCCCCGCGTTCGTCTCCTGCTCGGGCGGCACGGAAAACGCGAAAAACGAAGAGAACGCCGAAGCCCAAACCCCGTCCGGCGAGGGGGCTCCCGCAGCCGAGACCGAAGAGGCTCCCGCCGAAAACGTGGACGTCAACGGCTACCTGAAGGACGATCTCCCCGAGCTCGACTTCGGCGGACAGACCGTCTCCGTGCTCTTCTGGAGCGACGTCGAGAACGCGGAATTCGACGTGGAGGAAATGAACGGCGAGATCGTCAACGACGCGATCTGCCAGCGCAACATCGACGTGGAAGACCGCCTGAAGATCGACTACAACTGGGTCGGCACGCCCGGCAACAACGGCTCGAAGGACAAATACGTGGCCGTGGCGCAGGCGAGCGTGCAGGCCGGGGACGGCGCATACGACATCTATGCCGCCTATTCCCGCACGATCGGCGCCTCCGTCGTCAACTGCCTGACCAGGACCCTGCAGGATTCGCCGTACATCGACTACGAAAAGCCGTGGTGGCCCGACAACCTGCTCGAAGAATCCCTGATCCACGACCGGCTGTACTTCGTCTCGGGCGACATCTCCACGAACGTGCTGCACATGATGTACTGCATCTATTACAATAAGCAGCTGCTCGAGGACTACAACCTGCCGGTCCCGACGGACATGGTGTTCGAAGGCACGTGGACGGTGGACAAGCTCGTGGAGATGACGAACGACGCCTACCGCGACCTCAACGGCAACGGGAAAGTCGACGTGAACGACGGCTTCGGCTTCACGCTCGTCGACTTCCACAACGACGCGTTCTATACGGGCAGCGGCCTGCGGCTCGTCGAGAAGGATCCGGACGAGATCTTGAAGATCTCCGAGGACTTTTACAGCGAACGTGCGGTGGATCTGCTCGCCAAGATCGGCCCGTGGGAGGCCACCGATACCGTGTATCTCCAGAGCGACTACGAGACCCCGTTCACCGAAGGGCGCGCGCTCTTCAACGTCAACCGCGCGCATTACGCGTCGAAGGCCCTGCGCGATTCCGAGCTGACCTACGGCATCCTGCCCGTGCCGAAGTACGACGAGAACCAGCAGAACTACCGCACGGTCATGGGCAACCCGATCACCCTTTATGCCGTCTCCCGGGACAGCGCGATCCCGGAAATCGATCAGGCGGTGCTCGAATGCATGGCGTCCGAGGCGTACCGGCTGACCACCCCGGCGATCTTCGAGAACAACATGAAGAAGAAGTACTCCATCGACGACGTGAACGCGCAGATGTATGACATCGTCCGCGGGACCGTCTCCTTCGAGCTCGGCCGCTTCTTCAACCAGTACCTGAACAATATCACGGACATTTACTTCGCAGCCGTGACGAGCAACAACCAGACCTGGGCGTCCACGTCTGAAAAGCAGCGGAAGATGCTCAACAAATCCATGTCGAAGATGGTGGAGAAGATCATGCAGAACGAGGAACTCGGGGACTGATCCCCGCTCCGTCAAAGAAGGGCCGGCAGCCGCACGGCCCTTTTTCAATTTAAGGAATTCTTAATCCGCTGTGCATTGTTTCTTCATGGAAAATGTGGTATAATAAGACATCCGAAAAAACGGAAAGGAAATTGACATGAATAATCGCAGAATCCTCGCGGGCGCCCTGGCCGTCCTTCTCCTCGCTCTGCCGCTCGCATCCTGCAAAAAGAAAACGGCGGCGGAGGAAGAGCCCGAAGAGCCGAAGATCCTCACGAACGTTTTTCGCGGGAATCCCCGTGTCCTCCCGGAACCGTATTCGATCCTCGAAGACGCGCCGGTGAGCTGGGACGCGGCGACCGGGCAGATCACCTGCGCGGCCTCGGCCTACATCGAAAGCGAGCCGGACGCGGACGGGTACATCGATTACGGCATGCAGTACGCGAGCATCACGCTCGATGAAAACGGCGTCGTGGCACAGCAGCCCATCGAATTCTCCGGCGACGGATATATCAGCAAGGTGTTTGCCGGCGAGGACGCGACCTTCTTCCTCTGGGAAAACTACGACATGGATTCCGGATCGGAAAGCTGGTACCTCACCCGCTTGGATGCACAGACGGGGGAGACGATCGACAGCCCCGAGCTCTCGACCTTCTTCGGCGACGGGGTCCGCGGCTGGTTCTATATCAGCAGCATCGCGCAGGATAAGGAGGGGGATCTCTATCTGAACGTCGATCAGGAGATCGCCGTATTGAACCGCGATTTTGTCTGGCAGTTCAGCGTCAGCACACCCGGCTGGGTCAACTCGATGGCGGCCTCGTCGGACGGGACCGTCTGGGTCGTCGGGTATTTCGGCGACGACATGGGCATCGCGCCGATCGACAAGGCCGCGAAGGCCCTCGGCAAGACGAGCGATCTCCCCTCCGGCGTGAACGAAATCTATTTCGGCGCGGGCCACGACTTCTATTACACGGATGACACGGGCATCTGGGCGGCGGACCTCGGCGAGGACGGCAAATATCAGACCGTCCCGGTCATGAACTACTTAAACTCGAACGTCTCGCGGGACGACATGACCCTGCTCGCCGTGATCGACGAGGAGACCATCCTCTTCGCGGAGCGCACGGACGAGGAAAACTGGACCCGCTCTCCCTCGGTGTGGCGTCACGCGGAGGACGTCGACCTCTCCGCCGTCACCGTGATCGAGGTGGCGTACGCGGATTATCTGGAATACAGCATCCCCCGGCGGATCGTGAAGTTCAACCGCGCGCACCCCGACATGCGGATTGTGACGACGGACTACTCCCGCTACGCGACGGAAGAGGATTATCAGGCCGGGATCGACAAGCTGAGCATGGAGCTGGTGAACGGGACCTACAAGCCCGACATCGTGCTCGGGATGCCGGATTTCGCGCCGCTCTCGACCGTGCTTGAAAAGAAGCTCTATACCGATCTCGCGCCTTACGTGGATAAGGACGACAAGTTCAGCCGGGAAAACATCTTCGGCGCGGTCCTCTCCGCGTTCACGGCGAAGGACGGATCCATCTGGGCGCTGACGACCCGCGCGAGCATTTCGACCCTGCTCTCGACGCCCGCTCTGCTCGGCAAATACGCGGACCGGGACGGCTGGACCCTCGGCGAGATGCTGGACTATGCAGCCTCCCTCCCGGAAGGGGTGGAACTGCTCGAAGGAATGACGCAGGACAGCGCGTCGATGCTGCTCGCGGGCGGCTACGGGGCGTTCATCGACGAGGAGGAAGCGACCTGTCATTTCGAGGATCCGGACTTCCTCGCCTACCTCGCCTTCGTGAAGTCTTTGCCGAAGGACTGGGAGGAATACCAGGCGAAAGCGGCTTCCCAGCAGGTGGATTACGACGAGCGGTATCACCTCTACCACGAGGGAAAGATCGCGCTCAAGGGCGTGGATTTCTACGACATGGCGGAATTTCTGAATCTGGAGATGGCGTACGGCACGAAGGATTACGTGATGATCGGTTTCCCGCGTTCGTCCGAGGACGTAAGCGGCGCGAAATTCAGCTCCGGAACGGCGGCCGCGATCACCAAATACGCGAAGAATCCCGACGCGGCGTGGGCTGCCCTCAAGGCGATCATCGACCCGGACGATGACCAGTACCGCAACGACATTCCGATCCTGCGCTCCTCGTTCGACGCCATGTGCGAGGAATACTACTCCTACCGTTTTGAATTCTATTACGACGGCTCGGCAAGCTGGGGCACGTACGATCCCGACAGCCCGGACGATCAGCGGACGACGGAGGATCTCGACCGGCCCGGCATCGTGACCTTCTTCACGAAGGAGGACGCGGAGCGGATCAAGGCGTTCCTCGATCAGCCGGTGACCCCGGTGGGCGGCGCAGTGAACGCGGAGGTCGAAGGGATCATCATGGAAGAGATCTCGGCGTTCATCGGCGGCAGCGTCGACGCGGCGGGCTGCGCGAAACGGATCCAGTCCCGCGTGTCGATCTGGCTGGCGGAACATAAATAAGAGAAGAGTGAAGAGAGAAGTGTGGAAGATAAACGAAGAACGAATAGTGAATAGTTGAGGTAAAAGAATCAAACGGTTGTGTAGCTGTATTTCCCATACAGCCGCACAACCGTTTTTCTTTGGAAACCGAAGGTTTCCTTCCTCAACTATTCACTTTTCTCTCTTCTCTTTTCACTCCGTTATCGCCACGCGGTACCACGCGTACCCGAGCGGGAGGACGTCGCCGTGATCGTAGAGATCCTCCGGCGTCTTGATTTCCTCACGGCTGTCCGCGGCCTTGAAATCGACGGCCCGGCCCGTGACGGCGGAGAGGGGAACGCGCACCTCGACCGTGTCGGCGCCGACCGTGCGGGTCATTGCCGTCTCGGGGATCTCTGCCCCGTCCTCGTTCCGGACCCAGAGGCGCATGAATGTCCCGCCCGTGTCCCGGGGATCGATCAAGCGGTCGGCGCGGAGGGTGAAGAGGAGACTGTCGTCCGTATGGCGCACCGCGATCCCGCGGATGCCGCAGCGGCCCGTGCGGTTGACGTAGCGCGTGCCGTATCCCTCGGCGTCGCGGGCAAAGGTCCCGTCCGGATAGCCGGGGAAGAGAACCTCGCCGCCGGACGGAAGGACTGCTTCGGGAGGCAGGCCCTTTAATCGCGCCGTGTAGGCGCAGAGGGTCTTGTAGTAATTGTCGAAATAGCCGCCGCGCATCGGCTCGATATCGCGGCTGTACTCGTAGTTCGCGCAGTCGACGAACCGGATCGGGCGTTCGGGCGTGCCCGGCCAGCGTCCCGCGATCCACTCGTTCCATCCGGTGACGAGCGTGACCGGGACGTCCGCCTCGAGGGCGCGCTCAAACTGCTCGATGAAGTTATAGCACCGCGTCCAGGCGTCCGGGGCGGGATCGTTGGCGCCGTCGTGGAACGCGCGTCCGCGGTTGGCTGTTTCCCCGTAGAGGACGGAGTCGCCGAAGAGGATCTGCGGATGCTGGGCGACGGAGACGTTGATACACTCGGGGACCCCTTCGAGCGTCGGGAAGACGCGCTGGGGCCGGGTGAAGTCCATCCACGGCCAGCCGCCCGCCTTGTCGGCCTCGTTCGGCCACTGGGAGAGGCGGATGTCGAAGAACGCGCGGCATTCCGGGGAGCACTCCTCCGGCACGGCGATGATCGTGGGCTTGTCACCTCTCCTGAACCACGTCTCCGGGCAGAAGCCGGGCTTGTAGATCGCCTCGTAGATGCGTCCGACGGTCTCTCCCGAGCGGGTGTTGGTATAGAACATGACCCGCGGAATGTCCCAACCCGCGGCGTGGTATTCGGCGAGGACGCGCATCACCAGCTTCGCGTTTTTCTCGTAGATGACGGCGTTGGTCGTATCGAAGAAGAGGAAGTCGACGCCTGCCTGCAGAATCAGCTTGACATGCCTGCGCACGACCCACTCGTCGTCGGAATAATAGTAGCCGTAAAACGGTTCGCCCCAATGATGATAAGTCCCGACGCCGCCCCAGTAGGGAGCATCCGGATGCTGTCCGGCGTCGGGATGGGCCGCGGTGATGGCGGAGATATCGTAGGGCTTGCCGCGTCCGTGTTCACCGAGCCAGAGAAAATAGAAGAGTCCGACGAGGCGATCCCGCGGGGCAGGGAAGTCGCCGTGGAGAAAACGGGGGTTCGGCACGCGGAGCCTCAGGCCTGTTTCAGGAGTTCGTCGGTGCAGAGGGCGAATCCCGCCGCGACGAGGAGCTCCTCGGTCTTGGCGTTGTCCTCGACGCGGAGAACGACGTAGGCGTGATCGTCGACGCGGGAAGCGACGAAGGCATAGAGATATTCCACGGAGATCTCGGCCTCGGCGAGGACGGCGAGCAGCGAGGTCAGGCCGCCGCGTTCATCGGGGATCTGCACGCCGACGACGTCGGTGACGCTGACGATGCGTCCCTCGGAGGAGAGGGCGAGCGCGGCTGCGCGGGGATCGTCCACGATGAGGCGGAGGATGCCGTAATTCTGCGTATCGGCGATGGAGAACGCGCGGATGTTGATGTTGTTGTCGCTGAGGGTCTTCGAGATTTCGTAGATGGAGCCGTTTTTGTTTTCGGCGAAAACGGAGAGCTGCTTGACGGACATGAGATACCTCCGGTGGGGGACCCCGTCCCGGGATCGCGCGGGCAAGGCTCGGCGGAGCGGGGAGGGGAACAGATGGATCACTGTATTGATCACTATATATTAAAGCACGAAAGTGCGGAAATGTCAAGAGAAAGGGAGAAGAAAATGAAAAATGCCCGCGGCTTTTCCCGTGCGCGCCGGGCAGTGCCCGGAGACGGGAGACGAACTCGCTGACGCAAGTTCGTTCACCAATACAGCAAAGCGCGCGCCCATGAAGTTCAGGACGCGCGCCGTTTTGTTTTCCGGTTTATTTCATTCTCTCCGCCAGCTCGCGGATATAGCTCGGATCGCTGCCGCAGCATCCGCCGACGTAATCGACGATGTCGAGCGCGGGGACCACGTCGTCCGCGAACGCCTTCGCGCTGTATGCCGTCGCCGTCGATCCGTCCGCCGCGAGGATCGGCTTGCCCGCGTTCGGCTTGAAGATCACCGGCAGCGGCGATTTCTCCGCGAATTCCCGGATCACCGGGAGCGCGAGATCCGGACCCAGCGAGCAGTTCATCCCGATCGCGTCGACGCCGACCGGCACCAGTTCCTCGATCATGTCCTCGACCGAGTTGCCCATCATGGTCTTGCCGCGCCGCTCGAACGTCAGACAGCAGAAGACCGGGATCCCGAAGCGCTTCGCCTCGACGGCCGCGACTTTCATCATCGCCAGGTCCATGAAGGTCTGGAGCAGGATGAGATCCGGCCCTTCCTTCACGCCCGCTTCGAGCATTTCGCGGTAGATTTCGGCGACCTCCTCCTCCGTCATGTCCCCGTAGGGTTCCATGAGCGCGGACAGGGGACCCGCCGCCAGCGCGATCTTCACGTCACGGCCCGCGAGCGCTTCCTTGGCGATCTTCACGCCCGTCGAGACGATGTCCGGCGCGGTATAGGGGGACGAGCGCTTCACGGCGGGGCCGTTTGCGCCGAAGGTATTGGTGAGGATGATCTTCGCGCCCGCGTCGGCGTATTCCGCGGCGAGTTCGGCGACGATTTCGGGGTGTTCCGCGTTGTACTTCCAGACGGGATCTTTTTTGATTCCGTTCGCTTCGGCCTTTGCCCAGAGAGAAGTGCCGACCGCTCCGTCCATGAGGGTGATGTTATTCTTCATGTGCTTGCGCTCCTTTGCGGTGGGGATAGTTTTTGTTTTTGCGTGTTTTCGTCTTGTGCAGGTGGGGAGGCCTGAGGGCCAAAGGGCTTTCCGATCGCCCTCCCGGAAACCTTCGGGAAAGCTTTCGGGGGTGCTGTGCGTTTACGGCGTCTCTCCCAGGACTTCGGCGAGGACGGGGGCGAGGTCCTTGGCGAGCATCTTCGAGAAGGCCGTGCTGCCGCGCTTGGACAGGTGGCCCCAGTCGGAGTAGTTCCGGTTGTCGTCGTTCAGATCCGACGCGAGTTCGTCGTTATAGTTGAGGAACGGGATCCCGCGGGCCTCGGCGACCTCTTCGAGCTCGTGGTTGTGGACCTTCCGGTCGCTCGATTTCCAGCCGCTGTATTCGGGGCACTCGACGAAGATGAGCTTGATCCCGTCCGCCTCGAACTGATCCAGCAGACTCTCGAAGGCACGCCATTCCCGTCGGTTGTGGATGCAGCTCACCGTGGTGGTGCCGCCCGCGAAATTCACGTCCCACGGGATGTAGCCCTTGTAATACTCCGAGGTGATGTTGCGGTCCTGGTCGTAGAGCGTCTTGTGCTGGTAGGTCGGCAGGACGAGATCCGCCTCGGTGAGGAAGCGGCCTTCGATCTTCGGCGTCACGGGGACGGGCGTCTCCACCTCGATGTGCTTCCCGCTCAGGTAATAGCGGATCATCTCGGGGATGCGGTCGCGGGAGGAGAAGATCGGGTTGTTGAGGAGCAGGACCGTGAGGTGCTCGTCGAGCGCGAGGATGCCGTGCTCCTTCACCGAATCCGCGAGCATCTCAGCGACGGTCTTCTCCGCCGCGGGAAGATCCTCGGATGCGGTCGTCTCGGCGGGCTCGGCGTCGGGATTGTCCTCCTCGACCGCCGCAGCCGGGGCGTTCTTGTTCTTCTCCTTTTCGTAGGCGCGCATGATCCCGAGCGGCATGTCGGCCGGGGAATCGAAGGTGATCCGCCGCCAGAGCCAGCTGTCGTCGCACATGAACCAGTCGACGCACCAGACGATGACCTTGGGCGTCGGGTATTTCGCCTCGTTCTTGAAGATCTCGTACCAGTCCTCATAGAAGGACGGGACGGAGCCGTTCAGACCGAAGTTGAAGAAGGTGTGCGCCGGCATCTCCTCGTCGAGATAGAGCGGGTTGACGCCGTGCGCGCAGTGCGAGGTGCCGATGAGGATCACGTCGGCGTTATAAACCTGCTCGAACATCTCGTAGTACTGCCCGAAGTAGTGATAGCAGTGCCGGTCCTTGTATTTCTGATAGAACGCCTCCATCTGCTCAGCCTTGAGCGTCAGGGCTTCGAGCTCGAGGCGGAGCCGTCCCTGCTCGTCCTCGGTCTTCTGCGCTTCGAGGCGGACGCGTTCGGCCATGCCGGCGGCTTCGGCGACCATGCGGGTCTCGTCGGCGATGAAGTCCTTCATGAGGCGGTTGGCTCCGGCGACGGCGGCGAACGCGAGGGCGATGACGATGAGTCCGGAGACGATGTATTTGAGGATCCCGCGGGTATTGTCTTTCATTTTCATACGATGCGCACCTCCTCCGTCAGAACTGGAAATAGATGAACGCCTTGTTGTCGTACGCGCCGAAGAGGACGATCGCGGCGACGAGGAGGGCGTAGGTCACGACGCGGACGGGATGCGGCATCCGGAAGTAAAGCCCTTCGATCTTTTTGCCGTAGTTCATGAGGAACTCGGCGAGGAAGAGGAAGATCACCGCGCAGACGGCGACGTGCACGCGCAGCGCCGGGATCGCGGAGAAGTCCATCGCGGTCGCGGCGAAGAGGCGGCGGACGACGAGGAAGGCGTCGGAGACCGAATTCGCGCGGAAGAAGATCCACGAGAACGCGATGAGAGCGAGGGTCACGAGGTTCTCGACGAGGGGCCGGATCACGGGGAGCTTATCCGTACGCGTGAGGGCGGCGATCTTCTCCTTGAGCGGCGCGACGAGGCGGGAGACGCAGATGTAGACGCCGTTGAGGAAGCCCCAGAGGACGAAGGTGTAGCCCGCGCCGTGCCAGACGCCGGAGATCGTGAAGGTGATGAGCTGGTTGAGGACCCAGCGTGGCTTCGAGACCCGGTTGCCGCCGAGCGGGATGTAGACGTAATCGCGGAACCACGTCGAGAGGGATATGTGCCACCGCCGCCAGAATTCCGGGACGGAGCGGCTGAAATACGGCGTGTCGAAGTTCTTCATCAGATCGATGTCGAGGATCTTCGCGCACCCGACGGCGATGTCGGAATAGCCGGAGAAGTCGCAGTAGATCTGCACGGTGAAGCAGAGGACGCCGACGAGGATGCCCGCCCCCGCGTACTTATCCGGGGAATCGAAGACGGCGTCGGCAAAGAGCGCGAGATTGTCCGCGACGACGACCTTCTTGAACATGCCCCAGAGCATCTTGCGTCCGCCGAGGGAGAGGTTTTCCGCCTTCAGGTCATGGTTGGCCTTGAGCTGCGGCATGAGGTTCGAGAACCGCTCGATCGGGCCGGCGACGAGCTGGGGGAAGAACATCAGGAAGAGCGCGAAGTCGATGAAATTCCGCTCGGCGTGCTGCTTTTCCGTGTAGGTGTCGATGAAATAGCCCATCGACTGGAAGGTGTGGAACGAGATGCCGATCGGGAGGACGACCTCGGGCACGACGACGGTCTTCAGGGAGAGCATGTGTCCGAAGAAGTTGATCGTGTCGCCGATCACGCCGAGGTACTTGAACCAGACGAGCAGCCCGATGTTGCAGCACAGGCCGATCACGAAGACCGCGGTTTTGATCTTCTTCCGGTCCCGGAACCGCTCGATGAGGCGCGCGCCGGTGTAGTCCACGACGGTGGTGAACAGGAGGATGAGCATGTACTTCGGGATGAAGGACATGTAGAACCAGCAGGACGCGGCCAGCAGGAAATACCGCCGGAGCTTGTACGGCAGCAGGAAATAGACGGCCGCGACCAGGGGGAAGAACAGGAGAAATTCGATGGAGTTGAAGAGCATGGATGGGAAAACCTCCTCGGGGGGAGTGGGATCGTCCGTCGGCGCGTGGGCCGGAACACGAAATCCGGGATTCTTTGCTGTTCGCGCTCATTATACCATAAACCGGCGCGTTTTTCCAGAGGAAAAGAGAAGATTGTGCCGGGAGAATTTCACCGGGAGGCGCTTCTCCCCGCGTGCCGGAATATGCCGGGGCGGACGCGCATACACTCCCCTGCATACTGTCTCCATCGAGGGGGGGGGTTATGGATCTATGAATCCGAATATGATTTTTGAGAAGCGGTTCGACACGGGGGTACTGACGGAGGCGGCGGAGGATTTCACCTTGCCGGATTATCAGCCGGAGGTGCGGCGGGTGCTCGGGGTCCGCGCAGAGCCCGTGATCGACGGGAAATACCTTTCGGGCGACGAGGTCGAGGTCGACGGGAGCGTGATCTACACGGTCTGCTATGCCGACGCGGACGGGCAGATCGCCGAGGCGTCCGAGACCTCCGCGTTCACGGCGCGCGTGCCGCTCAAATCCGGCGACGGCGACGACCGCTATTCGCCCGCGGATCTGGCGCTCACGGCCCAGACGGACGGGGCGCTCTGCCGGCTGACGGGTCCGCGGCGGCTGAGCTTGTCTTCGCGCGTGCGGGTGTCGGTCCTCTCGCAGAAGCCGTCGGACGCCTCGCTCGGCACGGAGGACTTCGATACCGTGCGGCGGCGTGTGCGGACGGTGCGGTGCGCGTGTATGGCCGAGGTGCGGGGATCCTTCGACGCGGCGGGGGAGATCCGGGATCGGGAAGGGATGCGGGTTGCGGGCGCGCAGGGAGCCGTGACGGTCTCGGACGTGCGCTGCGCCGACGGGCGGCTGACGTTCAAGGGGGAGGCCTCGGTCGCGGTCCTGCTCCTCTCTCCCGACGGGGATCCCGTGACGGCGAAGGGGCGGGCGCCGGTGGAGGAATCGGTCGCGCTGCCGGATACGCCCGAGGGCATGAAGCTGCGCGCGGCGGTGTTCCCGACGGTCGTGATGACGGAGGCCGGATCGGAGGGCGACGGTTCGATCACTTGGCGGATCGAATACGACGCGGACGCCGTGCTCCTCAAATGCACCGAGGGCGAGATCACGACGGACGCCTATTCCCCGGACGGCCCTTCGGCGCTCGAGGTGCGCGAATGCAGGCCCATCTCCCCCGCGGCGGCGCAGAACGGACGGCTGACGGTCACCGGCCGGGCGAAGGCCAAGACGGGGCCGGGCGCGCAGTACGTCTGGGGCTGGGGATCGGCGACGGCGGACAGAGTGACGGTCACGGGCGGACGCGCGCAGATGAACGGCACGGCGAAGCTCACGGTCGTCAGCCGCGATCCGTCGGATGGGGAGCTCGCATCCGAGGAGGTCTTCCTGCCGTTCCGGTACGAATGGGAGGACGGCGCGCGGGATGCGGAGGAGCTCGCCGGGAAGACCGCGGTCACGGTCACGGATGTCACGGCGCGGGAGGACGGCGGCGAATGGAGCTGCACGGCGGAACTCGCAGTCGCGGCGGTCATGGTGTCGGAGGAGTGTGTGACGGCGGGATCCGTGCTGCGTGCGGTCCCGGCGGAGGGGGAACAGGCGAAGACGCCCCGCAGCGTGATGCGCGTCTATGTCCCCGGAGAGGGCGAGAGCGCGTGGGACGTGGAGAAGAAGTTCCTCCTGCGCGGGGATGCGGCGGCAACGGAGGGGGTGTATATCCTGTGAAGAGAAGAGAGAAG
>JAFZPN010000056.1 GCA_017550315.1 Clostridia bacterium
GCCGTTCTTCTCCTGATACACGTCCGTGAGCTGCGTGTAGCAGAACGCGCACATCTTCGGGTTGTCCAGGAGGACGTTGACCAGCCCCTCAAACCGCGCGTAGAACTCCTCGAGGCTCTTCGGCGCCTGGCCGTAGCCCCACGCCGCGGACGGATCCTCGTCGATGTTCCAGTACGTGCCGCCGAATTCCGAGACGAAATACGGCTGGCCTTCGTACTTCTCGTGATCCGGATTGTTGATGAAGACCTTGCCCTCGCCCGTGATGAGCGGCTCGAAGGCTTTGGCGAACGTCTCCGGATTCTGATCGTAGTTGTGGACGTCGTAAATATCCGTGATGACGTGCACATAGCCCGAGGTGTCGATGATCGGACGCATCGGATCGAAGCCGCGCGTCGCCTGATACATCACGCGGAACAGATCTTTGTTGCGGTTTCGGCCCGTCTCGTTGAACGGGCACCAGCCCACCACGGACGGATGGTTGTAGTCGCGCTCCAGCTCGGTGAGCCATTCGGGCAGGATCGAGAGCAGGGCGGCCGGATTCGATTCGTCGAGGCCCCAGTTCGGGAACTCGCCCCAGAGCAGATAGCCCAGCCGGTCGGCGTGATACAGGAACCGCGGCTCGAAGACCTTCATGTGCATTCTCGCGCCGTTGAAGCCCGCCTTCTTGGAATACTCGATGTCGCGCGCGAACTCGCCGTCGTCGCCCGCCGTGTAGATGCCCTCCGGGAAATAGCCCTGATCGAGCACGAGGCGCTGGAACACCGGCTTGTGGTTGATCTCGATCGCGTAGCCGTTGATCGCGACGGAGCGCATGCCGAAGTAGGACGAGACCTCGTCCGCGCCGGCGGTGATCTTCAGATCGTAGAGGTTCGGCTCGTCGAGCGACCAGAGCTTCGCGTCCGGGATCGCAACGGAGAACTGCGCGTACTTGCCGAGCACCGGAGCCTCGGCGCACGCGACGTCCTCGCCGCCGAACGACGCGACCGCCTTGATGCTCGCCACGGCGGAGTTTCCGCCCTCGAGGGAGACGAGCACATCGATCTTGCCCGCGTCGATGTCGGGCGTGATCTTGACGTTCTTCACGTAATTGTTCGGGACGTACTCCATCCACACGGTCTGCCAGATGCCGGTGCAGCGCGTGTAGTGGCAGCCGGAGTTGTAGTAGCTGTAATAGACCTGCTTGCCGGTCGGCTGGAGCGGGCTCTTGCCGTTGTCCTCGGCGAAGACGGAGAGCACGTTCTCGCCGTCCGTGAGGAATTCGGTGGCGTCTACGGTGAACGGGGTGTAGCCGCCGCGGTGAGTCCCGGCCAGATTGCCGTTGACGCGGATCTCGGCATAATAGTCGACCGCGCCGAAGTGGATCAGGACGCGTCCGCACTTGCGGCACCAGCTCTCCGGAAGGGTGACGGTCCGGCGGTACCAGACGGCGGGGATGAAGTCGACGTATTCGATACCGGAGAGCTTCGATTCCGGAACGAACGGGACGACGATCTCGCGCTCGTAGGCCGGCGCTTCCCACATCTTGCGCTCGCGGCCGGAATTGCCGAAGTCAAAGGCAAATTCCCACGTGCCGTTGAGGTTGATCCAGCTTTCGTCGCCGCGCACCATCGTCGGGCGGGGGTATTCGGGTCTCGGGATGGACATGGTATGGACCTCCTTGGAAGTGTTTTATTGGGGGAAGTGAAGAGTGAAGAGTGAAAAGTGAAGAGTTGCGGTAGAGATTTGCGGGGCAAATCTCTGATTTTTTATTTGAAAACCGCGTCAGCGGGTTTCTCCCTCCGCTATTCACTGTTCACTTTTCGTTATTCACTTTTTTCACGTTTCACGTGAAAAATCAGGCGGGACAACAGCAGTTTTCTCTGTCCTCCCGCCTGATACGGCTTGGATTATTCGGCGTCAGCCGGTGCTTCGGGTTCCGCAGGCGCTTCCTCAACGGGAGCTGCTTCGACAGGCGCTTCCTCAACGGGAGCTGCTTCGACGGGTGCTTCCTCGACAGGAGCCGCTTCCGCGGGAGCTTCCTCGACGGGAGCCGCTTCCACGGGAGCCTCTTCCACGGGAGTTTCCTCGACGGGCGCTTCCTCAACAGGGGCTTCCTCCGGAGCGGGCTCTTCCTCCGCTGCTTCCTCTGTGGCTTCCGCAGCTTCTTCGGCGGCGCGGGCCGCTTCCTGCAGGAGCTGACGGATGGAAAGGCTGACCTTGTGGTTTTCGTTGTCGATCTGGGTGATCTTCGCGTTGACGATGTCGCCGACGGAGAGGATCTCGTCCGGCTTCGCGATCTTGTGATCCGCGATCTGGCTGATGTGGATCAGGCCGTCACAGCCGGGAACGATCTCCGCGAACGCGCCGAACGGCATCAGGCTGACGATCTTGACCTCGGCCGTGTCGCCTTCCTGATACTTCTGGGTGAAGATGTACCACGGGTTCATCTCTTCGGTCTTATAGCCGAGGGAGATGCGGCCGCGCTCACGGTCGAAGCCCTTCACGTAGACGTGGATCTTGTCGCCGACGGAAACGACGTCGGACGGACGGCGGATGCGTCTCCAACTGAGCTCGGAGGTATGTACCATACCGTCCACGCCGCCGAGGTCGACAAATGCGCCGAAATCGGTCAGGGACTTGACTTCGCCGTCAAATTCCATGCCTTCCTGGATGTTGTTCCAGAACGCCTCTTCGCGGGCCTTGCGCTCTTCTCTCTGGACCGCGCGGATGGATGCGTACGCTCTTCTTCTCTCGGGCTTGATCTCGATGATCTTGACCTTCTGGTCGGTCCCGACGATCGCGTTCAGGTCGCCGTCCTTCGGAATGCCGGTGAGGGACGCGGGGATGAACACGCGCACGGAGTTGAGGTTGATGATGACGCCGCCCTTGACCGCCTCGGTGATGCGGCCGGTGAGGGTCTCCTGGGATTCGCAGGCTTCGACGATCTTGTCCCAGTTGGACTCGGAGTCGACGCGGGTCTTATCGAGCGTCGCGATGCCGTCGACGTCGGAGACCTTGACGACCTTCGCGCGGACCGTGTCGCCGACCTTGAACAGGTCTTCGAGCTTGGCCTGCGGATCGTCCGTAGCCTTGTCGCGGGCAATGACGCCCGTGGTCTTCGCGCCGAGATCAACGTGGATTTCGGTGCCGGTGATCGCTGTGATGAC
>JAFZPN010000003.1 GCA_017550315.1 Clostridia bacterium
ACACCTCGTCGCGCCACAGGGAATCCACCGAAACCTCGGCGCGGACCCGGATGGTGCCGGTGTTCGTATCGTTGTAGGGACTCATATCGAAGACGAGCGTGATGTCGTCGACGTCGATCTTCGCGAGCACGTCGACCGGCCCCATGAGGGTGACGGGTACGGCGGTGCGGTCCCAGGTATAGTCCACGCCTTCTTTCGCGCCGGTATCGACGATGTTCGAGCCGGGGATGAGGAATTCGCGCGTCTTGATCGAAGAATCAATGACGGCGGTGATTTCCGCCTGCGTCACCGAAAGGGTCACGCCCTCGACGGCGTTCAGGGAGACGGTCTTCGAGAGCTTGCCGTTTTCAAATTCGGTCTTCTCGTCGAGGATGACGCTCTCGACCGGAGAGCCGCGGTCGATCACGTCGGGGTCGCCGGTCGCCTCCACGGTCGCGGGATTGACGGTGATCTCGGTGTTCTCGCTGTTTAAGAAGCCGTAGCGGAATCCCACGCGGACGGGAACGGTCACGGTCTTGTACACCGGGATGGTCACGTTCACCGTCGTGGGAGAATATTCGATGTAGGGGCTCGAGAGCTCCTCGCCCTTGGAATTGACGAGTGTCACGGGAGCGGAGAGCGTCGTCGTGCGGGTGACGTCGGCAAGATCGAGCGTCACCTCCGCCCGCTCGACGCGGAGAAGGACGTTGCGCGGTCCCGTCACGGTGACTTTATCGACCGGGAAATCGACGGTCCCGGTGTAGCATCCCTCGGGGAGATTCGTATTCTCGCGCCGCTCCGTCAGATCGAGCGTCAACGTCATCGCCTGATCGACGTAGACGGAGATCGTGTTCTGGGACATGCCCGCGAGCTTGCAGCCGGCGGGGACGTCGACCGTCACCTTGCAGTTCTGCCGGCCGCCCTCGGTGATGCCCTTCAGATCCGCCGTCACGACGATGTCGCGCTCGGTGAGACGGGACACGACGCTCTTTTTGCCGGAGAGCGTCACGTCGATCATGGTGCCGTATCCGCTGTACACCGCGAGATCGTTCTCTGCGAGGACCTCGGTCCCCGTGAGCTCGACCGGGAGGTGGCTGAAGATCTGTTCATGCTCCGGACTCTCGACCGCCATGACGTAGATCCACATGATGAAGGCGGCGACAAGGCAGAGGATCCAGGCGACGAGATTGCCGCGGGAGGAGGTGCGGATCGCCGGGGATTCGGATTTTGTCTGATTCATCGATCAACCGCTCCTTTCTCCGTTTTTTTCGGGTTCTTTCCGTTTTTGTCGCGTTCCTTGATCTCGCGGACGCGGTGCAAGAGATCGAAGCGCTTGTGGTCGCCCGATCCCATGAGCTGCGCGTGGAGGAAAGCGCGCAGGGATTCCCGGTCGTAGCCGCGGGTGAGCTTTCCTTCCACCGCCGTCGAAATCACGCCCGTCTCCTCCGAGACGATCACGACCACGGCGTCGCTGTTTTCGCTCATGCCGATGCCGGCGCGGTGCCGCGTTCCGAGATCCTTGATGATGTCGGGATTCGAGGAGAGCGGCAGGAGGCAGCCGGCGGCATTGATGCGCCCGTCGCGGATGATCATCGCGCCGTCATGCAGGGGCGCCTTGTTGAAGAAGATGTTCTTGATGAGGAACGCGGCCGGATAGGCGTCGACCACCGTACCCGTCAGGATCATGTCGCCGAGGCGCGTTGTCCGCTCGAAGACGATGAGGGCGCCGGTCTTGGATTCCGCGAGATCGCCGACGGCCTCCGTGACCTCGTCGATCACCGCCTGCACCGATGCGCTGTCCCTTGGCTCGCTCAGGGTCCGGAAGCCCTTGATCGGGGTCGCGCCGACCTGTTCGAGCACGGAGCGGATCTCCGGCTGGAAGAGGATCACGAGGGTGATGAAGCCGATCTGGAAGACGTTGTGCAGGATGTATTGGAGCAGGTACATATCGAGCACGCTCGTGACGATCTGCGCGGCAAACAGGAGAAGAACCCCGATCGCCAGCTTGCCGGCACGGCGGTCGCGGATGAATTTATAGAGATAGTAGAGAAGCACCGATACGCAGACGATATCGATCACGTCGAGCACCGAAATGGTCTTCACGATGCTGAGGATGTCTTCGACCTGCCGGGGCCATGTGAGGAGCAATGGGCGCACGAAAAATACCTCCCCTATGATACAGTTAGTATATTATATCACACGCGCCGCGTTTTTTCAAACCCTTTTGCATGAATTCTTCGCCTTGTGACAGGATTTTTTTATTTCCGGGAATTTGCACACAATTTTGGTATAATTATTCACACGATTATGGAAATTCCCTCTTTCTTTTTCGTCCGGGATGTGATAAAATAAACGTTAACGACAAAACAGGAGGCCGCGATGGACAATACACAGCTCCGGAACCTCTCCATCGTCGCGGGACACTACGGCGCGGGGAAAACGAACTTCGCCGTCAATCTGGCGATCTGGGCCAAAACAGTCTTTCCGGGACTCCCGGTCCACGCGGCGGACCTCGACATCGTCAATCCGTACTTTCGGACGGCGGACGCGGTTCCGCTCCTTAGGGAACACGGCATCGATCCGCTGATCCCGGCGTTTGCGAACACCAACGTCGACATCCCTTCCCTGCCGCCCCGGATGCGCGGGCTGATCGGCTCGAAGAACGACGTCACGATCGTGGACGTGGGCGGGGACGACGGCTCGGTCGCGCTCGGCATGTACCGCCAGGCGATCCTCGAAGCCGGGTATTCCCTCTTCTATGTCGTCAACCGCTTCCGGCCGCTCATCGCCGATCCGGAGGACGCCGTGGGATGTATGATCGAGATCGAGCGCGCCTGCGGTCTGCGCTGCACGGCGCTCGTGAACAACTCGAACCTCGGCGCGGAAACGACGGAAAAAGACATCGTCGACTGCGTGGAATACGGACGCGAATGCGCGCGGCGGTGCGGGATCCCGCTCTTCTGCCACGTCTGGTGTCCGGAATACGCGCCGGATACGCCGCTTTTCATGGAGAAGGGCGGCTACGCGGAAGAACCTCTCTTCCCGATCGTGAACGCGACGAAGAGGCTGTTCTGAGCCGGGACGAAACTCAGCAAAACAATTCGATGCGGGCCGGGCTTCCGGTTCGTCAAGGAGGATTTGAATGAATAAAGTTACATTCCGTACCGAACGGTGCAAGGGCTGCGGACTTTGCGTGGACGTATGTCCCAAGAAGATCCTCGCGCTTGACACCGCCGCGCTGAACGGAAAGGGCTACCATCCCGCCGTCATCGTGGATCAGGAGAAGTGCATCGCCTGCGCCATGTGCGCGACCATGTGCCCCGACTGTGTGATCAAAGTGGAAAAAGACGCGTAAGGAGGACGATCTGATGAGCAAAGTATTGATGAAGGGCAACGAAGCCATCGCCGAAGCCGCCATCGCCGCCGGATGCGTGTATTTCTTCGGATATCCCATCACGCCCCAGACCGAAGTCGCCGAATACATGGCGAAGCGTCTGCCGAAGGTCAGCGGGCTCTGTCTGCAGGCGGAGAGCGAGGTCGCCGCAATCAACATGCTGATGGGCGCCTCCGCTGCCGGAACGCGCGCCATGACCTCCTCCTCCTCGCCGGGCGTCTCCCTCAAGTCCGAGGGGATCTCCTACATCGCCGGGTGCGACCTGCCCTGCCTCGTAGTCAATGTCCAGCGCGGCGGCCCGGGTCTCGGCGGCATCCAGCCCTCCCAGCAGGACTATTATCAGGCGACCCGCGGCGTCGGTCACGGGGACCTGCGGCTGATCGTTCTCGCGCCTTCCTCCGTGCAGGAGATGGCCTCCCTCACCGCCGAAGCGTTCGACCTCGCGGATACCTACCGGATGCCCGCCATGCTTCTCGCGGACGGCGCGCTCGGCCAGATGATGGAGCCGGTCGATTTCTCCGTCTTCCCGAAGCGCGAGCTGCCCGAGAAGACCTGGGCGACGAACGGCACGAAGGGCGAGCGGAAGAAGAACATCGTGAACTCCCTCTTCATCGACCCGAACGAACTCGAGGATTCGATCCGCGCGCGCTACGAGCGTTACGCGAAGGTCGAGGCGGACGAGGTGCGGTATGAAGAGTATATGACGGACGACGCGGACATCATTCTCGTCGCGTTCGGCATCACGGCGCGCATCGCGAAGAGCGCCATCGCCGACACGCGCAAAGAGGGGATCAAGGCGGGCCTGCTCCGTCCGATCACGCTCTGGCCGTTCCCGAAGAAGAAACTCGGCGAACTCGCGGACACGGCGAAGGTCTTCCTCTCCGTCGAAATGTCCATGGGCCAGATGGTGGACGACGTCCGCCTCGCGGTAAACGGCAAGCGTCCCGTTCACTTCTTCGGTCGCACCGGCGGCATCATTCCCTCCGTGGAAGAGGTCGCGGCGGAGATCCGGAAGCTCGCCCAAGCGTACTAAGGTATCAAGAAAGGAACTTCACATAGATGAAAACCGTATTTGACAGACCCGAGGCGCTGTCCGACGTGCCGCTGCATTACTGCCCCGGCTGCACCCACGGCATCGTCCACCGTCTCGTGGCGGAAACCATCGACGAACTCGGCATTCTCGGCAGCACCGTCGGCATCGCGCCCGTCGGATGTTCCGTCTTCGCGTACAACTACTTTGAATGCGACATGATCGAGGCGGCGCACGGCCGTGCTCCCGCTGTCGCGACCGGCGTCAAGCGCACTCATCCCGACACCGTCGTCTTCACTTATCAGGGCGACGGCGACCTCGCGGCGATCGGCACGGCGGAAACCGTTCATGCAGCGACCCGCGGCGAGAACATCACCGTGATCTTCATCAACAACTGTATCTACGGCATGACCGGCGGCCAGATGGCTCCGACCACGATCCCCGGACAGGTCACGACGACCTCTCCCTACGGGCGCAAGCGCAATGTGCAGGGCTCCCCGATCCGCGTCTGCGAAATGCTCTCCACTCTGGACGGCGTCGCCCTCGCGGCCCGCGTCTCCGTGGACTGCCCGAAGAACATCCTGCAGGCGAAAAAGACCATCAAAAAGGCTTTCCAGAATCAGATCGACAAGAAGGGCTTCTCGATCGTCGAAGTCCTCTCCACCTGCCCGACCAACTGGGGCCTCGCCCCGAAGGACGCGCTCCAGTGGCTCCGCGACAACATGATCCCGTACTATCCGCTCGGCGTCTACAAGGACGGCGAAGCGATCCGGGACCCCGAATGAGAAAGGCGCGCGCGATATGACGACAAGATTCATTTTCGCCGGCAGCGGCGGACAGGGCATCCAGTTTTCCGGCAAGCAGATGGCGAAGACGGGGATGCATGTGGGCAAGAACGTGACCTTTCTTCCCTCCTACGGTCCGGAGATGCGCGGCGGCACATCGAACTGCACGGTGGTCGTCTCCGATGAGGAGATCGGATCCCCGTCCGTCTCCACCCCGGACATCCTCGTGGCAATGAACCTCCCTTCTTTCGACAAGTTTGAGCCGAAGGTCGCGCCCGGCGGCACCCTCTTCTGCGACTCCACCCTCGTGGACAAGAAGAGCGCGCGCGAGGACATCACCGCGGTGTACATCCCGGCGACGGGCCTGGCGAGCGACAACGACCTCACGGGATTTGCGAACGTGATCGTGCTCGGCGCGATCCTCAAGGTCACGGGCATTTTCGATTTCGCGGATTTCGAGGACTACCTGCTCTCGAACATCCCGGCGACGAAGACCGCGCTGATCGAGAAGAACAAAAAGGCGCTGGAGCTGGGGTATCATTACTTCCAGTAAGGAAATCGGAATACGAAAAGGAATCCGTCATCGGGACGGGTTTCTTTTTTGTCCTTGAAACTGCCGGTTGTTTTTTCCAACGGACTACAAACCATGCGGTTCTTGACGAAGACGGGATTCTGTGGTATCCTGTTATCACCGGACCGGCCGGACGGAATTCTACCAACAGGAGAAACGTATGCAGATATCCATGAAAGACACGCTCTGCGAGCTACGCAGGCAGAAGAAAGTCACGCAGGAAGCGGTGGCGGCGCATCTCGGGATCACCAGCCAGTCCGTCGGAAAATGGGAGCGGGGAGAAGGGTTTCCGGACATCACGCTCCTACCCGCCCTCGCGTTGTATTTCGGCGTCACGGTGGACGAATTGCTCGGGGTGGAGCGGGCTCGGATCGACGCAAAGATCAACGAATATTTCGCGGAATCCAAAAAACTTATGAACGCGGGCGAGGTCGTAAAGAATTATACGCTCTGGGAAACTGCCCTGCATGAATTTCCAAACGATTGCCGAGTTATGGTCTGGACGATGCGTGCCATTGAACGGCTGCACAATGATAACCCCGGCGAAGACAAACTGGTGCTGGGTGAGGCACTCGGAAAACGGGTACTTGCCGAAACCTCAGACAGTCGGCAGCGCGAGGAGACCATCCAACTGCTTGTCTGGTTCACATCGCAGCTCGGCAACAAAGAAGCCGCAGTACAGTATGCGAAGATGATGGGCAACTACTTCTCAACATGGAACGAGGAAATGATGCAGATTCTCGATGGAGACGCACGGAAAAAACAGGCAAAAGAGAATATACGTGATCTGTTACAGGTGCTCAACAACAACATTTCCCGTATTGGCACTCACGGTACGCCGGAGGAGATCATCCGCTGCTCGCAGGCAATCATCACCCTCTTTACATTGGTCTATGAGGATGGGGATTATGGATTTGCGGAAGCAACGCTGTATCAAAACTATTACCTCATGGCGTGGAACTATGCAAAGCTCGGGGACAGCGAAAACAGCCTGAGCGCTTTGGAGAACGCCGCCGACTATGCTCTGCGCTTTGACCGTCAGGGGAGCATGACGCACACCTCCTTCCTCGTCCGCGGACTGAGCTATGACCCGGATAACCTCTGGAAGGATTCCACCTCCACCGCCTCCGAGCAATGCCTTTCCCGCATGAGGATCCGTGATTTTGACTTTCTGCGCGAAACCGAACGCTTCAACGCCATCGTCGCTCGCTTGTCGGAAACATAAAAAAATACCCCTGAAGAGGGGGTTGGGGGAGAGACTTCAAGAGATCCCTCCCCCGCTGTTTTACCGGAAAAAGTCGATCACCCACTCGTGGAAGTCCGGGGCCTCGTCGATCGCGCCGTGGCTGTATCCCTCGAACATGTGGAGCAGTGCGCCGGGGATCCGGGAGGCAAGCTCGCGGGAGGCCGCGCCGCTCACGATCCGGTCGTCCGTCGCGCCGAGCACAAGGGTCGGGACCGTGATCTCCGGCAGGCGGTCCCATGCGTCGTGGGCGAGGCAGGCGCGCGCTTCGGTGAGAAACCGGGAGAAGCTCTCCTTCGGCGGGATGTGCGTATAGAGCCCGTAGGCCGTCCGGTATTTCAGCCGGTGCGCCTTCGTGTAGGACAGCTTCGCCATGTCGAGCATGATCCCGCGGTAGTCCTCCGCCTCGGCAAGTTCGATCCAATGGCCGACCGCGGCCCGGACCGTATCGTTCTGCCGCCCGAGCGTGATCGCCAGCACGAGCTTCTCGATCTTCCCGGGATGCGCCAGCGCGAGCTCCTCGGCGATCATGCCGCCCTGCGAGACGCCGAGCACACAGGCACGGTCGATCCCGAGCGCGTCCATCTCGCGGCAGACGTCCTCCGCCATATCCCGGACGGTAAAGTCCTCCGGGAGCTCACGGCGGCGGCTGAACACCGTCACACGGAAATCCTTCGCGTAATCCCGCGCCCAGACTGCCACCGGGAGCGCGATGCCCTCGACCGTGCGGAAGCCGTCGCTGATGCCCGGGATCATCACGAGCAGCCGCTCTCCTTCGCCGAAGGTGATGTAGTCGAAGATCTCGCCGTCCAGCGTGAGCGTATCGTTTTTCGCATCTAAGATCATGCCGGTCCCTTTCCTCAAAAAGAACGGGGGAAGCTCTCGCAAGTTTCCCCCTGTTCCGGATGGTTACGTGATAATCAGTCGTCCAGCTTCTTGGCGATGGCGTCGGCTGCATCCGCGACGACCTCTTCGGCCTTGTCAGCGGCGGCATCGACGACATCGGCCGCCTTATCCTTTACGGCATCGACGGCGTTGTCGACGGCTTCGGCGACATCTTCCGTCTTATCCGTGACGGCATCGACGGCGGTGTCGACTGCCTCAGCGGCAGCGTCGACAACTTTTTCTGCTTTATCGGCGACAGTTTCGACTGCTTCTTCCGCTGCGTCTTCGACGGTCTCGCCCGCTGCCGCAGCTTCGGCTGCCTTTTCGGCGGCGATCTTCGCACGGAACTGAGCGCGTCTCTGGGCGGTCTCTTCCGCTCTCTTCGCGAGTTCCTTCTGACGGGTCGCGATGACACGGGTGATCTGGTCGGTATACGTATCGATGTCCGCACCCTGGTCCACGCACATCTTGAGGATCGGATCGCCGTCCTGCTTCAGGATCTGGAAGACGCTGTACTTCGCCTTGAGCGTGCGGTCGCCCTTCTTGTATTCATATTCCTTCTCTTCGACGGTCGCCTTGTCAAGTTCGTTGTAGAACCACTGGCCGTTCAGCTCTTCGTCGACGGTCTCGTCGAGAAGGGAGAAGCGTCTGCCGAGAAGATAGACTTTTTCACTCGTGAAGATCAGGTTCGCGCCGATGAAATAGTTGGTGCGGTTGATGCCGTCCGCGCCTTTCTTGTAGTAGAAGGGTTCTTCCTTCGCTTCAAAATCATAGCCGCGGAGGGTGATGGGCTTGCGCTGCTTCAGGAAGGACTTCTCGAAGACTTCATGCTTCTTTTCGTTCAGTTCCTGAAGATTCTTGATACGCTCGGAAATCTGGTAGTCGATGTCGGAGTCATTGGATTTGCCGCCGGAGGAAAAGATCATAATGGCGACGCCGACGATCGCGAGGAGAACGCCGACCAGCGTGTTGGCTCCGCCTCTGCGGCCGCCGAAAATAATCCAGTAGAGCAGGCCGAGAACGGCTACGACCAGACCGATGATGGTCCCGACGTTGAAGGGCGGCGCGGTAAAATACTTGAGATTTCTCTTTGTTTCCATAACAAGTCTCCACTTTCATGAGAATTTGATGATAACGACCATCCATTATCAATACCATAATCATACCATAAAAAAGTCGGTATGTCAAGGCATTCTTGTGGTTTTAACACAAAAATTGAAGAAAAAACCGGAGCTCCCGCGGGGGAACTCCGGTCGGATATCCTTGCTCAGTTCAGTTCGGCGAAGTACTTGATGGTGCGGACCATCTGGCTGGTGTAGGAGTTTTCGTTGTCATACCAGGCGACGACCTGAACCTGATAGGTGTCGTCGTCGATCTTGATGACCATGGTCTGGTTGGCATCGAACAGGGAGCCGTAGGTCATGCCGACAACGTCGGAGGAGACGAGCTTTTCGGTGGTGTAGCCGAAGGACTCGGAGGACTGGGCCTTCATCGCGGCGTTGATGGAATCCTTGGTGATGTCCTTGCCCTTGACGACGGCAACGAGGATCGTGGTGGAGCCGGTCGTGACCGGAACTCTCTGCGCGGAGCCGATGAGCTTGCCGTTCAGTTCGGGGATGACGAGGCCGATGGCCTTCGCAGCGCCGGTGGAGTTCGGAACGATGTTCATCGCGCCGGCTCTGGACCTTCT
>JAFZPN010000057.1 GCA_017550315.1 Clostridia bacterium
ACGGATAATGCGCATTGCCGTCATCGACGACCAACCCGCCGACCGGGACTATATCGCCGCCCTCGTCTCGCGCTGGGCGAAGGATCGGGTCGAGACCGCCGTCTCTGTCCCTTTCCCTTCCGCGGAAGCGTTTCTGTTCGCGTATGCCGAGGATCGGAATTTTGACATTCTCCTGCTTGATATCGAAATGTCCGGCGAGGACGGGATCTCGCTGGCGAAGCGGCTGCGGCGCGAGGGCTGCGGGGCGGAGATCGTTTTCATCACCTCACACTTTGAACTGGCAGGCGAAGGCTACGAGGTGGACGCGCTCCACTATCTCGTCAAACCCGTCTCGCAGGAAAAGCTCTCCGCCGTCCTAACGAAAGCCGCGGATCGCCGGAATTCCGCGCCGCCATCCGTCGTAATCGAATCGGACGAGGGGACGGTCAGGCTTACGGAGCGGGAAATCCGCTGCGTCGAGGTGTTTCTTCATTATATCGTTGTCCGCACGGACGTGGGAGACTACCAGATGAAGGAGAGTCTCGGAGACTTTGCCGGGCGGCTCTCGGAGGATTTTTTCCGCATTCACCGGAGCATACTTGTAAACCTCTGCCGGATCGTGAAGATCACCCGGACGGACGTAACGCTTGACAGCGGGGACGTGCTGCCTCTTGCCCGCGGCAAGTACGACGCCGTCAACCGCGCGTTCATCGAGAGGGTGACATAAATGAGAAAACGAACCTTTCTGAAGCTCGCGCAGTGGCAGGCGGAGCTGACCGAACAGCATCTCGACGAGGTGCGGGGCATCCACCGGGAGATGCGCGGCTACAAGCACGACTTCCACCACCATCTGGAGCTCATAAAATCCTATCTCGAAGCGGGGGACACCGAACGCGCACTTGCGTATGTGAAGGAACTGGACTCCACGCTTCGGAACGTGGACACCCTCTATAAAACCGGGAACGTCTCCCTCGACGCCATCCTTTCCGCCAAGCTCAGCCAGGCGAAGGAAAAGGGGATCGCAGTCACCGTAAAGGCGACGGTCCCGGAAGGACTGACGCTCACGGACGCCGAACTCTGCGCCGTCGTCGCGAATCTGCTTGACAACGCCGTCGAAGCCTGCGGGAAAGCCGATGGGGAGAAGTTCATCCGCCTGTACATGACCATGAAGGGGAAAATGCTCTATTTCTCCATGCTCAATACGGCGGGAGAAAAGCGGGAGAAAGCGAAAGGGCTGTTCCGGACAGAGAAGAGCGGCGTCCATGGCTTCGGTCTGCGCCGCGCAGAGTCGATCCTCTCCGCCCACGACGGCTGGATGAAGGTCAACAGCGAGGAAGGCGCGTTTACGACGGAGTTTCTTGTCCCTGCATTGCCCGTGGAAAACACTTGACAATGCTTCCGGTTTGTGCTATAATCCATACAGAACGAATACAGAACAAATTCGGAGGGTATGATGAGCGATCAGGTTTTGATTCAATTTCGTGCGGACAGAAAGCTGAAACAGGACGTGACGGAGATTTATGAGAGTCTCGGCATGGATCTGCCGACCGCGCTGAGGATGTTCATGAGCATGAGCCGCATGAGGCGGGGGATCCCGTTTGAAGTCGCCGTACCGGAGAATGCAGAAATCACGCCGCAGGAAAAGACCGTCACGCACGCGGACGCGCTCGAAGCCTTTGAACGGTTACGGGCGGACGCCGCCGATCTGCCGGAAATGACGCTCGACGAAATCAACGCGGAAATCGCGGCGGCAAGGGCGGAGAGAAAGCGGAACAAAACATGAGATTCTACGTTGTCGTCGATACGAATGTTCTGGTATCCGCGCTTCTCTCAAAGCACGATGATTCTGCAACAGTAAAGATTCTACGCGCTTTGCTCGGCGGACTGATAACGCCTCTGTATCACCCCGAAATTCTGGCGGAATACGATGAAGTACTCCACCGCAAAAAGTTTTCATTCGGAGAAGATGATATTCAGGTGATATTTGACACCATCCGGCAGTACGGCCTTGCAGTAGAGCCGACGCCGACAGGCGAAATCCTCCCGGACGCGGACGATCAGATTTTCTACGAGGTCACGATGGAAAAGCGGGACGAGGACGCGCGGCTTGTGACCGGGAACCTGAAGCACTATCCTCCCCGCCCGTTCATCGTCACCCCCGCGGAGATGCTCGCCATTCTCGAAGAAAACGGGATCCTGCCCGCCTCAAATCCATAAAAACTGCAATTCGTGCACGCCGGAGAACGTTTCGTGCACGAATTTCCTTTTCCGGGGGATTCCGTGCTATACTGGGGGCAGCCTCGAAAGGAGGGATGAGCATGAAAAAAGAAAAGACGCCGAAGAAGAAGCCGTACAAATCCGTGCTGTCCAACACGCTGTGGTCGTGGGGCGAAATGCTCCGCAGCGTACCGTTGGCATTCATATCCGATCTCATGATTGCGGTCATTGCAATCGTCACTACAATGATCGGTATTTTTCTGCCCTCGGCGGTGGTGAGAGAAGCGTCGGGCGGATTCAGTCTGCGTCACGCCGTCTTCACCGTCGGCGGACTGGTCATGCTCGGTCAGATACTCGAAATCGTCGATATGTTCATCCATTACAAGCGAACAGACATCGGACAGGTCTACCGCAACTATCTCGCCAACAAGGTCGATACCAAAACGGCGACGATGTATTACGAGCTGACCGAACGACAGCGTACCCGGGTGCTCCGGGAACAGGCCGACCGTTCGACCCAGATGTGGGACGGCGCGGTGCCCGCCATTGATCTGCCGAATCACACGCTGCAGCTGATAAAGAATATCATTCTCTGGTTTCTATGCGGCGGGATCGTTTCGCTGGTCTCCCCGTGGTTGATCCCGGTTCTGACGCTCGGCCCCATCGTCAACTGGCTTGCGAGCCGGATCTACCAGCGGTGGGAGTATTCGATCCGTGAACAGGTAGAAACCGTCGGACGGAAACTTGAATACATCACCTTTCTGCCCGGCGATTTCGGGGCTGCCAAGGATATCCACATCTACGGACTTGCCGGATGGTTCCGCAGGCTGTACTGCGATATCAAGGCGCAGAGCGTCGGAATGAGAAACCGGAGGCTTTGGAGAGAATTTCTCGTCCGAATCGCAGACCTTCTTCTGATCCTGATCCGGGACGGGGCTGCTTACGCTCTGCTGATCGTCATGACCGCGCGGGGAGAAATGTCCCCGGACCGCTTCGTGCTCTGCTTCGGCGCGATTTCTTCCTTCGCCGGGTTCATCGGCGGGATCGTGTCGTCGTTTAACGGGATGCGCGAGACCTCGCTCGTGCTCTGCGACCTGCGGGAATACCTGGATCTGCCAGACCGGGACGGCACCGGGGAGGCAAGGGCGGAGGACGTGAAATCCGGCCCCGAGATCGTCTTTGACAAAGTATGCTATCGCTACGAGGGGGCGGAGGAGGACACGATCCGCGATCTGTCCCTGACGATCCGTCCGTGCGAAAAAATCGCCCTCGTCGGGGAGAACGGAGCGGGAAAAACGACGCTCGTCAAGCTGATCTGCGGTCTCTATCAGCCGACCTCTGGCGAGATCCGGGTCAACGGGCATCCGGTCGGGGAATACCGCACCGCCGATTACTACACGCTGTTCTCCCCGGTGTTTCAGGACATCCGCACGTCGGTGTTCACCCTCGCCGAAACCGTGTCGGGCGCGTGGGAGAGCGAAACCGATCTTGAACGGGCGGATACGTGCATGAGAATGGCGGGGCTCGGAGACAAGATCGACAGCCTTCCGCTCGGCATCCATACCCCGCTCGACAAGCAGGTGAACGAGGACGGGATCGAGCTTTCCGGCGGCGAATTGCAGAAGCTGATGCTTGCCCGCGCGTTGTACAAGGACGCGCCGGTACTGGTGCTCGACGAGCCGACCGCCGCGCTCGATCCGCTCGCCGAGAACGCGGTGTATCAGAATTATAACGAAATGTCGGCGGGAAAGACGGCGTTGTTCATCTCCCACCGTCTGGCGTCCTGCCGCTTCTGCGACCGGATCCTCTGTCTTGACGGCGGAAGGATCGTCGAGTCGGGTTCCCACGCGGAACTGATGAAGCAGGGCGGGAAGTATGCCGGGATGTATGAGATGCAGAGCGTGTGGTACAGGGAAGGAGGAAAGCCGGATGAAGAAGAATGATAAGCCGGAAAACAGGGAAACGATCACCCTGAAAGAGCATATTGCGTTGATTGCCCGCGGGCTGAGAATGCTGCGAAGCTTCGAGGAAAAGGTTTTCGCGTATCATATCCTCGCGTCGGTCGTCGGATCCGTCGCCCCGTATCTGCCGATGTATATGTCGGCTGTCCTGATCGATCTGATCCTTGAAGGCGGCAGGCTCCGCGAGGCAGCGGTCTGCGCGGCTCTCACGGTCGGGCTGACCTTTGCGGTCCGGCTCCTCGAAGCGTGGCTGGATGAGGCGCGGGACGAGAGGGACTGGCTTCAATATGTCGGCGAGGAATGGGCGTTTTCGGAGAAAGCCATGTCGATGTCCTATCAGAGCATCGAGGACAGGGATACCGCTCTGTTGAACGAACGGGTGCGGATGGACAACCAGACCGGCATGAACATGTGGACGCTGATGACCCGCTCCAAAAGCGCCGTGGCTTCGATTTTCAGCATTCTTACCGCCGCGCTGATGCTGTCGCCGCTGTTCTTCGGTTCATCCCTCTCCCTCGCGTCGAAAATGCTGATGCTGGCTCTGATGATCGTGTCGGTTCTGTTCAAAATCTATTCTTCCCGCCGCGTTTCGGATCATTACAACGCGTCAGGCGAAATCTATGCCCGATATAACCTTGTCTTCCGCCATACCTATGAATACCTTGAAAAAGAAGGCAAGGATATGCGGCTTTACGGGACCGGGCGCATGATCGTCGAAGAAAACCGGCAAATCCGTGAGAAAACCGACAAGGTGATGCTCGAGCATACGAAAAAAACAGCGTTCATCGTTTTCCCGGAGAGCATATTAAAAGGTCTTTTACAGACGGCAATCTATCTGATACTGGTGATCTCGGCTGTGCAGGGCGGGGTCAGCGTCGGTTCCATCCTCAAATATGCCGGATGCCTGCTCGGACTGTTGAATTCGGTGTCCGACCTGTCGCGCTATATTTCCGAACTGTTTCAGAACAACCGTTTTTTCAAACGCTATTTCTCCTATTTCGACATTCCGAACGAAATGGTTCAGGGGACGCTCACTGTCGAGAAACGGGACGACCGGGAATACTATGTTGAGTTCCGCAACGTCTCCTTCAAATACCCGAACACCGAGATCTGGGCTCTCCGCCATGTCAGCACGAAGTTTAAAATCGGAGAAAAGCTGGCGGTCGTCGGCGAGAACGGTTCGGGCAAGACGACCTTCATCAAGCTGCTCTGCCGCCTGTACGATCCGACGGAGGGGGAAATCCTGCTCAACGGCGTCGATATCCGAAAGTACGATTATGACGAATACCTGAACCTGTTTTCGGTGGTGTTTCAGGACTACCGCCTGTTTGATTTCACCGTCGCGCAGAACGTCGCCGCCGCGGTCGAATACGATCCCGACAGAATGACGCTCTGTCTCGAACAGGCCGGGCTCGGGGAACGGATCGACGAGCTTCCGGAAGGCGCTGACACCTATATCGACAAGGGGTTCGACGAGAGCGGGATCCTGTTCTCCGGCGGGGAGAAGCAGAAGATCGCCCTTGCCCGTGCTCTGTACCGGAACGCGCCGTTCATCGTCCTCGACGAGCCAACGGCCTCCCTCGATCCCGAGGCGGAATATGACATCTACACCCGCTTCGCCGCCATCGCCGGGGACCGCACCGCCGTCTACATCAGCCACCGACTCGCCTCCTGCCGCTTCTGCGACAAGATCGCCGTGTTCGACCGCGGGCAGATCGTACAGACGGGTGGGCATGAGGAACTGCTCGCGGAGGCGGGCGGGAAGTATGCCCAGCTCTGGGGGGCGCAGGCGCAGTTTTATACGGGGGAACAGGGCGGCTGAGATTCGCGGCATCATTTCAGAAGATATTACAGAACTGCTCTCACAGTGTGGGGGCAGTTTTCGTCAAGACCCCCGCGTCATAAATCCAGTCTGCTCCCCTCTTGCATCCTCGCAGAAAATCGGGTATAATAGTGTATCAACATCTGTAAGCAGGAGGACCGCCCATGCGCATTGCCGTCATCGACGACCAACCCTCCGACCGGGACTATATCGCCGCCCTCGTCTCTCGCTGGGCGAAGGATCGGGACGCTGTCGTTACCGCCGTTCCGTTTCCCTCCGCGGAGGCGTTCCTGTTCACGTACTCCGAGGACAAGAATTTTGATATCCTGCTTCTCGACATTGAGATGGGTTCGATCAACGGCGTGGAATTGGCGAAGACCGTCCGGGCGGAGAACGATGCCGTGCAGATGATCTTCGTCACCGGCTTTCCGGATTTCATCGCCGAAGGGTACGAGGTCTCCGCGGTTCATTACCTGATGAAGCCCGTGGATCGGGACAAACTGTTCTCCGCGCTTGACCGGGCGGCGGCGAATCTCGGAAAATCGGAACGCCGTCTCCGCGTGACCTTCGAGCGGCGCACGGATTATATACCGCTCCCGAAAATCCTTTATATAGAAGCGCAGAAACAGTATGTCCGCATCGTAACCGAGGGTGAGGAATACCGCATGAAAGCCTCCCTCGCCGAAACCGCCGCGCAGCTTGACGAGTTTTTCTTCCCCTGTCAGCGGTCATTCATTGTGAATCTGCGGCATGTGGCGCGCATCCTGCCGGATCGGGTCGTGCTGAAAAACAGCGCGGAGGTTCCCATCAGCCGGGGGATGGCGGAGAAGATCGGACGCGAAATCATACGGTTATTCTGAGGTGCTTATGTTCTGGGATAAATGGATCGACAGGCGGATCGAGGCGTATCAAAGCGATCTGATCCGGAAATACTGCGACGAGGTGGAGTCCATGTACGCCAAAATGCGCGGCTGGCGGCACGATTACCACAACCATATTCAGGCGATGCAGGCGTCCATGTCGCTGGGCCGGTACGACGAGGTGAACGCCTATCTGCGCGAGCTGAACGACGATCTGACAGAGGTCGATACGGCGGTCAAGACGGGTCGGGTCATGGTGGACGCCATCCTGAACGGCAAGCTGAACATCGCCGCGCAGAACAAGATCCCGGTCAACGTCAAAGCGCGGATCCCGGACGGCACGCCATGCACGGACGTGGATCTCTGCGTCATCCTCGGCAACCTGCTCGACAACGCGGTGGAAGAAAACGCGAAGCTGCCGGAGGACGACCGCTTTCTCCGGGTTTATCTCGGGCAGAAAAACACGCAGCTGTACCTCGCCGTCACCAACGCCGCCGGGAAGAAGCGGGAGAAGCGGGCAGGCCTGTTCGCCTCCGGCAAGGGGACGGAACACGGCTTCGGGCTGGCGCGGGTCCGAAGTACGGTTCAGAAATACGGCGGTCTTTTCTCCGCGGACAGCGAGGACGGCGGCTTCACGGCGGAGATTCTGATCCCCCTCGGCGCGTCATAAAACCGGAAAACTGCATTTCGTTCACCGAAAACGACGTTTCGTTCACCGAATGCAGTTTTTTTCTCGCCTTTGTGC
>JAFZPN010000058.1 GCA_017550315.1 Clostridia bacterium
ACTGCTGCATTGAGAAAGCCTTCTCCTCGAGGAGAAGGTGCCCCGTTAGGGGCGGATGAGGTGTGTTGACAATCAATTATTTAGAATGAGAATAGTATGAGACGACGCGCAGCTCACACTTTGATCCCGTCGATCTCCTCCGTCAGGCGGCAGATCTCGTCGATCACGGACCCGATGTAATCGATGGTCGCGCAGAGCGGCCCGTCGGTCGTGATGTCGAACCCCGCGAGTTTCGCGAGCTCCACGGGCGTCTTCGTTCCGCCGGCGGAGAGGAACTTCTTCCAGTCCTCCACCGCCTGCGCGCCTTCCTTTTCGATGCGCAGCATGGCTTCGGTCGCGACGGTGAGGCCCGCGCTGTACGTGTAGGAATAGAGCCCCATGTAGTAGTGCGGCTGACGCATCCAGGTCAGCTCCGCGCCCTCCGGAATCTCGACGTCGTCGCCCCAGAAGAGCGTGAGATTCTTGCGGAAGAGATCGGAGAGCACATCCGCATTGACGCTGCCGCCCTCGTCGATGATGCGGTAGACTTCGCGCTGATACCACGCCTCCCGCAGGTGCGTGACGAAGTTGTGGTAATAGGTGTTGCTGATGAGGCTCGAGAGGACCCAGCGGCGGAAACGCTTGTCCTCCTTCGTGTTCACGAGGTGATGCGCGAGGAGGAGTTCGTTCATCGTGGACGGCGCTTCGACCAGATACAGGGAGGGATCGGTGTCGTAGAAGGACTGCGCGCGGTCGCCGTACAGGGACTGACCCGCGTGGCCAAGCTCGTGCGCGATGGTGAACACGTCCGCCATGCGGTTGTTCCAGTTGAGCAGGATGAACGAGTTCTGCCGGTAGATGCTCGAACAGAAGCCGCCCGTGCTCTTGCCGACGTTGCGGGCAAAGTCGATCCATCGCTCCCGGTACGCGCGCTCCACCATGTCCGCGTAGTCCTCCCCGAGGATGGAGAGGGCGTCCTTCACGATTTCGCGGGACTGTCCGATCGTGACCTTCGGGTCGTATTCCGAGTCCACCGCGATCTTCAGATCGGCGAAGGTCGTCTTGTCAAGGCCGTACTTTTTGCCGAGCAGACGCGCGTAGCGGCGCATGTGCGGGGCGAGCCGCTCCGTGATGAGATCGATCTGGCGGTCGTACATCTCCCTCGTCACCTTCTGCTCGAACAGGAGGCTGTCGAACACCGAGCCGAATCCGCGCAGTCCCGCCATGGTCTTCTCCGTGCTCACGCAGGCATTGTACGCGGCGGCTGTGGTGTTTTTGTATTTCGCGAGCGTGCCGTAAAACGCACGGAACGCCGCGCGCCGCACGTCCGTATCCGCTTCCAGTTCGTAGTCGTCCTCGAACAGGGAGTAGCCGAGCGGGTATTCCCGTCCGCCGGCGGTGAAGGGATCGAATGCGATGTCCGCGAGCTTCATAGTGTTGTACACCGTATAGGGGACGTCGAAGGATTTGCCCAGCGCGGCGAGGACCTTCTCCGTCTCGGGGGTGAGCATGTGCGCCCGTCTGGCGATGAGGTCTTCGAGATAAACCCGGCAGCCGCGCGCCAGCTCTACGGCCTTTTTCTGCTCTTCCTCCGGCGCGAGCAGGATCTCGCTGTCCACGAACGCCAGTTCGCTCTCGAGCTGCGTGAGCGCGTCGCTCACCTTTTCTTCCCGTTCGCGCAGCGCGTTGTCGGTGTAGTCCGCTTCCAGGGCCAGCCCGGCGTAGCTCCAGAGGCGCGAGAACGCCTGATAGACCGGCTCCAGCGCGTCGAGACAGGAGACGATCTTCTCCGCGGTGATGAGCTGACCGGCATAGGTTTCGGCGATCGTCTTCACCGCGGCCTTGGTCTTATCAAGCTCTTCCCACATCAGTTCTTCTTCGGCATAAATCAGGGACAGGTCCCAGGTCTCCTCGACCGGCACATCCCTGCGTGCGCAGTTTTCCATGATGATCCTCTTTCCCGCCCGATGGGGCGATTTTTCATTTTTCCGTATCGTTCTTCAAGGCTTCGCTCAGACTGTGCGGGACGCCTCTCGGTCCGCGGACGGCGAAGATCCCGTATTCGTCCCGGAGCACGGCAAACGGAAACCGGTCGGGCGGATACCGCTTCTGTAGTTTGATCTTCATCAGCGCTTTCATCCGCACCCGTCCGTCGTCCCAGGCATACGGGATGTCCGTCTCCGTCACCCGGCACCGATACAGGATCGCCGACACCGGCGCCGCCACATACAGGTAGACGGTATCGCCGCTCCGGATGCCCGCGCCCTGCTTCCAGTTGATTTCGTCGGCGCCCGCAAACGCTGCCTCCACATCGTAGTATTTCGGATTGGCGGGGACGAGCCACTCCTTCGCGGGGCGGATCTTCTGCATCTTCTCCTTTGCCGCCGTGGTGAAATAGCTCTCGTCCAGCCAGCCGCAGATCTCGTCGAAGGGGACCGTCCCGTCGAGGAAGATCGAGATCCAGTTCCCGCGCCGGATGTGGTAGCCGCGGAGATACCCGGGCTTGGCGACCAGGATATCCGCGAGGAAGGGATCGGAGAGCTTGACGTTCAGAATGTCCGCGGATCCGTCCCCGCTCAGCCCGAGACTCCTGCGGCGCACCGTCATCGCCACGCCGAACCACTTCCGGTTATCCGTGTGGCGGAAGACCGCGTAGTCCGGGTAGCGCGCCCAGGGGTATTCCGGTTCGGTCCCGTATTTTTCCCGGATATAGGCAAATACCTGTTCCCTCAGCGTCATTTCCTCCTCCTTGTGCGGATACAGCGTGTCCGTGCCGACGGTCCGATTCACTTGATCCCGATCACGCGCACGGTCACGGGATGCCGCCAGGCGGGTTTGCCGGCGATGGTTTCCGTCACGGTGCCGTCGGCGTCGCGGTAGGCGTAGGTCACGGCGGTATAGTCGCCCTCTTCGTAGGCGTAGTCGAGACCGCCGTCGTCGTAAAGGGTAAACGTCCCGTCTGCCCCGGCATAAACGCGCAGCTCATACGGCTTTCCCGTCAATTCCGCGGTGGACTGCACGGGCGGCGCGACGGGGAGGATCGCCCCGGCCTTGACGAAGAGCGGGATCATATCGATCCTGACGGGGATCTTCACATACTGCCCGCCCGCATAGAATTCTTCGGTCTCGTAGTCGTACCACCCACCTGCGGGTCCGCCTTCGGGGAGGTAGACCGTCACGGTCTCAGCACCCGGATCGGTGACCGGGCAGACGAGGAGGGAGGGGCCGTAGAGATATTCGCCGGATGCCTTCGCCGCCTCCCGGTCACGCGGATAGGCCAGCGCGAGGGGCGTGACGGGCATCGTGCCGTCGAAGGTCACGGCGGCATGGACCGAATAGAGATAGGGCAGCAGCGCATAGCGCAGCCGGATCGCTTTTTCGATCGCGTCCCGGTACGGCGTTCCCCGCTCGCCGAAGCGCCAGACCTCGCGCGGGGTGTTCGTCCCGTGGGAGCGCATCATCGGCGTAAACGCGGCGAACTGCAGCCAGCGCGTGTAGAGCTCGCGGTAGGCGGGATCGTCGCAGCCCCGGGGGTAATCGCCGTCGCGGAACCACTCGTAGCCGCCCGACGCAAAGAAGGAACCAATGTCGGAGTTCCAGAACGCCTCGCCCGTCGCGACATAGTTTTGCATCACGCGGACCTGGCGGCGCAGGGTCTCCCAGTTCGCGCTGACGTCCCCGGACCAGACGACCGTGCCGTAGCGGTGCTGACCCGAAAAGCCCGACCGGGTGAGGTTCACGACGCGCTTTTCGCTGCATTTTCGCTGATTCTCGTACATCCCGCGGGAATGATGCAGCGAATAGACGTTGAGGATCGAATCGTCGAGATATTTCTTGAACTCCCCGACGGACTTGGCCATCCGTTCGGGCAGGGGCGCGCGCTCCCGGCCTCCCCAGACCGCGTCGAACGGCTCGGAGGAATCGCACCACCAGCCGTCGATGCCGTAGCGGAAGAGGCCCTCGTACGCCTCTTTCCAGTAGAGGGCGCGGGCGTTTTCGTCAAAGGCGTTGACCGTCGAGCCGTCGCCGAGCAGATACCCGGCCTCGCGCATCTCGATCCGGTCCTCGGATTCTCCGGAGAGGTTCGGCCAGATCGAAATCATCAGCCGCAGATCCATCCCGTGCAGCGCGTCGGTCAGGGCCTTCGGGTCGGGATAGCGTTCTTTATCGAAATGCTTGTTGCCCCACAGGCCGTCGTCCCAGTAGAGCCAGTCCTGCACGAGGGTGTCGATCGGGATGCCCTCCTCGCGGTAGCGCCGGGCGATGGCGAGCAGTTCCTCCTGCGAGGCGTACCGCTCCTTGGACTGTACGTACCCGAAGGCCCATTTCGGGAGCATCGGCGTTACTCCGGTGAGCAAGCGCAGCTCCCGGCACACACCCGCATAGTCCCCGCCCCAGATGAACCAGAAGTCCACGGCGTCGACCGAATCGAGGAAGAATTTCCCGCGGCGATGGTCCGTGGCGTCGAAGGTCATGACGGAGGCGCAGTTCACGAGCACCGCGTAGCCCTTCGTGCTGACAAGGACCGGGACGGTGATGCGCATGTTCTCCTGATACAGCGGGACAAACTGCCCGCGCAGGTTCGGGAAGCCTTCCTCATGGCTGCCGAGGCCGAAGAGGGTCTCGTCCTCGGTGAAATCGAAGGTCATGGTCCCGTGGTTCGACTGCCGGACGAATTCCTCGCCGCCGCCCTCGCGCGATGCCCGGAGCCCGTCGACGGTCTGGCGGAAGGTCACGTCCCCGCCGGTCTGCCGCCTGATCTCGTAGGGGGTGAGGGAAAAGCCGTGAACACGGGTGAGGCTCTCCGTACCGAGGCAGATCGTCACGTCCGATTCGCCGGCCGTCACGGTGAGCTCTCCGACGGAGACGACGGTTTTGCCGTCCTCCTCCCGCGCCTCAAAGGCGGGATCGGCGGGCATCGGTGCGGTGACGGAGAAGGAGGCGGGTTCCGGGGTGTCGGGCGCGCCGCAGGTCACGCGGATGACCCGGGCGGAATAGGGAAGGATGCGGAGGACCGCGTCGTCGCTTTGAATCCATGCGCCTGTCTGAATCATAGTGGTCTCCCTGCTTTCATGATGATGTCGGAAGATTTGCAGAGGAAAGCGGTTTCCCGGATCCCTCACATAAACAGCGTGCGGTATGTCTCCGCGACGAACTTGTGGTTCTCCGCCGAGTAGGTTTTGTCATCCGGGATTCCCATCAGGACTTTGATCAGCGCGGCGGGATCGCACCACGTGGTCTCCATCACGCCGCGGATGTTTCCGCCGTCGTGCGCCTTGGCGTATTCGATGAACTTCACGGCGTTGTCCTTGTACCGCCACGGGCAGAGGACGGCGTCGAATCCCGCCTCGGCGAAGACCTCGACCGAGGGGTAGGCCGGCATGTTCTCATAGTGCCAGTCGCAGAGCAGGATGTCCTTCGGCAGGGTGGATATGGCGGCCTCGGTCCCGTTCTGCGAGGCTTCCCAGCGGCCGTATCCGGTGGCGGTGCCGTCGAGGAGGCGGTCGCCCCACATCATGGTGCGGATGCCGCGGGCGGCGAGGAAGTCGTGGATCGCGTTTACCCAGCCGGAGAACAGTTCGGCGGTCGATTTGTCGCGGCAGCGCGGGCACTTCGCGATCTCGAAGACCTCGTCGCAGCCGATGTGGAACGTCTTCGCGCCGAACGCGTCGGCCATCTCCCCGCAGAGGTCAAGGACCACGGCGGGGCATTCCGGATCGGACGGACAGAGCGAGCGGCAGTATTCGACCTCGTCCGCGTCGGGCGTCTCGTCGAACTGCGGGAAGCCGCGCAGAAGCCCGTCGAGGGACTCCCGGGTTTTCGCCTTGCCCGACTGATGGCCGAGGAGGTTCATCTTCGGGATGAGCTCGATGCCGCATTCGTCGCAGACCGCCCTGATCGCGGCGACGTCGGCTTTCGAGAGCGGATCGTTCCCCCGGCACTCCGGATGCGTCTCGAAGGCGTACCGGTAGCGCGTCAGGAGAACGAGGGTGTTGATGCCGTCCGCGGCGAGGCGTTCCCGGACGAAGCGGACGAACAGATCGAGGTCTGCCGGTTTCGGGGCTGTGATGCAGAGCCCGCGGATGTTCCAGGTGGACGGATAAGTCATGTTTGTGCCCTCCGGTAAGTAGATTTATTTTTCATGCGGGTATGGGACGGATGAAGGAGCGCGGAGACAGGGAGATCAAATCCCCTCCGCGTCGAGCAGATGAGCGTCGTTTTCGATCCGGGCGAGGGCGCCGTCGAAGCAGCAGATGTTTTCCGCCCGCAGCCGCGCGATGCATCCGGCCAGACGCAGCGCGGTATCGGCGCGGGAATATACGTTCCGGACCGTGATGTTGAAGGTCTCCTCGAAGGTCGAGTGCCGGGAGCCGTAGAGGTGGTTGTCGCCGATCCGGACGCCGCAGATCCCGCGGTCCATGTGCGCGCTGCCCATCGAGCTGTCCGTCATGCCGTCGACGAGGATGTTGTAAAGCCGGACGCCGCCCTGATTCAGGAGCCGGATATTGGCGCAGAACGCCTCGCAGTCGACGTTCCGGATCGTCACGTTGCAGATGTCGTCGCTCAGCGCAGCGCCGCCGCTTTCCTTCGGCCGGAAGAGCGATTCGAGACGCCCGGGCAGTCCGGTCAGGGCGACGGTATCGTCCTGCGTGAAGCCGGTCACGTGGTCGATCAGGATGTCCCGGCAGCCGCAGCGGAGATCGATCCCGTCGGCATTGTGGATGTGACAGGCCGCGTAGCCGTTGTCCCGGTGTGTGAGCCCGGGGACGAGCGTGCCGTCCGGCTCTGCGCGGCGGTCGTCCGCCAGGAAATCGATGTCCCGCAGAAGCCCGTGCCGGCACCAGAGCAGGTTGATCGCCCACCACCGCTGACGGCGGAGATGCAGCCCCTCGATGCGGAAGCCGTCCACGTTACCAAGAAGGATCAGATTGTTCACGGAAATGTGCGGCATGCCGTCCTTCTCCGAATTGCGTTCGGAGAGGCCGTTGTATTCCCCGCCGTCGAGGATCGCCCGTCCGCGCCCGAGAATGCGGATCTCCCGGTCCGGGCAGTCCGCGCGCGCATCCGTCGCCCCCATGTTCCGGAGGAGATTGCAGAAGGTCCCGGGCGCCATGCGGAGGTGGCAGTCCTCGAGGATCAGCGTGAAGTCCGAGGGGAGGAGGACGGTGTCCTCGATCTCATAATTCCCGGTCACGGTCAGCGTCCGGGGCAGGGAGGGGTCAGAGAGGATCGCGCGGATCCGTTCGTTCAGGATCGCGGCCCCGTTTCGGATAAAGTCCATCGGTTCGGTCCCCCTTTTTTCTCCAATATACCATATATTTGTGTCCATATTGTGTCCGGGAGAGAATTTTCCGCCCCGTCTTTACCGCGGGCCCGCCGTCTCCCGGAACCGGTTCCAGCGGCGGTATTCCGAGGGGGAGATCCCGTTTCGCGCTTTGAAACGGCGGGAAAACGCGAAGATGTCCCGAAAACCCGTCTGTTCCGCGATCTCCGTGACGGAGAGGGAGGTGCGCATCAGCATATTCTTCGCGAGCGACAGGCGGTACTCTGTCAGATATTCGTGCGGCGGCATGCCGTAGGTCTCCTGGAAGAGCGCGAACAGGGCGGAGCGGGAGAGGCTGACGGCCCGGGCGATCTCGTGCGCGGTGACGGGGCGGGCGTAGTTTTTCCGGATGTATTCGACCGCGCGCGCCATGGCTTCGACGGTTTCCGGTTTCTTCTCCGTCTTCCGCCGGTCGTGTGCCAGAAGGAGCATCAGGAGGGAATAGATCTCCCCGGACAGCCCCGGATAGTCCTCGATCACCTCTTCCTCCGTGTCGTCTAAGATGCGGTCGAGGATCGCCTCCGCGTGTCCGATCTCCCCTTCGTCGAAGACGCGCACGGGACCGTGCTGTTCCAGATAAGCGAACAGATCCGACGCGCCGCCGCCCCGGAAGTGGATGTATTTGAACTCCCATCCCTCCTTCACGGGGAAGTATTCGTGGCGGATCTGCGTGTCGATCAGGAAGCAGGATCCCCGCCCGAGCGTCGTGTGGGTGTTTTGATACCGGAATTCCCCCTCGCCCGCGAGCGTCAAGAGAAGCAGCGCGGAGGGCTCCATTTTTCTTGCGATGTGAAAATCCTTTCCGCAGATATAGTGCCCCACATACCGCATGGAGAAGAGCAGCTCGCTGAGTGGCCCGAGCGGGATGTCGTGATTCCGCCGGAAAAACAGGCAGGTCGGCGCTTCCGAGGAGGGATAGAGGGGGCTCGTGACGTCGTCGGTTTTCATGATCGCCTCCGGACGAAAAGCCAAAAATTTCTGGACGAAAAGGCATGTTCTTCTTCCGGGATTCTTGGTATAATGTACAAAGAATCAAGCCCCGGAACCCGGGTTTCGGACGAAATGCCTTCCTCGCGATCATTATAGCACATTTTTCCGGGAAGCGCAAGACGGATCCGGGCCGGATTTTGGGCGAACCGATCGGAGACTTCATGACAAAACGGGAACGGGTAAAGGCTGCGATCCGCCACGAGACGCCTGACAAGACGCCAACATTCTTTCATTTCGCTTACGACGGGCTGACCAAATACGGGGAAAGCCTTTGGGAGCGCTACGGGCGGGACGACATGCGGAAGCTGCATGCCGAAGGGAAGCTCGAATACCGCAATGCGTTATATTACAGCATGGGGAACCACGTCTGTTTCCTCGAGAACTTCCCCTGGTGGGACTGGAAGGATCTCCCCGCCGCCTACAAAAGGGAGGACACGCCGGACTTCATCCCCGGGACCCGGGATTTCGGGAGCATGGAGGTCTTCGCCTCTTCCGTGCGCTATCTGCGGGAATATACCGACGCGTACATCCTCGCCGAGGTCTGGACGAGCGATTTTGAGAAGGCCTACTTCTCCCGCGGGCTCGAATACTTCCTCGCGGACATGGCGGCGGAGCCGGAATTCGCCATGGAACTGCTCGACTTCATCACCGAAAAGAATCTCTCGATTCTGGAGCAGATCGTCCGGACCCCCGGCCTCGACGGCGTGCTCCTCGGAAACGACTGGGGCTCCCAGCGCGATCTCTTGATGTCGCCGCAGACCTGGCGGACGATGCTGAAGCCCGGCGCAAAGCGGGAATACGATCTCATCCGCGGCGCGGGACTGGACGTCTGGGTCCACTCCTGCGGGGATATCCGCAAGATCCTGCCCGATCTTGTCGAGATGGGGGCGGACGTGCTCAATCCCGTACAGCCGGAATGCATGGACATTCTCGAACTGAAACGGGACTACGGCAGGGATCTGACCTTCTGGGGCGGGATCAGCACGCAGCGGACGCTTCCGTACGGAACCCCCGACGAGGTGCGGGAGGAGACGCGGCGCGTGACGGCTGCGCTCGGCGAGGGCGGCGGATACCTCATCGCCGCGGCGCAGGGCATCCAGGCGGACGTGCCGCTCGAGAACATCTGCGCGCTGGTCGACACCGCGAACGAACTCTGATGAAGATAACGATAAAGCAAGAAGGAGGAGTAAAGAACATGAAAAAAGCGCTGTCCATTCTGCTCGCCCTCGCGCTGCTGCTTCCGCTGGCGGCGTGCAGCGAAAAACCGGCGGATCCCGACACCCCGGCGTCCGATCCGACCGTGACGGGCGCTCCGGCCGAGAATCCGGCGCCGGAGACCGAGGCCCCCGAAACCGAGGCAAAGCTCCTGCCCGACATCCCCGACAGGACGTACGACGGGCAGTCGTTCCGCTTCCTCTCCCGCGAGGTCGTCGACGCCGTCGTGCGCTTCTATTCCGAAGTCGCGTCGGACGAGATGAACGGAGAGGCCATGAACGACGCCACCTTCGAGCGGACCGGGAGGCTTGAAGAGACGTGGGACATCCACATCGTAAACGATACCCACTCGAATGTAGGGCAGGCGTTCGGCAATTCCTACCGGGCAGCCGAACAGAACTGGGACGTGATCATCCCCGGCTTCGGCGACGCGGTCAGCCTGATGCAGCAGGGCATGACGGCAAATCTGTATGACGTGGAGCACATCGACGTATCAAAACCGTGGTGGGACGGTGCGGTGGCGGAGTCCATGGAGATCGGGAAGAAGCTCTACGGCGCGATCGGTTCGATCAACACCTGGACGGATTCCCATACCTACGGAACGACATTCAATAAGGATCTCGCGAAGGATTACGGGGTCGATCCCTATACGATGGTGCGCGAGGGCAAGTGGACCCTTGACAATATGTATGCCATCGCACAGAACGTGACGACCGACCGGGACGGCAACGGCGAATGGGATCAGAACGACCGCTACGGCATCTCCGGTACGAACTACGGCTTCAACCTTCACATGATCGCGTCCGGCATCCGTGTGTTCGAGAATGACGAGGACGGGTACCCGCGGCTGAACATCACGGAAAAGTTCTATGATGCCGCAGAAAAAGTCTGCGCGATCATGACGAGCGGGAACTACATGAAAGCGGAGGACCTGACCGGTAAGGTCGACGATATCTGGGACAAAGGCCTCAGAGACAATTTCCGTACCGGCGGGGCGCTCTTCCTTGTGAACGGCATCGAGGAGATCATCATCTACCGGGATCTCGACGTGGACATCGGCCTGCTCCCCCTGCCGAAGTATGACGAGGAGCAGGAAAGATTCTATCATCCCTTCAGTACCTACTGGGCCAGCATCATTCTCATTCCGCGCAATTCCGAAACGACGGAGTTCACCGGCGCGATGCTCGAGGCCATGAACGCGGACGCGTTTTATTCCACCTCGGTCGTCTATTACGACGTCCTGCTCGCGGGCAAGGCCATGCGGGATCCGGATTCCGTCGAGATGCTGAACGTCATCCGCTCTTCCCGCGTCCAGGATACCGAACTGGTTTACAATTTCCTCGGCCTGAGCAATTTGTACACGGGACTGCTGAATGCGGGATCCGCCGACACCATCGCGTCCTCGATCCAGAGGAATCAGAAGGTGGCGGAAAAGCAAATCGAAAAGTTCATCAAGCAGTATCAGGATTGACCCCGGCGCGGACTGCCGGGACACGGAAAGAGGTTTATCATGGAAGTGAGCGCATTTCAGAAACATCCCACCCCCGTCTTCGGGGACAAATCGACCGGGACGATGTTCGACGCCTTTGTGCGCAGGCAGCCGGACGGACGGCTGCGGATGGACGTCTCGTGGCGGCCGCGGGAATCCTTCGCCGTGACCTTCTCGGACGACGGTTTTCACTGGAGCGAACCGGTCATCACACTCGGCCCGGACAAAACCTCCGGCTGGGAGCAGATCGTCAACCGCTGCTGCGTCCTGCCCGATCCGAAGGGGAACGGCTGGCTCATGTGGTACACCGGGCAGGTCTGGGACTGGGGAACGGGCCACGGCGTCTCGAAGATCGGCGTCGCGCGCTCGGACGACGGCATTCATTTCGAGCGGTTCCGCTGCGATCCCGTGCTCGTCCCGGAGGCGGATTTCGAGAAGGAATCCGTCATGAACCCCTTCGTCATGGTGGACGGGGGCAGGTTCCGCATGTGGTACGCCGCCGGGGAGACCTACGAGCCGAACGTGATCGGCTACGCGGAATCCGACGACGGCGTGAGGTGGACGAAATACCCGGGGAATCCCGTTTTTGCCTACAATCCCGAAAAGGAATACGAGCAGGAGCGGATCGGCGCGGTCGACATCCTCAAAGAAGACGACGGGTATCTCATGTTCTACATCGGCTACCGGGACATCCACACGGCCTGTATCTGCGCCGCGCGCTCGCGGGACGGGATCACCGGATGGGAGCGCGTTCCGGAGAATCCGCTCGTCATGCCGTCACCCGGGGAATGGGACGCCGATTCCTGCTATAAGCCGACGGTCGTGAAAGCCGACGACGGCACGTACCGCCTCTGGTACAACGGACGCCGCGGCGGCGATGAGTTCATTGGATACGCCGAAGGGCGGATCGCGCCGCGCGGATGATGGTATGCGCAGGATACCGGCATACAAACACAAAGGGCGATGATCCATCCGCGGATCACCGCCCTGTTTCGTTTTCTCACCCGCTGCAGCCGCCATGAGCGCGGGAGCCTCTGTTTATTCCATTTTGGCAGCGGCCCACCTGACATACTCGGACACGGTGCCGTCCCCGGCCTGTCCGTCCGTGCCCGTGCCGTTCACGCGGACGACCCCGTCGGCATCGAGATACGCAAGGAACGCATATCCCGCCGCGACGTCGCAGACCCCCTCCCCCACGAGCAGGGAAGGGACGCCGTCGACCGCCGGGCTGCCGAGACAGTTCCCGTTGTTGATGCCGTAGCCGTACAGCGCGCCGGAGCCGGTCAGGATCGCGATGTCGCCGAAATGGATCGCCGCTTTCGTCACGTCGGAGACCGAGAGCTTCTCCGCGCCCGCGGTTCCGGTGCCCTGCTTGAATCCCGCGATCGACCGCCAGCCGGCGTAATACAGCGATCCGTCCTCCGTGACCATCAAAAGTTCATGTTCGCCGCTCGCGATCGACTGAACGCCGGAGAGGAGCTTGTGCGGCGAGGTGATGTTCTCGTCGGAGTCGCGGAATTTGTGCCAGCGGCCGTCGCCCAGCACATAGCAGTCCCCGTTCCGATCGACGTAGGCGGTGTTCCGGCGTCCGGCGGAGATCATCACGGCGCCGTCGGCGATTTTCGAGAAGGTCATGACGGAGCCGCCCAGGTCCTGCTCGCCGAGCTGACCGTAGCGGTTGTCCCCGATGCCCCACACCGTGCCGTTCTGATCGAGGACGAGCAGGTGGTCGTAGCCGACGCTGACGGAGACGGGGATGCCGTCGAATTCGAGCATCGTCCACGGGGCGGAATCCGTGTCCACGCCCGGGACGGTCGATGTGCCGCTCACATAGATTTCCCCGTCGAGCGTCAGGATCGCCGCCATGATATTGTTGTTGCCGTTTTCGAGATCGTTTCCGTGGCAGACTTCGATCTGCGCGACGTTTTCGTGCACGAGCCTCGGCGTCGTGATCCGGTCTTCGGATTCCCCCGCGCCGAGGACGTTGTTTTCGTTGCTCCCCCACGCATAGAGGCGGCTGTCCGGGGCCAGATAAAACAGCTCGCATCCGCCGGCGACGATGCCGGAGCGTACGGACAGACCGTCCGGGCGGGCGGTTTTTTTCGTCTCAAAGCGGATCTCTCCCGGCCCGCCGGCGGTGATCTCGGCTTCGCTTCCCTCGTACCGCACGGTGCTGCCGTTCTGATCCGTGAAGAGGATCGCGGTGATCTCGTAGCCCTCCCGGGCCTCGGCGGCGACGTGCACGGTCAGGGAATCCTCAAACGATCTGATCCACGGATTCGGGACTGCCTCGCCGTTCACGGTGACCGAAAGCCGTGTCTCGGAGAAATACACCGCGAGCGAATTGCCGCCGAGATTGCGCAGATCTTCCTCGGAGACTTTGAAATAGGAGCACAGGAAGCGCAGAGCGTACTTGTTCCGGTTCCGGACGAACCGCCGCATGTCGGAGATCGAAGAATTGTACGTGTCCATGCTCGCGCCCCAGCGCTGCGACTGCAGGTTCTCGATGGGGGAGCGTTCCCACACGATGGCGTCGAGCTCTTCTTCCATCTTCGCGGGGACGTAGATCTCGTTCAGTGCCTGATAGAAGCGCGCGAGGAACCGGTTCTTGAAGCCCTCGTTTTTCAGAAGCTTGTGGATGATGCTGCTGGCGACCGTGCCGTCGGAGCCGAGCCAGCTGAAATAGCTCGAGGTCTCCGTCGTGTTGTTCGCGTCTTTATAGAACGAGATGCCCATGTCCATGTCCAGCATGACGAAGTGCCACCGGTTGTCCGCCCCGGAAGGATCGTCGGCGGCACGGTTGCGCCACAGCTTGATGTTGTTGCCGGGGAAGTCGAGCGAGCTGAAATAGAGCCGCGAGACGAACAGATCGATGAGGGAATCGAGGTCCAGCTTGCTTTCCACGTAGGCGAAACACTCGCCCGACGTCATGTCGTTTTTGCGGATGTATTTCACCAGATCGTTGAAGTCGTCCGCGTCGTCTTCGAGGCCGGAGGTCACGATGAACGGGGCGTTCTGATTCGTATGTACCTGCGAGTAGTCGCTTTCGATCAGGGCGACGTTGTCCTTGTCGATCCCGTAGTGGGACTCGACGTAGTCCCCGCTGTACCGCTCGCGGGCGTTGTAGATCCCCCAGAAATCCCCGTTGATGAACACGAGCACCGGTGCGTAGGCCATGGTGTCGGCGGCCATTTCACTGCTGAGGCGCTGCATGTATGCGTCGCGGATGTAGGACACCTTGTGGTCGTTGCCGGAATTGCGCAGAACGAGCCGCGAGAAATCGGTGATGGACTGTCCCTTGGCATTGGTGGCGCGGCCGTCGAACAGGTCGTAATAGAGCCGGGAATCCGTGCCGTCCGTTTCGTTTTCGGAGCCCTTGTAAAACACCTTCATGGAGCGCATGCCGGTGCCGGACGATCCGTGGCCGCTCGCCGCGAGCTCGACGTTGGAATATCCGCGGCGGACGCCGTCTGCGTCGAACACCTCGAGGAACGCTTTGCCGCGCGTGTTGGGATCGTTGGAGGACGGGTTGAAATTGTGATAGAAGCCGGGATTTCCGAACATCTCCTTTGTCTCCAGCGAAACGGACATGACCGTCACGCCGTATTTCGCCATCTTCTCGCTGACGAAATAGGAGTTCGTGTAGACGCCGGTGTAGTCCTCCCCGTTCGTGGCGCAGGCCTTGATCACGTGCGCGCCGATCATTTTCTTCGCGGAGGAGGCGATGTTGCTGACATACCGCAAGCCGGTCGTGTATGTGTTCCCGAACTCCGTTTCGGTCGTGTCGGTCAGCGGGATGGCGGCTTTGTACTGCATCCGGGTGTTCGAGGTCGTCGGATCCGATCCGTCCGTGGTGTAGTAGATCGTGCCGTAGCCGGATGGCGCGGAGAGCTCGAGATCGAGGGGGGCGGCGTAGAAGCCGGCGGCATGCGAGAATTTCACCTCGCGGAGCTTGGAGCCGAGGACGGCGGCGCGCGAACCGTTCATGGCGGCGGGCGCGATCTGCGCGAGCTTTTCTGCCGTGACCTTCGTCAGGTCTGTGAGGTAGTACCCGCTGTCCTGCTTCATGGCGGTGCGGATCACCACGGTGTTTTTGTTGGGGCAGGACACATAGCCCGTGTCAAAGAAGTACCCGTCGGAGGCGGCGAGATAGGAGATCACGCCGGGCAGCTCCTCCGGCGGCACCGCGGCATCGAGCGTCCTTCCGGCGGCTGCGAGGACCAGGCGGATATCCCTGCCGCTCAGCGCGATCTCCCATCCGGCATCGTAATCCTCGATACGGAGGACTTCCGCCGAACGGTTGTACGATGCGGCGTCGGATCCGCAGCGGATGAGACAGCACCCGCCGCCGTTCAGCGTGACGGCAGGGAGGCGGAACGAGACGTACTCCGCGGCATCCGCGGTGCGGTAATACAGCGAGAGATCGCCGAGCGCGAGCGGGGCCTCCCCCGTGTTCGTCAGCTCGATAAAGCCGTATGCGCACGCGGCGGAGCGGTTCCCGCCGTTGCCGTAGACTTTGGAGATGACAAGGTCACGGTACAGGGAAAGATCGGGATCGGGCGCCGGATCCCGCTCCGGTTCCGGTTCTTCCGCATCCGGCGCTTCCGGCTCCGGCACCGGTTTGTCCTCAGCCGGGGCGGGCTCTGCGGCGGTATCGGCGGGTTCTGTCACGGGGGTGCCGCCGTTCTGCGTGTCGCATCCGCAGCAGATAAGCATCCCCGCGAGAAGCAGCAGCGCGCAGAGGAAGACGAGGGATTTAGGGAGTCTATATGCAAACATCATTTTCTTGTTTTCACTTTCGGGGGGGTCCAAAACCTGCATCGGAGCGTCGTCCGGTGATCTATGGCCAATATAGCATAAAAAACCCGATTCGTCAAGACCTTTGCCGGAAATGGCGGAGGGGATGCCCGCTCTGTTTTTCTCCCGCCCCGAGACGAGAAAAAACGCAAAGGCAGGGGAATCGCTCTTGCAGAGCCGCTCCCGCCGTGCTATAATAAAACCGACGGATCACCCGGGTCCGGCGCGGATCCGTGTCCGGGATTATCGAAAAGGAGTTTCTATATGAAAATCGGCGTATGCGCGTCCCCCGACAAGCTGCCCCTGCTCGCGCAGCTCGGGTACAACTATTTGGAAGCGAATTTCAGCTGGCTGGCAGGCCTCGACGAGGATGCCTTCCGGCAGAACACGGACCTGATCGAAAAGTATGCCGTCCCCGCCGAGGCGTACAACATCTTCTTCCGCGGCGGCATGAAGCTGTATGCGAAGGACGGCGACCAAACGCCGCTGCTCGGCGAGATCGAAGAGTACGTGGAGAGCGGATTCCGGCGCGCCGCGGCATGGGGCGGAAAAATCGCCGTCATCGGCAGCGGATTCGTGCGCGGGATCCCGGAGGGGATGAGCCGCGAGGAGGTCGAGCCGCAGTTTGCCCGTGTGCTGACGGTTTGCGGAGAGGCGGCCGAGCGGCACGGCATGCGGATCGTCGTGGAACCGCTGTCGCGCCGGGACTGCAATTTCATCCACACGGTGGCAGAAGGCGCGGCGGCCGCCCGGATGGCATGTCATCCTGCCGTCGGGGTCCTCGTCGATTTCTATCATCACAGCGAGAACGGGGACGATCTCGACAGCCTGCCGTCCTACGGGGATCTCCTCTGGCACGTCCATTACGGACGCCCGAAGGACCGCTGGGCGCCGATCCCGGGCGACGAGGAGGACCTCGCAAAAATCGCGGCCCTTCTCCGCCGCTGTCCGCACGCGGAGCGGATCAGCCTCGAATGCGCGTGGCATCCGGATTTCGACACCGCCGTCACCGTCGCAAGGCCCCTCATGGAGGCGTTCCGGGAGAGCGCGGACGCCTGAGCGGGCGGGAAGATGCGGGCGCGTACCGCCGCGTTTTCGGCTTGACTTCGCCCGGGTTTTCCTGTATAATAGACTTGCATAAGGTTACTGCGGGCAGGCGTTCTGCGCGCCCTTGCCCGATCCTGTCTCTGCCGAAGGAGCATCCGGAATGAAAACGATCAAAAGTGTGTATAAAATCGGCCACGGCCCCTCCAGTTCCCATACCGTCGGTCCTTTCCGGGCCGCGCAGATCTTCGGGGAACGCTATCCCGGCGCGGACGAGTACCGGGTCACCCTGTACGGATCCCTGGCGTTCACGGGCGAAGGCCACGGGACGGAAAAAGCCGTCCGCTCGGGACTTCCCGGGATCAAAGTCATCTTCGACCGAAAAACGCAGGGCCTGCCCCACCCGAACACCATGCTGTTCGAGGCGTTCCGGGGCGGAGAGCGCATCGGGGCGGACCGGATCTTCTCGATCGGCGGCGGTTCCATCCGGATCGAAAACGAGGAATCCGACGACGAGCTCGAGGTCTATCCCCAGAAGAATTTCACCGACATCCTGAAGATATGCCGGGACCGGAGCCTGAATCTCGCGCAGTTCATTTACCGCCTCGAGGATCCCTCCCTCCGGGACTATCTGAAAACCGTGTGGGAGGCCATGAAGGCGTCCGTGCAGAGAGGGCTTGCGGCGGAGGGCATCCTCCCCGGCGGCCTCGGCGTCGCGCGGAAGGCGAAGACCCTCTATGAGACGCGGTGCTACAACGAGAGCGCGGACGTCACCATGAACCGCATCATCGCCGCCTACGCCTACGCCGTCAGCGAGGAGAATGCGGACGAGAACATCGTCGTCACGGCCCCGACCTGCGGCAGCTGCGGCGTCCTGCCCGCCGTCATGTACTACATGCAAAGCGAGCGCGGCTTCCCCGAGGAGGAGATCCTCGACGCCCTCGCCGTCGCCGCGCTCATCGGCAACGTCATCCGCACCAACGCGAGCATTTCCGGCGCGGAATGCGGCTGTCAGGCGGAGATCGGGAGCGCGTGCTCCATGACCGCGGCGGCCCTCGCCTCCCTGTACGGGCTGAACATCGACCAGATCGAATACGCCGCCGAGATCGCGATGGAGCACAACCTCGGCCTCACCTGCGACCCGGTCAAGGGACTGGTGCAGATCCCCTGCATCGAGCGCAACGCCGTCGCCGCGATGCGCGCCATCAGTTCCGTTAACCTTTCGCGCTTCCTCTTCTCCACGCGCAAGATCTCCTTCGACGAGGTCGTCGCGACGATGTACCGCACGGGCCGCGACATGGACGAAAAATACCGCGAGACCTCCCACGGCGGCCTGGCGCAGATCTATTACGCGAACTGAACACAGCGGAAGCACAAAGCTCCAATCAGACGATATGATCGGGGGAAAAGTCAACGATACGCCCGTTGATTTGCCCCCGGTCTTTTGTTTTTGGAAAAAGACGCCGGATTTTGCCGAAATAACGAAAAAATCATTTCCGGCCTCTTGACAAGGGTGCGGATATCGTGTAAAATCTAAATAAGAAAAAAGTGTTTTCCGGATGCAAACGCGTGCCGCAGATGGACAAAACGACGTTCATCCTTCCGCGGCCGGGAGGCGCTTATACACAAAACCGTTCACGGGAGGCGCGGGATGGACAGCGCGAAGTTTAAAGGGAAAGCGGTCCTATATGGGCTTGTCCGTCACAAGAGGAGGAACATCGTCTCGTGCCTCCTGCTTGCGGCGGTCCTGTCCGTCGCTTTCTGCGGCTTCTTTTACCGCAGTTTCGCCCTGAAAGAACAGCGTGAGATTGCCGCTCGTTACGCAAACCGTTACCGGATCGCGTTCCGGAATGAATTGCAGTATAGTCCGGAGCATCCCGGCTGGTCCGCGCTGGACATGCGCGTCAACGGCACGTCCGCGACGGACGGGGTCCCCGATATCTACTTCGATCCGGACGTCATGTCCGCGTATCACCATCCGTATCCGGCAACGACGGAGATGTTTGATGCTCTCGGCAGCCTGCCGGAATGCCGGGAAACTGCCGTCGCCTACGCGGAGACCGCCTACGGATTCTCGGAAGATCTTCCCGCGGATATACAGAACAGTCTGAAGGGACTTTACAGCCGCATGGGCATGGGGGTTCATGACGTTCCCACAAAGATCATGACGGAGCACATCGTCGTCGGCGGGGACCTCGGTGCGTTCACGGGGATCGCGCGGGAAACCTCATCGCAGCGCCTGTTCGATTTCATTCTGACAGAAGGCGTGGAACCGAGGCACGGAGAATGCGTCATCACGGACTTTTATGCGCGGATTTACGGCAAAGGCGTCGGGGACAGCCTGACGCTGTGCGATGTGGCCGGAAATCCGATCGCCGAGCTGAAAATCTCCGGGATTTACAGCCTTTACAGGTCGGATCGGTTTGAATTCGTGAATCCGGACGTGCCGCGCAGCGGGAGGCACCTGACCGGCGCGGATTTCTTCGAGGATTTCGGCGGCAGACCGGACACCGGGACACCTTTTGACCGGCTATGTGAGAACACGGATGCGCAGGAGTATATCCGGGCGCATTACCGGGATTCGTATTACTATATTTCGGAAGCCATGCTCGGGGTGATCCATACGGATTTCGAGACGGCCTATGCCCTCTTCGGGACACCGGAGACCGATGCGGATTTCGCCGCGCGGCACCACCTCAACAACTTCTTCGCATACTTCGACCTCAAAGACGACGCCTCGCCGGAAGCCTTTGAGGAAGCCGTGCGGAGCATGCTCCCGGAGGACTGGCGCGCGGAATTCACCGTTTATCCGTTCGCGAATTCCTACGAAAACTTCATTAGGAATCCGAACTTTCTGCTTGAAACGGCGGACACCATGATCCGGGTCTCCGGCGCGCTGACCGCGATTTTGTTCTTGATCGTGACGATCGTTCTGATCCGCGAGAACGGGCGGGAAATCGGGACCTATCTGAGTCTCGGCATCCCGGAGCGGGACATCGTGATGAAGACGGCGGGGGAGAACACGATCCTCGTGACCATCGCCCTGCTTGCGGCGGCGGTCTGCGGCGGTCCCGTTCACTGGCTCCTGTCGAAGGGGTATATCTATCTCGAGATGAACGCGCTGCGGTACGGCCCGACCGCTGTCGGACTCGTTTTCGCCGTATGCGCGGCGGCGGGCTGTTTCATCGTGACGGCGCTGCTGACCGCCGGTTACATCCATATAAATTCGCCGATCCGGCTGATCCGCCGGGACGAAGCGTAAAGCGGAGGAGGGAAGAATCATGTTTCTCATGCAGAATGCGCTGCGGAATATCGGCCGTCAGCGCGGACGCTACCGGGTTTTGATGCCGCTGCTCTTGGTCTGCGCGCTTCTCACCGGCGTCTTCACGTCCGTCGCGGTGCCGTGCCGGATGGCCGCAGACCGGGGGAGTACATACGCCGAGGCGCTCGACGTCACGGACGAAGAAGTCTTGGCGGCATCCGAGCGGGAGGACCGGGCGAGGCGGCTCGGGGAATCCGCGACGCTGCTTTCGTTCAGCGTGCTCCTCGTCGGCGCGGTCGCGGTCCTGTACGTCTCCTCCATCATGATCGGAGAGCGCATGTTCGACGTCGGGATCCTATATGCCGTCGGACTGTCGCGCGGGCAGATCTTTTGGACCCTGTTCCTCGAGCTGTTCGCGGCGTGCACGGCGACGCTCGTGTGCGGGCTGGCGGCCGGGAGGATGATCGCCGGGGCGTATCTGCGGCGCGAAATCGCGGCGGCCCGTCTTCCGGAGGGAATCCTTTCCTGCATGGGCGGCGGCGTGGCGGAGATGCTCTGTCTCGGCGCGGCGCTCTTGATCCTCTTGATCCCGATCGGCAAGCTGACCGTGAGACTGATGAGAACGAACCCCACCGATTTGCTGGCGGAGAGAAAGTGAGGCGCGGCATGATCCGTTTATTTGATTTGCGAAAGACCTACAAAACCCGGCACGAGACGCTTGAGGTGTTAAAAGGGATCACGCTGACGGTCCCGGATCGGAAATTCGTCATGCTCCTCGGGGAGTCCGGCAGCGGGAAGAGCACCCTCGCCAATATCCTCGGACTGCTCGACACCCCGACGTCGGGCGAATACTGGCTGGACGAGGTGCCCATCCACACCCTGACTTCCAAAGCGCGCACCGATCTGCGCCGCGAAAAGGTCAGCTTTGTCTTCCAGAGCTTCAACCTGATCCCGACGATGACGGCGCGGGAAAACATCGAACTGCCGCTCGGCTACCGCGGGGTCCCGAAGGAGGAACGCGGCGAGCGGGTCGAGGCGGTGCTCCGGGAAGTGGGGCTCTCCGCGCGCGCCGCGCATGTCCCGTCGGAACTCTCGGGCGGAGAACAGCAGCGGATCGCGATCGCCCGCGCGCTTGTGGTAGAACCGTCCCTTCTGATCGCGGACGAGCCGACCGGGAACCTCGACAAGAGCACGACCAAAGCCGTCATGGAGACGCTCACGGAAGCGGGACGCGGCAAGACCGTCTTCATGATCACGCACAACGAAGAGCTGACCGCCTACGCCGACGAGGTCTATGCCCTGCGGGCGGGGCTGTTGGCGTGACGCGCATGAACGTTTGCGGATCCAGCAGAAAGGGGGAGGAAGATGTATCTCGTGACCTATGCGTTTCGGAATCTTCTCCGGCACAGGCGGAACCTGCGCACGGGGCTCTTGTTGTTCGCCTGTCTGTCCATTCTCTGCTGTATGCTGAACCTCGGCGGCGCGCTCCGGGTAAAACTCGACGAGGCGACGGCGCCGTACCGGGATCTGTACAATCTCCGTTTCCGGGACGAACTCCAGTATAACGGAAACCCGGCGGCTTCCTCAAGAAATGACGGCGCTTACATAGTAAACCCGGATGGAACGAAGGAGTTCCTCTTTGCCGCGGACGCCATGCGGGAATACGACCGGGAATATCTCTGCACGCTCACCGACGTCGAGGCGCTGACGGACGCGATCTCCCCCACGGACGAGGCCGTGATTGCCGCGGTCACGCCCGTCTATCGGATCGAGCGGACGCCGGAGGAATACCGGACCTATTCCGAGGTGCCGGAGCAGTCGGTGATCGAATGCTATCTGCTGTCCGGCGATCCCGACGCTTTTGTCTGGTCCGTCAATTCCTTGAACCAGAAGATGATTCGCTGGGAACTCCCCGCCGATCTCCGGCTGGCAGAGAACGAATGCGTTATCACGAAGCAGTTCGCCGCACGGAACGGTTTAGCTGTCGGAGACGAATTTTCGGTCCGGGAGGGCGTAACGGATGGCGATGAACGCACCCTCCGGGTCGCGGCGATCGTTCCGCTGTACGCCACGGACAATCCGGCTTGGCTTCTGAAGTTTCACGAAGCCAACAGTTCCGACGCTTCTCTTTGGATTCCGGGGACACCGTTCGACCGGGTTGGAGAGACGGAAATAGACGTACCGGACGCGTATTTGAAGATCCGCGGCGATCTCTTCAATCTGATCTATGTGAAATCCTCACCCGTACCGCCTGTGCACGTCAATCAAGTCTTCCTGTGGTTCCGGTCGGAGGAAGGCGCGGAAACGCTCAACGCCCGTTATGCGGGATCTGGATTTATGGGCGACCGGAGCGGCGATTTCGGCATTTTTCCGGCCTCCGAGCTCATCCAGGTGCACGGGCGCGTCTACGAACAGCAGATCGACGCTGTCCGGAAAACCGCGTGGGGAGCGGGCATCTTTCTCGTCGTCTTCATGCTCATTGGCGTGCTTTTGAACAATCAGGACAACCGCAAAAACGCCCGGCTTGTCGGCGCGCTCGGCATCCCGCCCCGGAAAATCGCGCTGGCTGACGCGCTGGAATTCGCGTCCGTCACGCTGATCGCGTCCGCGGCGGCGCTCGGCGGGGGATTTTTGATCCATAAGCTCACCGAAGCCGGGTTCACGGTCATCCGCACACTCGCCATCCCCTGCCGGATCGCACCGGGCTACGTCGCGCTGATCCTGCTGGCCGCCGCACTCGGATTCCTCGTCAGCTTCGTACTTTCCATGATCGCCCTGAAACGCACTTACAGGAGGCTCGGATGAAATACAAAGAGGACTATCCCGCATTCTATGCCGTCCGGGATGTCGGGAGACAGAAGAAACGGTTTATATTGCTCATGCTTCTCGTCGCCCTCTGCGTCGGCGGCGCGGTCTTCGTGGACGGGCTCCGCCACAGCGCTGAGGTGGTCGTTTCGGTTTATTCCGGAGAGATCCTCACCGTCGGGACGCCGGAATACAGGGCGTTTCACTGGGCGTCCAAAGCGGCGACGATCGGCGGAACGATGCGCGTGAGCGGATGGGTGCTTTCGTGGTTCGCCGCGTATTACGCCGCTTCCCATGTGTTGAGCCACGGAACACAGTCCGCCGCCGTTCTGTCCGCGCTCGGGGTCCGGCAGAAGACGATTCTGCGGGTGATGCTTCACGAATCGCTTCTTGTGCTTCTTCCGGCGGTGGCTTTCGGCACCTTCGTCAGCACCCGCCTTTTTCGGATCTGGCTCCGGCGCCGCATTCTCGCGGAGGGATTTCCCGCGAGGCTGTTTCAAACACACGGCGGCAGCATTTGGTCGTTTCTGATCTTATGTGCGGGGATCCTTTTGGCTGCGGCGATCCCGCTGCTCGTGATGCACTGGAAGCTCGGCGGCAGATCGGTGGGCGTACTGTTCAGAGAGGGGGAGAGGGAATGATTTACATGGAACATCTGAAAAAGGCGTACCGGGTGAAGGGAAAGCCCCGTCCGGTGCTCGAGGACGTGACGCTCAACGTGCCCGAGGGGGAATTCCTGATCCTGCTCGGGAAATCGGGCAGCGGCAAGACGACGCTTCTTTCGGTCATGGGTCTGCTCGAACCGTACGACGGCGGCACCTACCGCCTCGACGGCACGGACACGGCGGGACTGTCGGCCAAGGAGCGCACGGACCTGCGGCGGGAAAAGATCGGATTCGTGTTTCAGTCCTACCAGCTCATCCCGACGCTCACGGCGTTCGAGAACGTCGAGGTGCCGCTCGGCTTTGACGGCGTGCCGAAGGAAGAACGGCGGGCGCGGGTGGAGGAGGCCCTGATTGCCGTCGGGCTCGAAGACCGTATTCATCAGCGCGTGACGGAGCTCTCGGGCGGCGAGCAGCAGCGGGTCGCCATCGCGCGGGCCATCATCCGGCAGCCGAAGGTGATCCTGGCGGACGAGCCGACGGGAAACCTCGACCGCGTGAATGCCGACGAGATCATGAAGCTCTTACAGTCGCTGCACAGGACCGTCGTCATGGTGACGCACGACGAAAGCCTGACCGCCTATGCCGACGAGGTCTGTGCTCTGCGGGCGGGTGTGCTGGCGTGAAAGATGCGCGCCGACGCCGCGGATGACATAGAATGGGAGGTGACGGTTATGAAATTTATCTTGTTATACATCCGTGAAAATTTACGCCGCCGGAAATCGAACTACATCCTGCCGTTTCTCTCCTTTGTTCTGAGCGGGATTCTCTTGTGCGCTTCCGTGTTTTATCTGACCCTGTCCCATGAGGAGCCGCCTGAGAAAGTCTACTACTATCCGTACCAGATTGTCGTCAGAAATGCGGACGCTTTTCAGGAAAAGACAAGCGAGCAGGCTTTCGGGGGGAATGCGTATACGCAATTTGAGGGACGGCTGGAATACGTCGACCTTTTTCCGGCCTATCAAAAAGAAATCGAAGAATTCGACCCGAATCACACAGCGCGCCGTCTTCTCCTAACCTCCATCCCGAAAGGGTCGGAACACGCGGCTTTTTATGAGGAATTCGGCTACGATATCTCCTCCCTCGGCGACGGTGACGTCTTTGTCAGTCCGTACGTCTTTCACTATTTCGGGAATCATATCGAAAACGGCGTTCTGACTCTGACGGCGTTTCAGGACCCGTCCGGCGGACCGCTGGAGCTGCATATCGCCGGGATCCTCGACCGACGGATCGCGGACGACACGGAGTTTGCTTTTGTCTGCTCAGATGATGCGCTACTCGAAAGCCTCGAAGAGCAGTGCCGTTCCGATTCGTCCGTTTCTTATTACAGCTTTCGGGACGATTTTGTTCATACGACGGAAAACTACGAGAAATTCCATGAAAGCATAAAGGCAAAAGTAAACATGTCGATCCATTTCCGTCTTCCGACGATGAAAGAAGGCGGCATTTATTCCGGGGATGTCGGGATCGCATTGTTCAATCTGTTCTTTTCCGTTCTGTGCATCGCGTCCACTTTAAAACTGAAGCTGAACCGGGAGATTCCCGATTACCGAAAACTGCACCGACTCGGCATGTCCCCTGCCATGCGGTTTCTTCTGCCGTTCACCGATATGATGCTGCTGTCAATCCCGGCCTATGCCGTTTCGGTGACGGCTGCCGCCGCACTGTTTCAGAGAATCGCGCCTTATAACGCGCAGACTTACCAAAGCGGGGTCTTTGTCCCGTACTTCGATCCTTCCCCCGGGGTTTTTCTCCTGTCGGCGTTTTCATTCTTCGCCGCCGCCGCGGGGACGGCAAGCGTTCTGACCCTGCTCGTTGTCCTGCGCGAACCCGAAGCGTACAAATCCTTTGTGAAAACCTCGTCCGTTTTTTACTACAACTCAAAATCCTTTGTCCTGCCGTACATCTTCCTGCGGTTCAAGCGGAACAAAGCGTACTGCCTGTTCTTTATCTTCATTGTCTGCTTTCCCCTGTTTGTCGGGGCCATGTACGGAACCGCCGCGGCAAACATCGTCTCAAACGGAGGCGCGCTTTACTCGGACGCGGCGTTTCTCATCACGCAGAACGAAGTGTCGTACGGATATGACACGGTTTCCGACATCGTGCGCGACATTTCTGCGCTGGACGGCGTAGAGGCGGTATATACGGTCGAGAAAACAAATGTGAATTACACGTTCACGAAAGGGGAAACCAGTATCTCCGCGCAGTTCGAGCGTCTGGACGGATACACCCGGAAGCAGCTGTCGAAGTACCTCACGGACGGCAGTCTCGACGATGTTCTGAACGACGAAACCAAGATCGCCGTGATCGACAGCGGCGGAACTGTTCTCGGGGAAACCCTGCACTGCGCGGAAATGGGAAAGGATTATACCGTCGGCGCAATTCTCAAAAATGTTCCCTTGAACGGGCTGCCGCCGCGCTTCTGGGGGAATGAAACGCTGATGCAGTCGCTGAATCAGGCGGAAATCCTTCCCGCGGACATTCACGTGTACCTCGCGGAAGACCTTTCAGAGGAACAATACGCCGCTCTGTGCGGGGAAATCCCGAATATGGTGTATGACCCCCACGCCCGATACACCAATCAAAAGGACCGCCTGCAAAGCCTCGACGACGGCGGGACCGTGTCTGCGAACGCGGCGACTGCGATGAATGTGCTGATCTGCGTGATCTCGATCCTCTCCGTCTTTCTCCTCCACACCCAGCACCTGACGAACCGGCAGGGGGAATTCACGCTTCTCGAGCGGCTGGGGACAAGCGAGGGAAGAATCCGGACGCTGGCTTTTGCGGAAAGCGGGCTCTTTGTCGCGGTCGGATTTCTGATTTTCACCTTGCTCTACGGCGGGTACGTCGGCGCAATCAACGCCGCCATTGCCGCGACGGGATCCTATGAGTTCAGCGGATTCCGCCTCGCATGGCGCGAGATTCTTGTCCTGGCGGCCGGCGTGATCATGGCGGTCGGCATTTCGGGGTATTTAGGAACCAAAAAGCGGAGGAATGAATCATGAAAATACAAGCCGAAGCTCTCACCAAGATTTATATTCAGGGCGAAAAACGGATCCATGCTCTGAACGACATCCATGTCAGCATCGCGGAAAACAAATTCACGGCCATCGTCGGTCCGTCGGGATGCGGCAAATCCACGTTTCTCCGCGCATTGTCTGCTCTCGAGAAGCCGTCCGGCGGCACGGTTACCTATGACGGCGAAGATATTTACAAACTGACGGAAAAGAAACGCGCCGAACTCCGGCGTCAGAAGATCGGCGTGGTGTATCAGGATTACAGTCTTCTCCCCACCATGACCGCGCTCGAAAACATCTGCACCCCGTCGCTCATGGACGGCAGGAAGCCCGATCTCGACTATATCGCGGACCTTGCGAAAACGCTCGGCATCACGGACAGACTGCACCACATCCCCAGCGAAATGTCCGGCGGCGAGCAGCAGCGGGTCTCCGTGGCGCGCGCCCTTGTGAACAAGCCTGCGATCATTTTTGCGGACGAGCCCACCGGGAATCTCGACAAGGATTCCGCGCGCGAACTGCTCGACCTTCTTTTGCTGACGAAAAAGGAATACAACCAGACGCTGCTCATGGTGACGCACGACCCGGATATCGCCGCGCACGCCGATATCGTCATCCGGATGGACAACGGAACAATACGGGAATAATGGTTCAACGATTCGTTTACATTCGTTGAGAATTCTCATCGCAGCGGTTCTTTACAGTACGAGCGGTTTCTGCTATACTGGCTGTGAAACAAGGCCTTGTTATCTCAACAGAAGGACGAAAACAAATGAAAATTATCATCGCCCAACGGCTCAGAGATCTCCGCCGCAAGCGGGGAAATACACAGGAGGATCTTGCGCGGCATCTTGGTGTTTCGACACAAGCCGTGTCGAAATGGGAACGAAGCGAAGGATGGCCAGACCTTTCTTTGTTGCCTGCTATCGCGTCCTATTATGCGGTAACGGTCGACCATCTTCTCGGCGTGGATGCAGAGGAACGTCGTCGACGGGTCGAGCAGATTACGGACAAGTATAACCAAATCCGTGCGCGCAAAAACGCAGACGGTCTTCCGGATGTCGGATTCCGTATCGAGGAGGGGATCGCTTTTCTTCGGGATGCCGTACGGGAACTGCCGGATGAAGCATTCCTCGGTCAGATGCTGGCTTCCGATCTCTGGTGGTACGCGGAGAACCGCGCAGACAAGACGGAACGTCCCGCGCTGCTTCTTGAAGCGGAAGAAGCGTGCCGCCGGATTCTCTCGGACTGTAAGGAAGAACGATGGCGAAACTGCGCCAGACAAATACTCTGCCTCGTTCTCAACGCACAGGGGGCGAAGGAGGACGCGAGAAGAATCGCTGCGGATATGCCGGACGCGACGGGGACGGATTTATTCATGCTGACCTACCTGCTCGAAGGAGAAGAACTGAAAGATCATCTTCGTTTTGCGATCCGCCGGTTCCTGCAGACACTGTACCGCTGTTCCGAACGCTTGAACGAAGCCGGCGGAGAGTGCAAATTGGATGAGGAAGAACAGTCACAACTCAACGCGTTGACCAAAACCTTCATCGGCTAACCGCAATCAAACACTTCCCGCTCGCGCGGCAGGGGGCGTGCGCTCCGGTGTGACCGGACAAAAATCGGGCGACTGTATACGGCAGCCGCCCGGTTCTGTTTGATTTGGATGTCTTCACGCGGGTTTCCGCTGATTGTCCGGCTCAGACGCCGAGTTTGTTGACGGCCGCTTCGACGGATGCGCGCGCGGCATCGAATGCACCGACCTCCTCTTCCGTCAGATGCGCGTGAACGGAGAACGCCCAAAGGTCCCACAGAAGCATGTTCAGGTCGTCGGAGATGCGTCCCCGGAGATGATTGACTTGGTCTTCTCCTTCGAGAGCCCAGTAGAGATTGCGCTCGCGGCAGGTTTCGATATCCGCCATCCCCTCCGCGATCTGCATGGCTTCCGCTTTTCGTTTCGTATCGCAGTAATGCCGGAACAGGAGGCGGCGGGATTCGTTCCGGCACCAGTTGTCCGTCGAATACTGGTGGATGCGGTACGCGATGGACACGATCTCCGCGTCGTATGCGCGGCACAGGTCTTCGTCCTCGCTCGCCGCATACAGCGCGTACATCAGACAGGTCAGAAGGCGGTCGTTGTTCGGATATTTGTTGAGCGCTTCGCGGAGCTTGATGATGGGACCTTCCGTAATCATGCGGTCGATCTGGTCCTCCGCTTCGGCAATGACGGCGGCGATTTCTTTCTGTTTGGCCGCGGCGTTCACGCCGAGCAGTTCGTCCACGGTGATTTCAAACAGGTCCGCGAGCATCGGCAGGGCGGAGATGTCGGGCGAGGTGGCTGCCGTTTCCCAACGGCTTACCGCCTGCGGAGATACGCCCATATAGTCGGCAAGCTGCTCCTGCGTCAGGTCTTTTTGCTTGCGCAGGAGTTTCAGTCTTTCGCTGAGTGAGGTCATGTTGTTCCTCCCAATCGAGAATGAAGTGTTTTGTGAGCTCACGGTCACAGTATAGCAGACGGCTGGGGAAAATGCAAGCAATCATTTCGATTGTCCGCATCAACAAAACCGACGGAAAAGCGCCTGCGGGGATCGGGGGACGACGGAAGTTCGGGGCAGCGGCGTGAAATATCCGCTCGGCTCTTGATCTCGGGCGGAACCGATGGTATAATGGGGACAGACGGTTGGTCACGCCGAACGCCATGTCATGAATCAGAGGGGGATATGCTATGAACAACACCCGGCTGACGGATATCCGGTTTTTCACGGAATGCCTGGACGATACCGTACCCGAACTCGCAGAACTCGGTAAACTCGCCGCGGAAGGCCGCCTCGACGACGCGAAGGGCCGCTTTGCCGCATATGTCCGGAAGACGCTCCGGCCGGACGCGTATCTCCGGGGTGAGCGGGAGAGGCTGGCGCCGCATGCGGCAGAGATCGCCGAATCGTGCCGCCGGGCGATGGCGCACACCTTTGTCTCCTGCCGGGTCCCCTACACCTTCGGCGAGACGATCGACTGGTGCGCGAACCCGACCTACAACCAATACTGCGAATGGCCGTGGCAGCTCAACCGCCACCCCGAATGGCTCGCGATGGCCGAAGAATACCTCCTCACCGGGGACGAATCCATCCCGGCGGAGTGGTCGCGCCAGTTCATGAGCTGGGCGATCCAGGCGCAGGTCCCCGAAAACGAGAGCGGCTTCGCCACGATCTGCTGGCGCACGATCGAGGCCGGCCTGCGCATGAAGAGATGGATCTACGCGATCCACGCCTTCCTCTATGCGATCGACGACGAGACGCTGACCGTCTTCTGCAAGTCGATCTGGGAGCACGGCTGGCGGCTAAGAAACTTCTGCACCTCCCACAACTGGCTGATCATGGAGATGGCGGGGCTTTGTCAGATCGCGCTGTTCTTCCCCTTCCTCCGGGAGAGCGGGGAATGGCTGGCCTATGTGCATAAGCGTCTCGAGGGAGAGATCGAGGCGCAGATCTATCCCGACGGGATGCAGTATGAGCTGACGCCCGGATATCATGAGGTCTGCGTCGGCAATTACGAGGACGTCGTCGATATGATCCGCCTCCACGGGAGCGAGGCACCGCCGTATCTGCTCGACGGACTGGAGCGGATGTTCTCGGTCTATCCCAAAATCGCCGCCCCCGACTTCCGCACCCCGGCGGTCAACGACAGCGGCAGGGGAAACATTGCAGAGATCCTGAAAGACGCGCTGCTCTATCTGCCCGATCATGACGAGTACCGGTATTTCGCCTCCGAGCGCGCAGAAGGGCAGCCGCCGGCGTACCAATCGCTGCTGCTCGATTACAGCGGCATGGTCATCTTCCGCTCGTCCTGGGAGCGGGACGCCTTCTGGGCCTACATGGACGCCTCCCCCTTCGGCAAGGCGCATCAGCACGAGGACAAGCTCAATGTCCTGCTCTGGGCGTACGGGCACGAACTGATGCCGGAGGCCGGCACCTTCGATTACGACACCTCCGCCATGCGCGCCTACGTGCTCTCCACGCGCGGACACAACACCGCCCGCATCGACGGCTTCGATCAGAACCGCCGCGACGGGTATACGTGGCATCCGGAGGACATCGCGAAGAAGGCCGAGGTCTTCTTTGAGATCGGAAAGACCCGCGAGACCGCCGAGGCGTCGTATGACGAGGGGTACGGCCCCGACAAGATCCGGGTGCGGCACACGCGGAAGCTGATTTTCCTCAAAAACGAGCCGGGGCTGCCGCCGATGTTCGTCTCGGTCGACCGGCTGGAAGCCGACGGAGCGCACCGCGCCGAGCTGATCTGGCACCTCTGCGATAACCCGACCGTGATCGACGGCCGCGCCGTGCACAACACCTTCCCGGACGGCGTCGGACTCACCGTCGCGTCCTCTGCCGGCGGTATCCAGGTATGGCGCGGCGTCAGGGAACCCGCGTTCCAGGGCTGGCTTCCGAAATTCGGCATCGGCGACGTCGAGCACAATCCCATTCCCACGGTGCTCAACACGTTCCGCTTCGAGGGATCGTGTCGGACGGTGACCGTGCTCTGCCCGTACAGGGACGGCATTCCGCCGGTCCGGTGCGTGGAGGCGTCTGAGGACGCGGAAAACACGGACTTCACGGTCGTCCTCCGGGACGGAAGCCGGGTCACGGTGAGCGAATAAAGACAGACAGGGCTGCTTCTCGCGTGCGGCCCTGTCTTTAGTTTTATATCTCGTTATGCGGCGCAAAGCGCCTCTCTTTTCCTTCACTCCGCCTCGGCATACAGCGCGATATCCCGGATGCCGTAGGTTCCGACCGCCTCGTCGACAACGAAGGTGAGCGCCCGGAAGCACAGCCCGCCGAGCGGCAGGATGCGGCGGTGTCCGATGCAGTGACCGGCGGCGATTTCCCGCCCGTCCGCAAGGACCCGGAACGCGCGGATATGCTGGCCCTTTGTGATGTCCTCCCGGATCGACAGATAGGCCATTGTTGTCTCTCCGTCCGAGGACAGCGTGACGCGCCCCTCCGTCGGTTCCGGCCTTTCAAGAAGGACGGCGGGCGTGCCGAAGGTCTTTTTCAGGAGCCTGCCGAATCCGACGAACTGCTCTTCGTCCTCGAAATCCCCTTCCGTGGAGATCGCCATGCCGACGAGGAGATTGGAATTGCGGCCCACGGAGCGGACGTAGCAGTCGAGCAGGTATTCCGGCGTGAAGACGTGATCCTCTTCCCCCGCGGCCCAGCCCCATCCGCCGCCGAACGCCCCGTGATCCCGGTTCGGCATGTCGGTCTCGGCCGGCCAGTAGTATCTGCCGTCCGGGTCGCCGACGCCCGCCTGTTCGTCCGGGATCGTGCCGTCGAAGCGCGCCTCCCCGGCATTGGTGGTCGCCCAGCAGTCCGCCGGCGCGAGTCCGTCTTCGTTCCCGACCCAGCGGAGATTGTGCGACCAGTCCTTCGGCCCCTGGAAGCAGACCGCGTCGGGCTGGTACTTCTTGAGCAGCGGGATCAGATCCGGGCCGCCCTCCTCCGGGGGGATCGTGCCGCCGTCGAACCAGATCTCGAAGAGCTCGCCGTACCTTGACCACAGCTCCTCGACCTGCCGCTCCACGCAGCGGACGTAGCGCCGGTACATCTCGCCCTTGTAGTCGTATTTCACGCCGTTGTCGATCCCATAATACCCGTTGCAGGTGGGATGATAATAGAGCCCGGGGAGCAGCCCGTACTTCCGGCAGGCGGCGATGAACTCCCCGACGATGTCGCCCTTGCCGTCCTTCCAGGACATGAACTTGCAGGAGAAGTCGTTGACGTCGGTCGGCCAGAGCGCGAATCCCGTCCCGTGCTTGGCGACGAGGATCGCGTACTTCGCCCCCATCTCATACGCCGCGCGCACCCACTGCTCCGGGTCGAGGCGGGCGGGATTGAGCGAGGACGGCGGGATCTCCTCGGCGATGATCTTCTGTTTTTGATGGCAGTCCGGCTTGTAGATGTCGAGGACGTAGTGGATCAGGACCCCGAGCTCGAGATCCTGCCAGCGAAGGATTTTTTGTGTGGGAACGGCGATATACTGCATGACAGCCTCCTTGATGACGGCGTTTGCGGACCCGTACCGCTTTTACGGCTTCGGGCTCGTTTTCCGGTAGGGGACGCCGTACTGCTCCCGCACGCGCTTCAGGGCGATGCCCAAAAACCGGCGCGCGAGATCCTTGGTGGCAAGCCCCATCCTCTCCGCGATGGATTGGTAACTCAGATGCTCCTGGTAGCGGAGCGCGAGCAGTGTCTGATGCTTGTGCGGCTCGATCCGGGAGATCGCCGTCTCAAGCCGCTCCCGCTGTTCTTCCGTGAGCGGGGTATACTCCTCCGTCCCGCAGATCAGGGGGATTCCCAGATCCCGGACGAGGTTTTCCGGGTAGTCATAGTCCGGCGCAGTAATTTTCATAAGTGGAAAGCCCCTTTCTTCGCATGTGTGCGCTTTCCGGCGATTTCGGCGGCGCTGACTGCCGCACATGGATTTCCGGATCCATTCTACCACAAATCCGCCCGGTTTGCAAGGGTGCCGGCAGCAATCGGCGCGCGGCTTTCGCTGTTCCGGACAGGAGCGGGAGATGCCGTTCTTTTCGTTTGGCGGTACTCTCCCTTGCGCTGCGCGGGAAAATATGGTATAATACAGCCGGACGGGGAATTTGGATCCGTACGGCAGCTTTTTGCGGGGAAGGAGGAGGATTTCATGCCGAGAATACTTGCCGTCATCATAGAATGGTTGGTTTTACTGTGCGTTTTGTGGGGCATTTTCTTCCTCTCGACCCTTTGGCATGAATGCGGACATGCTGTCGGCTATATGCTGGCGACGGGGGACAGGCATTGGCACATCCGGGTGGGATGGGGAAAACGGCTTATACACACAAAACCGCTGACCGTGAATCTGCTCGTCTTCGACGGATTCTTTACCCCCGCCGAAAAGAAGATCGATACAAAAGCGAAACGCATCGCGACTCTCGCGGGAGGGCCCGTCTTCTCCCTCCTGCTGACCGCGGGACTTTCGGCTATGCGGTTCGGCGGGCAGTCCTTCGCATCGGACTTTTTCGCGGACGGCACGGTGGAATTCTTTTTGAATACCGCGATCGCCGTCAATCTGTTTGTTTTCGTTTTATCCGTTGCCCCTGTCCGCTATTTTCACGGGGAGATCAAGGGTCTGGAAACCGACGGGCTTCAAATCCTGCGTGCCGTCAGAAAGCGCGGCGACTGAATCCACGAGCTTTCGAGAATTCGACGAATTCCTGTTTTTCAGGATCATCTCAAAAAGAACGGAGAGCGTCCTATGTTCCACTGGAAATCCATCCCGCAGACCGTCATTGCGCCGCGTGCCGCGAGTCTGCGCCTCTTCCGCCTGCGTGACGGCCGCCTGATCGCCGCCGCGGAGACTGCGCGGGGGATCCGCGTCTATACCACCGCCGACGACGGGCAGAGCTGGGCCGACGCGGGGCCGGGCAGCTTTACTCCCGATCTGGTCTCGGCAAACCCGGAATTCTTCGAGATGCCGGATGGGCGGATCCTGCTCGCGCACCGGGCGATCGGGAAGCGGGAGAACGGCTTCTATACCTCGCTCCGGGTGAACGTCTGTGAGGATCCGGGCGGCATGAACTTCCGTCCGCATTCCGTCGTGACGGAGTACACCGAGCCGGACGGCGGATTCCGGGGCGTATGGGAACCCTGCCTCGGCATATTGAACGGCGTGCTGACCTGCTTTTACGCGAACGACGCCACCTCCGTCACGCCGCAGCAGAACATCGAGTACAAGCAGTGGGACGGCGCACAGTGGTCGAACCGGACGGTGGTGTGCGACGGGGTACAACACGACTCCCGGGACGGGATGCCGGTCTGGATCCCTCTGAGGGCCGGCGGATATGCCCTCGTGATCGAAGCCACCTGCCGGCGGAGGGAACCGGGCAGACACCCCTTTGTGATCCAGCTTCTCTTCTCGCCCGACGGCGTGAGATGGAGCGATCCGGTCGACATCTTCCGGCCGGGCACCGACGGCTCGAAGGCGGGCGCGCCGTGGATCGCGGAGCTGGAGGACGGGCGGCTCGTCGTGTCGTTCCAGACGGACGAGGACAGCGAGACAAAGGGCGACTGCACCTCCGTCATGAAAACCATGATCTCGGACGGCTCGCCCGCGTGGGAATTGCATACAGAGAAGTTCGGTCCCGCCGAGACGGTATTCGAGGTGCCGGAGGGATCGGGCGCGCTCTGGGCAGCGGTCTATACGGACGGGCGGGAGCTGTTCGCGTCTGCCGGGACCGGGGACGGCGCCGTCATGAAGCGGGCAGCGATTGAGAAAATCCACGAATCGGAGAAACGGTCGAATCTATGAAAATCTATGTTCTGCGCCACGGCGAAACGGCTCTGAACGCGAAAGGCGTCATGCAGGGCTGGCTCAACGAACCGCTGAATCAAAACGGACGCGATCTCGCCGTCGCGACCGGGCGGGCGATGCGGGGGATCCGTTTTGACGCCTGTATTTCCAGCCCCCTCGTCCGGGCGAGGGAAACGGTTGAGATCATCCTCCGGGAGAGCGGGAACGACATTCCGATCTCCGTCGACGACCGCATCCGGGAGATCCATTTCGGCGATCTGGAAGGAATGACCTTCCGGGAGATGGGAGAAGCCGGGACGCTGTTCTACACCGATCCCTTCCGCCTGACGGGATTCCCGAACGGCGAGACGATCCGGGATCTGTGCAACAGAACCCAGGCGTTCCTCCGGGAACTGATCGCGAAGGACGACGGAAAAACCTATCTGATCGGCACGCACGGCTGCGCGACGAGGGCGATGTTAAATTTCCTGTACGACGATCCGGCGGATTTCTGGCAGGGCCGCGCGCCTTACAACTGCTCCGTGAACATCGTCGAAGCACAGGCCGGGGTGCCGCGCCTGACGGCCATCGACAAGGTCTACTACGATCCCGGATTGATCGTGGATCACTATAAGCAGTGAGGCAAGACGGGGAAAATGACAACCCGTGAGAGGGAGTAAGAAGAAAGATGTTTGATTACTTATACCGGGAATCTCTTGCCCGGGCGGAACACAAGGTGTGGATCCTGTCCGATCTTCAGCAGAGACTGCCGGAGAATACGAAGCGCTGCCTCGAGGCGGGGATCTCGGACTTTGAACTCCTCGGGCGGCCGGCGGAGCAGATCTGGTATCTGGGCGACGCGGTCGAGGGGGCGGAGGCGGACAGGCTTCTGGCGATGTGCCGCCTGCAGGAGGAGGCGTTCGCATCGCTGGGGCTCCCGCTGTGCTACGCGACCGGCAACCACGATTACGATTACGCGCGGTCCCACCGGGAGGAAGCGCCCTGGATGCCGTTTTATGAAATGGTGCGCGACCATCCCGGTTGGAAGACGACGGAGAGGTGCGAGGATTTTTACTTCCGCACGCAGATCGGGAAGTACCCCGTCTATTTCCTCTGCGATCACATCTCGCCTGAGAACACGTGGTGCGTGACGCATTCCCGGATCGTGTGCGGGGAGGAAAACTATCCCTATACCGACGCGGATGCCGAGGCGCTCCGGGCGAAGATGGCGCAGGAGACGGAGCCGATGATCACCTGCGGCCACTATGGCTACGCCGGCTGCAACCGCGACCACGCGCTGATGGACAAGCTGCTCCCGCTGCCCGCCATGGAACGCATCCATTTCTACGGCCATTCGCATATCGGCGACTGGGTCTGGGGGAAAAAGGACACCTGGCGCAGGATCTGCTGGGTGGACTGGCATGACGTGCCGCAGATCGACGTGTCGAGCTTCGAGAACATCCGCGGCGAACACTGCCGGAGCGTTCTGCTGCACATCTACCCGGACGGAAACATGGGCGTCTTCTTCCGCGACCACGATCACCACCGCTTTACGGAGGCGTATTTCCCCGCGCGGGAGAACGGGCCGGAGGGCTGGGCGGAACAGCGGATCCGGTACGGGGGCTGAAGAAGCCTTTCGCCGCGTAAGAGGGAGAATCGCATGCGAGGAGCGCACGCAGAGAGGACAAGCTGAACCATAAGCGAAAAACAGAGAAGCCATCTCCGGCCCCGGAAATGGCTTCTTTTTCGTTCGTGCCGCGCTCATGCCAGCTTTTTTACGATCGTCAGGATGTTCTGTCCCTCCCGCCGTTCATAGTGCATGGCATCCATGCTCTTTTTCACCATGAAGATCCCGAGCCCCCCGATCTGCCGCTCGTCGGCGGATAAGGTCACGTCCGGGTCGGGCTTTTCCAGCGGATCATACGGGGTGCCGCTGTCAAGGAAGGTGACCGTCACGGTCTTCGGTTCCGGCGCCGTATCCACCCGAATGGTGACGCTGCCTTCTCCGGGGGCATAGGCATAGCTGGCGATATTGACGAAGAGTTCTTCCACCGCGATGTCCATCTGTGTCTGCACTTTCATGCCGCAGCCCGCCCCGTCCAGCTCCGCGTCCAAGAAGGCCAGCACCTTTTCGAGGTTGCCTGTATTCGCCTCGATCGTCATCTCAGCCATGGTTTTCTCCCTCCGGTCCGGTATAGTGCAGCCCCAGCATGGTGATGTCGTCAAACTGCGGGGCATCGCCCACAAAGGCATCGATTGCCTGTCTCATGTTGCGCAAAAGCATCTCGGGCGCGGCGTCCGGATCCTGATTCAGCTCATCGAGCATCCGGCCCGTCCCGAACAGTTCATTCCCCATGTTTGTGGCTTCCGTCACGCCGTCGGTATAGACGAACAGGCTGTCCCCGGGATGCAGCTCGAATTCGTGCTCCCGGAACCGCATGCCTTCCAGGGCCGCCACGGCGGGAGAATGGCGGTAGACGACCAGCTCGTAGGTCCCGTCCGCACGTCGGAGGGCAGGATGCTCATGCCCGGCATTGGCCGCCAGTCCTTTCCCCGTCTGGAGGTCCATGATGGCGAACCACACCGTGACGAAGAGCTCCGCCTCGTTGCCTTCGCAAAGCTGCTCATTCACATACTGCAGGACTTCGGCAGGTCCGCCGCCCATCTGCGCGCGGTTCTTGATGAGCGTTTTGGCGATCACCATGAAGAGCGCCGCCGGGACGCCCTTGCCGGATACGTCCGCCATGACAAGGCCCAGATGGTCGTGGTCGATGAGGAAGAAGTCGTAAAAGTCGCCGCCCACTTCCTTGGCCGGGGTCATGGTGGCGTAGATGTCGAATTCCCGCCGGTCGGGGAAGGCCGGGAAAATCCGGGGCAGCATATCCGCCTGGATCTGGGTGGCCACGTTCAGCTCCGCGCCGATCCGCTCCTTCTCCGCCGTGATGTTCCGGATATTCTCGATATACTTGACGATATCGTCCTCCATCAGGCGGATGGATTCCGCCAGGTCCTGGATCTCGTCCTTTGTCCGGATGTCTTCGAGGCGCGTGGTCGTCGCGGTGCTGTTCTGCGCGAATTCCGTGACGTTTTTGCGGATGCGCATGAGCGGCCCGACGAAATTGCGGCGCATGAAGAACCAGTAGGCAACGCTGAAGACCGCCAGGATCCCCAGGGAGAACAGGATCATTTTCGCGATGTACCCGTACAGGGTGGACAAAATCATCTCCATCCATACATCCACGAACAGCAGCGCGACGATTTTGCCCTGGCTGTCGATCACGGGGAGCATGCTCGAGGTGAGATATCCGTATCGCGGGGAGTGCCGGACCATATAGTTGTCGGGGCTCGTCCCTTCGGTGTAGCATGCCCATACCTTGTCGAAATAGGACGAGACCGGATCCGTGTCCCCGATCGGAACGCCCGAGGAGTCAAAGACATAGCGGACCGTCTGATCCTCGTAGACCGTCACGATGTAGATATACGCCGCGCCCGACGCGACCTCCACATTCTTGATATACGCCGCGATCTCCGCGTAGTCCTCGTCCTCGGTCCAGGTCTCTGCATACTGACCGACCTTGTCGTGATCGATGTGATCCAGGATGATATTCGCGATCACGTAGCCGTTTTCGTTGTACAGCTTCCGGATCGTATTGCTGTACTGAATATAGCCGCTGAGCGTGGAGACGACGCAGATCAGGATCGTCATCAAAACAACGCTGAGCAAAAGCTTTTTGCTGATTCCGAAACGGATGGTTCCGGCTGTCTTGTCTTTACGCATGGATTCTTGCCTCCTCGTCCAGTTTCTTCACATAGAACACCGCGTCGCAGATGCAGTGATTCCGCTTGCAGTAAGGGCAGTAAAGGAACATGTCCACCCACGGCTGATGAATCTCGGCGATCGCGTCAAAGCCGTTGTCGCGGAAGATATGCCGCATCGGGACTTCGCGTCCCAGCGGACGTAGCGCCGTGGCCAGGATCATCTTCGCGCCGCGTTCCCGGAGCACCGGCTCAAGGTCGCGGATGAAGGAGGAGCAGATGCCGAGCTTCTGATACGCCGTCTCCGTGCTCGCCGTTTTGTAGACGCCCACGAGCGTGTCCCCGGCATAGTCTTTTAATCCCTCCGGCCTTTCGGATACATGTAAGAGCGGGAGCGCCTCGTCGAGCGTGGACAGAAATCCGTAAAAGAAGGAGACGGGTTTGTCGTCCCTGTCGGCGTCGGTGACCACGTAGAAGAGATGCTGATCTCCGTGAAGCAGTTCGCCGAGCTCTTCGAGAGAATAATAATCCGCCGCGATATATTCGTCGATCAGGCGTTTGACTTCCGGCACGTCCCGGGCCTCTGCTTTTCGGATTTCAAGTTTCATTCCTGTTTCCTTCTTTCAGTATGATCTGCAGGGTGTTGACGCCGAAGGCGCGCTGGTAGTCGACGATTTCCACCATCTTCCGGATCATCCGCACCCCCATGTACATATCGTCCCCGACCGCACCGGTCCCGGGCGAGAAGCAGAACGGGTTGAACGCGATTCCGCTGTAACGGATGCGGATGCCGCTGACGCCGCTGACCGAAAATGCGCGCAGATCAAACCGGAGAGTCTGACTCCCCTTTGACTGGTTGACCTGCTGGATCAGCGTCATCACTTCCTCCATGCTCATCTCGAGGCGCATCGTTTCCTTGCCGTTCATGCCGTTTGCCGCGCAGAATCCGCTGATGCGTTCGCTGGCGCGGACGATTTCGTCGATGTCCGCGTCTACGGAGAAATTCAGGACCTTTCCGGTTCTTTCATTTTCAAGATTGGTCATCAGATACCGGGAATCCTGGGGCCTCTGCCGGTGATGCACCCACGTCGCGCACCACCAGAAGGCCACCGTCGCCATCTCGGAGACGAACAGGAAGGAAAAGGTCGAAAAAGGAACGGCAATGGCCAGACGCAGGGCGGCATAGGTCAGCACGATGACGCGCAGGAAGATGAGCATGTTTGACCAGATGTTCAGACCGGCCATGTTGTAATAGGTCGTCAGGATCTGCAACAGCAGCGCCGGAAAGACGGAAAACGCCATCCACAGGAGCGGGACGAGGATCGATGCGGAGAGGCCGTACATCGCCGGGATCACCCCGGACAGCGCTGCGCAGAGAATCAGAAAGATCCCCCCGGCGATGCAGCCGATCTTCCACTCCTCGCGGAGCAGCAGCCGGCAGCTTCCGTTGTCGCGCTCCCCGCTGAACACCCCAAGCATCGCGCTGCCCGCAGCCGGCACCCCGAGCGTGACGCACTCGCCGAAGCCCCAGATCCCGTTGACTGCGGTGAAAACCGCCACCAGCCCCGCGCCGCCGCAGGCCATCAGCAGGGAGTTGACGATCAGCAGCCGCACGGTCGAGCAGAGATTATTGAAGGCCGACGGAAAGCCCGCGGAGGCGATGGTCAGCCAGTCCTTCCGGCTCCTTACGATTTCCGCGCGCCAGGTATAGGGGCTGTCCTTGGAAAACAGGCGCAGCACGCCGTAGAAGCAGGCCAGCGCCGTGGCGATCACACTGGCCAGGCCAGCGCCGAAAACGCTCATGTCCAGAAAATATACGAACAGCACATCCAGCACGATGTTCACGACCGTCATGGAAGCCATCATGACGGTCACGTCGGCGTTTTTGCCGTCCAGGCGCAGATACCAGAACGGGATGTAGATCAGGATCTTGGGAAGCGCCCCGATCACGGTGATGACCACATACTGCATCACATATCCGCGGGTCACCTCGTCGGCGCAGAGAAAAGACACCAGCTGCCGGCGGAACACCAGGGCGAGCAGGGTGACGGCCAACGAAGCCAGCACCGACACATTCAGGCCGGTGTGAAAGTAGATGTCCCGCTTTGCCGCGTCGCCGATGCCGATGGCCCGGGCGGCGGGAATCACCGTGCCCGCGGCGAGAAAAGAGCCGATCACGCAGAGCGCCAGATACACCGGCAGACTCAGGTTGATCGCCGCGAGCGCTTCCGGGCCGACGCGTCTGCCCACCAGGATGCCGTCCACGAACACGTTGATGTTGACGCTCAGGATCGAGAGCATCCCCGTGACGACGGCTTTGTGATAGGTCTCCCGGATAAAGACGGCATTCTGTGCCAGTCCGTTATCTCTTTGGTTTTCCTGTATCGTTTCCATGGTTCATCCTTCGGAAAGGCGTTGATTTCGGCCGCGTTGTCCGGGACTATCTGCGGACACAGGCGTTTACAAACAAAATCATGGCGGGACCCCTCGATGAGGGTCCGGTCGCCGGGTTTCCCGCCTCTATTATACAGCAGGACGCGGGAGAAGTCAATACGCGGAAGGCGTCTCCTCGCCGGAGTCTGCCGCGCGTCCCGGTCCGGCAGCGCAAACGGTTTCTTTGAAACGAAAAATTTTCTACGGAATATGTCCCATAACGCTGGACAAAGACCGGTTTTGCGTGGTATAATACATTATTCTGAAAAAAGTTTGCCGCGGCAGCCGGGTTCCGCCTGTTCCGCGGTCATCTCAAACGGTTTTGGAGGTTTATCCATGAAAGCAGGAAAATGGCTGGCGGCGGTCCTTGTGTTCTGCATGCTGCTCAGCCTGACGACGATGGGGGTTCTGGCGGGAGCGGAAACGGATCTTTCCGCCGCTGCGTCCGGATCTGCCCAGGAACAGGCCGGGGTCCGGGGACTTCAGGCGGGACGAGAAGGAAGCGCTTCTTTCTCTCTGATTTCTTCGGAGGATCCGATATCCATCACCGGGCCCGGCGTAACGCGTGTTTTCTGTACGCTCAACGAACTGACGCTCGGCCCGATCGGCACCGGCGGCAAGTCCATCGATGCGGCGAGCGTTCGGTTTGCGTTTTTTGCTTCTTATGAAGGCGCGGAATTGACCGACGGGAAAGGCCACACCTTGTCGATATACGTCATGGAGAATTCCGAGCCGTGTATGACGGAGTGGATCGAGCATGACTTCGTCGAATCCGAAGTTCCGGGCGGCTTCACCGTATCTGTTTATGTATATAAGAGCCACTGGGAAGCCTGCGAACCCGGGATCTATACGGGTCCCCTGGTCTACTGCGCCGTATGGACCTCTGCCGACGGCGAGAAGATCTATGAATACAGAAACCTGAACGTGTCCGCCAAGGTGACCGACCCGGATCAGGCGTTTTCCGTCACCGTCGAAGACACGGTCGGCGGGACCCTCATCGCGGACAAAGCGTCTGCGAAAGCCGGCGAAACGGTCACGGTCACGGCGGCTCCGGCCGAAGGATATTCGTGCGGCGGCATTCAGGTCACGGGCGCCGAGGCGCAGAAGACTGAGGAGAATGTCTATACGTTTACCATGCCCGATTCGGATGTGACGGTGAGCGGTCAGTGGGGCATGAGCTGGGCGACTTTGCAGGCCCGGATCAACAGCGCGGCGGACGGCGAGACCATCGTGCTGTATGCCGACTGCACCGCCGCGGCGGGGGACACCGTTCTGACAGTCAGGAAGTCCCTCACCCTCGATCTCAACGGACATACGCTTGACCGCGGACTGACCAAGGCGGCGACGGGCGGCAATGCCATCAGCGTCACCGGTTCCGGGAAACTCAAAATCCGCGACAGTGCCGGCGGCGGGACCATCACCGGGGCGTTCAACACCGGCAGCGGCGGCGCGATCACAAACAACGGAACGGTGACGATCGAAGGCGGAACGTTTACGGGAAACACCGCCAAGGAAGCCGGAGCCGTATATAACTCGTCCGGAGCCGTGCTGAACGTCAGGGGCGGCGAGTTTACCGGCAACAAAGTCACGACCTGGGGTGGCGGCGCGTTCGTGAACTACGGCACGATGACCATGTCCGACGGTACGATTTCGGGTAACAGCGTGCCCATGAACGGCGCCGGCATCTGGACCTCCGGGACGCTTACCCTCACGGGAGGACGGATCGAGGACAACATCCTCGAATCGGACACCGGCAACGGCGGCGGGATCTACTTCAAGGACGGCACGCTGAATATCTCCGGTAACCCCGTGGTCATCGACAACACGAAAAACGACTTGCACATGCTCTCCGGCAAAACCCTCACGGTGACGGGGGATCTCGACGCGTACATCGGCGTGAGCAAAGAGGGATCCCTGCCGAGAAAAATCACCAAGGGGCTTTCCGGAAAGGGAACGGACTACGATTTCTTCAGCAGCGACGACTCGCTCGGCGTTTTTATCGACAGCGACGGCGAGCTGATCGTCCGGAAATACCGGTTTGAAATCGACTCCGGCATCACCGGCGGCAAGGTGACGGCGGACAAGACCAATCCCCTGCCGGGCGACACCGTCCGTCTGAGCGTCGTTCCGAATGCGGGGATGAAGATCAAGACCGTTACCTGCATCACCGACGACTACTGGACCTACGAGCTGTATCCGGACGAACAGGGCAATTACAGCGTGGAAATGGTAAAGGGCGACGTCGTGATCAAGGCCGAGTTTCTGCCGGATGTCCACGAATATGACATCTGGCTGGGCGGGACGCAGGTCAGCGAAGCCAACAAGAACAATATCCTCGGCGCGAGCAAGGCCACGGCGGTCTACAATCCGGATACCCATACCCTGACCTTGGACAAACCGGTCATCACCGGGGAGAACTACTATGGCGCCATGATCTTCGCGGAGGATCAGGATCTCGTGATCGTCGCCAAAAGCCCGCTGACGCTGAACAGCGGATACGATACGGCCATCCGCGTCCGCACCGGGAATCTGACCCTGAGAGGGACCATTACGGTTTCCTCCGATTATGATTCCGCGGTTTATGTCTCGTCCTACTACGACGAGGGCGGAAATCTGACGGTCGAAGGCAATCTGACCGCCACATGCCTCAGTCAGTACGGCAGCGGTTATGCCGTGTATGCGGATCAGTCGATCAAGGTGACAGGGTCCGGCAAGGTAACGGCCAAAGGTTCGGATTACGGGATGTACTGCTACGACGGCGACGTCGAGCTGCTCGGTCAGAGCGTCACCGCGGAGGGCGGCGATGCCGGATTGTACGTTGGCGGCGACGCAACCGTCAACTGCAACGCTGCGTTCAAAGGCGGAGAAGACAGCGGGATCGAATGTGATAATCTCACGATCCTCGGCGGAACGGTAACGGCCGAGGGCAGCGACGATCCCGGCATCAGCGCGGGCGGCAGCGTCACGATCTCCGGCGGGACCGTTACGGCCAAGAGCGTTTATGACCGCGGCCTGGAAGTATATGATGATCTCACGGTCACCGGCGGAACGGTGAAAGGAGAAAGCAACAAGTCCAGAGGCATCTATGTCGGGGAGAACATGTACCTCTCCGGCGGCACCGTAACGGCAACAACCTCGGATGACGACGCCCTGATGGTATACGGCGATCTCACGGTCACCGGCGGTACTCTGACAGCCGCCGGCACGGAATGGGGCATATACGTAAACGGAAGTCTGGCGCTTTCTTCCGGCTTTACGCGGATTACGGGGAAAGGCTCCATGGACGGGGCGATCCGCGCGGAGGGAGGTATCGGCGGTCAGTTCCGGATCAGCGAACCGGCCGGCGCTTTCCTGAACGAAGAGGGGACAAGGATTATTACCGGATACAACGGAAGCGGAGACGAGATCCCCGCGACCCAGGCCGTACTTGTACCCGATTCCTCCTCCGAAGCGTATTGGCTCGTAAAGATCTCCGGCGTGGAAGGCGGCTTCGTAAGCGCGGACAAGTATTCCGTAAAGGCCGGCGCGAACATCACGCTGACTCCCGAGCCCAAGGATGGATACACCTTCATTACGTGGCAGGTGACCGACGGATCCGGAAAGACCGTGACCGTCTCGGACGACAGCTTCACCATGCCCGCCTCCGACGTGACGGTGAGGGCAATCTTCATGACCGGCGAAGTGTCCTATGTCGACGCCGACGGCAGGGAACAGACGCCCGTCACCGAATTCTCCGTGATAACGGGCGACATGAATTACTGGCGTTCCGGCTGGTATGTAGCCTTCGGCGACGCTGTCGTGGAGCGCTGCATCAACGTTGCAGGCAACGTCAACCTGATCCTCTGCGACGGCGCGGCTCTCACGTGCGAATGCATCTGGGTCAGCAACGACGCCAGTCTGACGATCTGGGCGCAGAGCACCGGTGAGAACGCCGGCAGACTGATCGCCGACAACAGCGATATGAACAACGGCACGTCCTGCGCGGGCATCGGCAGTCCCTACACCTCGGGTCCCGTCACGATCAACGGCGGCTTCATCACCGCGAAGGGCAGCTCCGGCTGCGCGGGCATCGGCGGCAATTACTCCGGGACGGGCTCCGTCACGATCAACGGCGGCACGGTGAATGCGGAAGGCGGCTCCAGCGCTGCGGGCATTGGCGGCGGAAGAGACGACGAGGAAGACCCGGTCGTCGTGATCACCGGCGGGACCGTATACGCGGAAGGCGGCTTCCTGGGCGCGGGCATCGGCGGCGCCTACAGACACGGCGCCGGTTCCGTCACGATCAGCGGCGGCACGGTGAACGCGGTCGGCGGTTATGAGGCGGCAGGCATCGGCTGCGGAAACGGCGGGAGCGGCGGCACGCTCACGCTGGACTATGAATCCGTCGGTCCCACGACATGCGTTACCGCCAGCAGCTACGGCGGAACGGTAATACTGGCCAAAGCCTTCAAGGATGAGAACGGCGATCTCTATGCGGCGACATCTTCCGCGGACAAGTCGGCACTGAAGGGAAAGACCCTGACGCCCTCCGGTCCGATATTCAAGACCCAGTCCGTCATCCTCTCCGGCCAGATCGGCGTGAATTTCTTCCTGGATCTCTCTCCCCTGACGGAAGAGGAAAAGGCGGCGAGCTATGTGACCTTCGCGATCTCGGGCAAGGGCACGATCACCGAGCGGGATGATTTCGACGCCGACTTCATGAATACGACGGGCGACTATTACGGCTTCACCTGCTATGTGAACGCGATCCAGATGGCGGATACCATCACCGCCGTGTACCACTATGAGCAGGGCGGCAGTTCGTGCACCGCGGAAAAGACCTATGCAATCCGGGACTATTTTACCGGCTTTGACAGCGCGGTCGCTTCCGGGGCCATCCGGGACAAGACGACGATCGATCTGGTCCATGCTTTCGCCGATTACGGCCACTATGTCCAGCCGTTCCTGTCCTCGGTGCGCGGCTGGAAGCTCGGCTCGGACTACGCGGCGCAGGATCGCTTCTACGCGATCTATTCCGACGCGGATATCCGGAGCGCCAGGGACGACGTGGCCTCCCGCGCCCTCGTGACGGACAACCGGACGGGCGGCGACATTGCGGAGATCACCCACTCCCTGACGCTGGACAGCAACACCGTGATCAACGTGTTCTTCCAGCCCGCGAATCGCTATGACGGCGTCTTCACGGCCTCCGTGGACGGCGGCGAAGCGGTTGCCTGCGAAAAAGGCGACGACGGGCGGTACTGCGTGAAGATCGAAGGCATCTCGGCGCATCTGCTGAGCGAGGACCATACGGTCACCGTCACGACGGACAACGGCTCGGCGGACGTCACGGTCTCGGCGCTGTCCTACGTCAACTCCGCTTTGAATGCCTACACGGACAACAGCGAAGCGCTGAACGCGGCCATGGCGATCTACCGCTATTCCAAAGCCGCGGACAGCTACAAGGCTGCCTATCCGGATGACTGAGAGGACGGAAAAGAGAGGTATTGATGATGAAAAAACTACTCGCATGGACTCTTGCTCTCGCGATGCTGTTCGTCTGCCTGAGCGCCGCCGTTTCCGCCGCCGGATTCACCGACGGGGACAGCATCGGCGACCCGTACAAAACCGCCGTGGAGCAGATGACCGCCCTCGGCGTGCTGAACGGCTTCCCGGACGGGACCTTCCAGCCGAAGGGAACGCTCACGAGAGAACAGGGCGCGAAGATCATCGCGTATATGCGCCTCGGCAGCGACGTGAATGCGCTGACCTGCTCCGAAGCGCCGTTCGCCGAGGTGGAGGCCGACCGCTGGTCCGCGCCGTCGATCGCGTGGTGCGCGGATCGCGGGATCCTGCTCGGCTACGGCGACGGCACGTTCGGTCCGACGGATCCGCTGACGGGCGATCAGTTTGCGAAGATGCTGCTCTGCGCGTTTTCGCTGGGCGATCCGGCGCGCTATGCGGGCATCGGCTGGTATGAGCGCGTCCGGGAAGACGCCGGGGCAGCGGGCCTCTATGCAGGCGACAGCACCATGGCCACCGATCGGGCGATCAGCCGCGAACAGGCCGCGCTCCTCGCCTGGAACGCGATCAAAGCCGCGGAAAAGGCCGCCGCGGACAAGCTCGAAGCTGCCGGCCATGCCGGAAACACCGGAACTGCCGGAACATCCGGCACGGCGGGGGGCAGCGGGTATGACAGCGCCTCGCTTGCCTGGCTGAACTACCTGCTCAGCCAGCTCGCCGCCGGCAGTCAGACATCGGGGAACGGTTCTTCTTCCCACACCGGCGAGGACATCGAACTGCCGGATCTGCCGTAAACATGCCATAACATCCCGAAAGGAGAAATCGATATGCCGAAGAAAGAAAAGAAGCTGACCCTCAAGGAAGAGCCGAAGAAGGAACTCAAGGCGGAGGACCTCGAGAAGGTCGCGGGCGGTACGGATCCCACGCCGGACCCGCAGCCGGAGGAGCCGAAGCCCGAGAAAAAGAAGAGCGGCGACATCACTCTGCCGGAGATTCCGTAAACAAAACACCCAGTGATCAAACAAACCCCGGATACGGCATGCAGGCTTCCGAGCCCTGACCGTATCCGGGGTTTTGTTGTGCCTCTAGTTGACAGGACCGATGCGGGCCGCACCGTCACGCAGGATCGGGACCGACCGTCATCCGGGTCCGGTACGCCGCGCCGGACAGACCGGGATGATCGAAATCGCAGAGGCAGACGCTCCCGCCTTCCGGAGGAGCGAGCCGTCCGCGGCGGGGGAAAGCGCGGCAGTCTGTCCCGATAACGCCCCTTCCGCGTGCGGGTTCTTTGTGAGAAGCACATAGAAATCCGGAAAACTTTCACAAAAAATGTTGCAATTTGCTCGGAGGCGTGTTATAATGATAACACTTTTAAAAACTTTATTCAACAGAGGTGATTTCCATGCGCGACAAATGGTCATCCAGAGCAACCTTTATCCTGGCTGCGGTCGGTTCCGCAGTCGGCCTGGGCAACGCGTGGCGTTTTCCGGGTCTTGCCGCCAAACACGGCGGAGGCGCCTTCCTCTTCGTCTATATCCTTGCCATGCTTCTGATCGGCATTCCCCTTCTGATGATGGAGATCGCAATCGGCCGCCGTACCCGTCAGGGAGCGCCGGGGGCCATGCGCGCCGTCCACAAAACCGGTGAACACGCCGGCTGGATCGCCGTATCCAACGGCATCGCAATCGGCATCTACTACGCGGTCGTTTTCGCGTGGGTCATCCTGATGTTCCTCTTGAGCTTCAAGTTCGCGGGCTTTACCGGCGATACCGAATCCGCCAGCAAGCTGTGGATCACGACGATCAACACGACCGGCACGACCTCCGGCTTCGGCACCGTCTCCTGGCCCGTGCTCGGCTGCGTGATCATTGCGTGGATCGCCTGCTACCTGTGCATCCGCAACGGCACGACGAGCGTGGGCAAGGTCGTCAAGTACACCGTGTCCCTCCCCGTCATCTGCCTGCTCATCCTCGCGATCCGCGGCTTCACGATGCCCGGCGCCATGGAAGGCCTTGCGAAACTCTTCGTCCCCGACTGGAGCGCGCTGGGCGATTCCACGCTCTGGGTGGACGCGATCGGACAGGTCTTCTATTCGCTCTCCGTCGCCATGGCGATCATGTTTGCGTACGGCTCGTTCGTTGACGACAAGGCCAATATCGCGATCGATACCATCATCATTGCGGTTTCCGACTTCGTCATCAGCCTGCTCGCCGGCATCGTCATGTTCACCACGATGGCGGGCGTCGGCATGCTCGACAACATGAGCGCGTCCGGCATCAGCACCGCGTTCATCATCTACCCGCAGGCGATCGTCAGCCTGACGAAGGTGCCGTGGATCAACGCGGCCTTCGCCTATGTCTTCTACTTCTGCCTCATCACCCTCGCGATCGACTCCCTGTTCTCCATCGTGGAAGGCTCGTCCACCGCGATCGCCGACAAGTTCAAGCTGAACAAGAAGAAGACCACCACGGTCCTCTGCCTGATCGAGGGCGTGCTCGGCCTGATCTTCGTCACCGGCGCGGGTCTTGCCTGCCTGGACATCGTGGACAACTTCGTCAACAGCTATACCCTCATTCTCACCGGTATCTTCGAGGTCATCATCGTCGGATGGTGCTTCCAGACCTCCAAAGTGCTGGATCAGATCAACCTCAACACGCAGAAATTCAAGATGCCGAAATGGTGGTTCTACCTCTCCATCAAGTTCGTCGCGCCGGTCATCCTCACCGCTCTGTTCGTTTGGAACGTCGTTTCCCTCTTCCTCGGCGGCGGTATTTACGGCGCGGGCGACGGCTACTCTCTGCTTTCCAACATCATCCTCGGCTGGCTCATCATGGGCCTGAGCCTGATCTCCGGCTTCATCGTAAAGGCCATCGCCAAAGCGAAGAAGACGCCCGAGGAAGAGGCAGGCTGGGACGATATCCAGGAATAAGCCGTCATCGGCACGCATGGGGTTTGTGTGAAGCGAATCCCGCAAATCCAAAACAGACCGGGCAGCAAGAAAAGCGCTGCCCGGCTCTTGTATTTACGGCGGAGCCCCCCATCAAATCCTGCCCCGATCCCGGAAAAGTGTTGAATTCCGGGGAAGGGTGTGGTATAATGGATCCATGTACCGGGGCACCGAACCGCGGATACACAAGCGGTTCCCGCGCGGGAAGGATGCGGTGCATCCCGCTGGAGAAGATACCGTCCGGTATTGCCGGTCACGTCGGTCAGGGGAAAAGGAGTTTTGAAAATGAAAAGAGGGTTTTGCTTTCTGCTTGCTCTTTTCTCCTTCTTCTGCGTACTTTTGTGCCTTGCTTCGTGCGGTGCGCATCAGGCGAAAGAGGACACGAAGGTGCCGGATGCGAGTCCGGTTCAGGAAGAGACAGAACCGGAAGCAAAAGAAACGGAACAGGAACAGGATTCGGATTTGGAGGATACCATGCCGGAAATCGAATGGACGGAAAACGAAAACGAAAACAATGCGGAGGGCCCGACGGAACAGACCGTCGGATCCGATGCGCCCGTTCCCGAAGCCGGAGGGACGGTCGAACTCTATCAGCTCGCGCCGGAGAACCAGAGCCTACTGATGTCCTACGTCATCGTGACTCCCTCCAAAAAAGTCGTCGTGATCGACGGCGGGACCGACGGTTACGGGAAAAATTCCCCGTCCTATCTGCCGAGCGCGATCCGGGCGATCCTCGGCCTCGGACAGAAGGACTACTTTGAGGTGGAGGCATGGTTCTTCTCGCACATGCATAACGATCATTACTATGAACTGGCAAAAATGCTGAGGCGGTATAAAGAGTCGGATAATTATAGGATCAACAACCTCTACTTTGATTTTCCCGATTACGGCGTCGAATGGAAGAGCAGAGCGGGGGACAGTGACTTCGAGAAGGTGAATTTCGACATCCTCGTCAAGGGTGTGGATCACTATTATGAAACCGTCGGATTCACGGGCATTGAAGGGGCGGACATCCCACAAGACCGGTGGACGGCGCCGGAGGGGAGCGAGGGGTATTATTACGATCTCGTCAACGGCGCGGTCATCAACGAGGAAGCGGTCGAGGAGGGGTTGACGATCCGTGTGGACGGCGTGGATTTCCGCATCCTGATGACGTGGTGGCCCGGCGCTTCCACCGTCAACAACACCTCCGTGATTATCCGGATGGAGTATCAGGACAACAGCGTGCTTTTCCTCGGCGACTGCGGGGAAGAAGAGGGCAGACGTCTGCTCGAAGTCCGCTCTGCCGAGGAAGTGAAATCCGACTATATCCAGCTCGGCCATCACGGACAGGGCGGGCCGGATCAGGCCTTCTACGATGCGATCGACGCGAAGAACGCGATCCGGCTGTGGCCGACCCCGGAGTGGGTGTGGAACAACGCGCAGTCATACGCGATCGGCAAAACGCGCTCCTGGATGGGCCTTCCCTACGAAGCGGCGGATTTCAAAAAAGAGAAGTGTTTTGACACGGGAAAGGATTTTGTGGCCGGCTGCTATAAGAATTATCCCAAACAGAGCACGAAGGTGGAAAGCTGGACGGAAAGGATTCTGTCGGAACAGCGCGTCGCCGTCTTCGGCAATCCGTGAGGCACGGAGGAGGCATTCCCGGAGAGGGATGCACGGTGAAGTCCCCCGCTTTAGACGGAAGCATTACGGCAATTCGACAATTCTCTCCTATCACCGGGAACGCATAAAAAGAACCTTTCCGAAGCCATTGACCTCGGAAAGGTTTTTCGCTGCATCCGACGGGGGTGCGATCCGATATTCAAGTCGTCCGTGTCAGTCATGGATGCCCCATCTTTCATCCACCTTGATCAGCAGGTCCCGGATGTTTTCTCTGTGCCGAGAAACGACCTCCTCGTCCGCCTTCGACAGGGCGTTGCCTTCGGAATCGATGTAAACCGAATACCCCGAGCCGTCTTCGTCGTAAAGGAGGACGCCGTATTCATATTTTCCGCCTGCCTTCGGCCATAATATCAAAGCATCCGTGAAAAAGTTCTCATCCGTGGAGGGAAGCCCCACCGACAGATTGCCGGTAAAGGAGAGATAATCCGGATACTTGACCAGATAGTCGTACCGATCGGCGTCCGTGTCAATATAATGCGGCGTAAGGAAATTGCTGAAATCCGTTACCTCCATGCCGTCGGAGAACGCCCCGTATGTGAAATGGGACCATGCAAACCACAGAACATTGTAGAGTGCAAACAGAGCTGCCGCAGCCAGGACGATCGTTAGGATTTTTCTTTTCATGGGAAATAAACCTCCGTCAGCACCTTCCGGTGGATGCCTCCAGTATAGCAGAGATGACCTTAAAAAGAAAGGGGCAAAACGCTTAAGATTTCTTTAAGATTATTTTGCATTGGAAGCGCGGGAACGTCAAGCGGAAATAAGCGCCTCTTCCCCGGCTCCGCCCCAGACCGCGCCCCGGCCGCCCTGATCCGGCAAGGCCTCTCCGCTTTCGTTTGACTTCATCGAGATTTTTCGCGGGCGGTTTTTGGCCTGCTCCCCGCTATTCTATCACAGATTCCCCTTCCTGTCAACCTTGGCCGGACGGTCGTATTGTCGTGTCAAAAACGGTTCCCTGGATCAAAGCCGCGGATCGAGCCGGGAGGCAGGACAGCTTTCTGCATTTTTCGCACCGGCCCTTGTATTCCGTGTTTCCGTATGGTATAATGAAATATCAATTTTTGATGCGGATGCGGTTCTCCCGCCTCGGCAAGACTTCGACCGCGCGGATCCGGCAGGACAACGGCGCGCGGATCGCGGTAGGGGGACAAATCATGAAAATAACGAAAAAAATACCCTGTCCGTTCTGCTCCTCTGCCTGGTTCTCGTTCTGACGGCGGTCCGGGCGGGGGCGGAATCCGGTTTCACCGTCGACGGGCAGCACCCCGGCATGGCGCTCGATCCCGGCGAGAACGGCGTGCGGGCGACCGTCCCCTTCACGGTGAAGGGAAAGCAATACCTCCTCAGGCTCATCGGCGAAGACGGCGCGCTCCTCTGGATCGGACAGCAGGAGGGCGGCGGGCAGCTTGTCTTTGACGTCTCCTTTGTTCCCCTCCCGGAGCACGCGGCGAGTTTTGAGCTGATCCTCTCGAGCGACGCGGAGCGGTTCGCGCCCGTGGTCATTCCGCTGTCCTATGTCCCGGAATCCACGGTTTCCGATCCGGCGGACGACGGCTGTTCCCGGGATGCCTCCTGCATCCTGCGGCGTTTCTCCGATCTCGACCCGGCGGCATGGTATCACGACGGGATCCACGCGGTCCTGGAAGGCGGCATCATGAACGGCTACGAAGACGGCACCTTCCGCCCGGACAGCACAACCAGCCGCGCGATGATCGTCACGATGCTCTGGCGGATGGAAAGACAGCCGCAGGTCCGGTATGATCTGCGGTTCGCCGATGTCCCGGACGGGGCTTGGTATACGGAAGCCGTTCGATGGGCGGTGTCCGCCGGGATCGTCAGCGGGTACGACGCATCCTCCTTCGGCCCGAACGACGGCGTGACGCGGGAACAGCTCGCCGCGATCCTGTACCGGTATGCATCTTCCCGCGGGGATGTATCGTTTTCCGGGAAGGGGGATCCCCTCGACCGTTTCGGCGATGCCGGTCAGATCTCTCCGTGGGCGCTCGACGCCATGCGCTGGGCAGTCGGAAGAGGACTGATCAACGGGACGGGGGGCGGGAAGCTCTCGCCCCGGGACCATGCTTCCCGCGCGCAGGTCGCCGCGGTGCTTGCCAGATTCTCTTCATAGCGCGGACAGGATCGGGAAGGCTCTTCTTTCGCCCATCGCCGGTTCATATCCGCTTACCCGATGCAAAAGACCGCTTGAACTTTGCGTTTCAGCGGTCTTTTGATATTTCGTTTTCGGGCCTTTTTGTCTTCTGCGCGGGCGTTCTTTCCTACCATGCCGGGGGAAGCGATCCGGATCACGCGCCCGCACGAACCGGCATCTATCGGATAATTTTCAGGTAGAGAAATACCTCGTTTCCGTTTCTGTTTGTATACGTATAGCTGTCCTTCTCAAAGCCCAGCGCTTCATGGAGCCGGATGCTGGCGCTGTTATCGGTCCTGACCTGCTGGAGGACGATTTCAAATCCTCTTTCCCCGGCGATCCTCATCGCTTCCGTCATCGCGGCTTTGGCAAACCCGCGGCGCCGGAACTCTTCAAAGATTTCGGGACCGATGGATACGATGGTTTGGGAATGCCCGTACAGAGAGACGGTCCCGACGACGGTGTCGTCGCCTTGCACGGCAAACATTTCAAAATAAGATCCCTGATAGGAACCGGCGTTCCATTCGGCGAGGAGGGACTCCGCCTTTTCCGCCGGGAGGTGAAATCTCGATGCGATCCATTCGCTGTCTGAGAGCCCGCACTTCCGCAGACTGATCATCCCTATCACGCCTCCTTCGCCGAAAAATGCCGTGTCCCGACAGGATCGATGCCGGGATTTACAGCTTCGTTCCGCAGCTCGAACAGAATTTCGCGCCGTTCGTCGGCGTGCCGCAGTTCGGGCAGAATTTCGGGGTGGAATCGGCGGGCTTCTGCGCGCTGTCTTCCGGTCCCTTCTGTGCGAGAGCTGCTTCGGCCTCTTTCTGCGCCGCTTCCAGACGCTTTGCGTAATCCGCGGGAGTCATCGCGGCCATGGCTTTTTGTTTTTCGAGCAGTTCGATTTTCTTGCGGGCGCTCTCTCCCGGCTCGATCTGCAGGGTCGGGAAATCCGTCAGACGAATATTCATGGCGGCGAACGAGGACTCGCAGACCCGGCGCAGTCTGTCAGCCTGCGCGGAGAGATCCCGGTAGGAGCACCGTTCCGCCGCGATGGCCAGGATCTCCCGGGTGAGTGTGGTCTGGGCGACGGTCTTGACGTTGTCCGCCCCGAGCTCGCTGTCCGCGGAGAGCGCGGCGGTGACATCCAGATCGATCACGCCGCAGTCGGGATCCATGTAGGCAATCGGGAACCGGATCTGGATCGCAGGCGCGGACGGCCGGGCCGTTTTCATCTGTTTGACGGTCTCGAGGATCTCCTGCGTCATCAGCAGATAATACCCGTAGCGTTCGATCCCTTCCCGGTTCCGGAGGCTGCATTTGAAGCCGTAGGAGTAATCGGGCATGGCATACGGATTGCGGGTCAGAACGTCTTTCAGGGAGTTATTGTTGTAGATCTTCTCCGTTTTCGTCACGTCGCGGATCGGCAGATCGAGCAGGTACTCGGCGAGCCGCAGCCCGATCTTGTTCCGGAGGCGTTCTCCCTCGTTCGGGATCTGGACGGCGTTGTTGTTGAGCTGGACCCGCATCGAGGGGATGTACGGGTGATCCAGCTTGATCACCGCGTAAAACATATACATATACGTGATATGCTTCGGGTTATAGCTGACCTGCTGTCCGTTCACCGTCTGCTTTTCTTCGTGCTGCGTCTGGACGACATCGATGTCCACGTCCGTCACCTGATCGAAGCGCACCACGTCCGGATTGCGGTCGAGGATCTGCCCGATGTCCGTGATTTCCTTTCTCTCGCCGAAGAGCGACGTCGCGCTGTCCTCGATCGCGGTGAACACCCGCGCGTCCTCGTCGATGACGATGGCGCCGAACTCGCCGAAGCACTTGGTCGTCTTGAAAGCGGCCAGGCGCTTCTTGTTTTCCTCCCGGTCCGCGAGCTGCGCGCGGATGGATTCCTCCGAGGCGGATTTGTAATCCGAGAACCACGGCGACAGTTTTTTCGCGCAGTCCTTGCACAGATTGCCGTCCGAAAGCTTGTGGCCTCCGAGCAGCCCGATCTTGGCCCCGCACACGGAGCAGTTTTTCTTCTCGAACAGTGCCATTTTGTTGCCTCCCTATATGTATTTACACGGATTAAATGGTCGATTTATGCGGTCTTTCCGGGCTCATCCCTTCGCCGACCACACGTAGAAGGCGTAGGTCACCTCGGCTTTGATCCCCGTGTTCACCCAGGCCGGCCAGAGGGCTTCCACGATCAGGACCCCGTCCTCGTCCGGCGCGGTGAAGAGGAAGACGTCGTCATGCGCGTCCTCGTCCCCGCTTTCCGGCTTGGAAAGCATGACTCTGTCGAGGAACCCGCCCTCCCCGTCTGCTTGGCAGAACGCCACATTCACGATCCACGGGGCGTTGTTGTCCGCGAACGTGAAACGGATCGGCTCGCCGGGCTGCACGATCAGCGGGTCGTATTCGATGCTCAGGGGATCCGGGCCCTCTTTTTCGCTTTTAACGTCGGTCTTGGTCTTCACCCAGTAATAGCTCAGCGCCTCCGCTGTTCTCTCTCCGGCCTCCGAAGAAAGCGTCAGCGCGGACGGACCGTCGGGCACGTCGCCCGGAATGAACAGCTTGTCGCAGGATATGCAGGAAAGCAAAAGGGTCAGGATGAGGAGAAAGGCCGCCGGAATCCGCCCGCAGGATGAGCGGTTTGCGGCGCATGTTTTTTCGCTTTTCATGATGTCCCCCGGTGAGAATGTCTTCGTGTTCGGCTGCTTCCGGAATCATTATAGCACATCCGAAGTGGGAGTGCAACAGGTTTTTGCCGCTGAGGACGGATGTTCCGCATCCGCCCGCCGTGCCGAATCGCATTCCCTCGACCCTCATGCGGGCAGCGCGGGAATTTTTCAAAAAAAACAAACAGAAAATTCCGCGCGCGTTTACGTATATTTAAACCGAATCCGCCCGGAATATGGTATGATAATACAGGAATAAACTTTTTCGTATCAAATTCGGAGTATATCATGAACCGTTCCGATCCGATGTCCGCGGTGATCCGGCCCTTCCGCACCCGGCTCGTCCTGTATGCGGCGATCCGCGCCCTCCTCACGGCGCTCACCGCGGGATGCTTCGCGTGGGGGGCAGCGGTCCTGATGGGCAAGATCCGGCAGACCGATGCGGGCTCCCTCCCGTGGACTGCCGCAGCCGCCGTCGCTGCAGCCGTCTTTTGCCTGGCGCTGATCGTGTTCTTCCCGAGCAGGAAGGAAACAGCCCGGCAGATCGACGCGCTCGGTTTGAAGGAGCGGGCGTCCACGATGCTCGCGCTGCGGAACGATCCGTCCGGGATCGCGTTTCTGCAGCGGAATGACGCCTTAAGAACGATCGACATGACCGGGACGCGCGGCATGCGCACGGGGATCCGCCGGTTGTCCGTGATCCTCTTGCTCCTGGCGCTTCTGTTCGCCGCGGCATGCCGGCTTGTTCCCGCAGCGTGGTTTGCGCGGGCGGCCGATCCGCTCGACGAGGTGTGGGAACAGGTCCTCGAAATGCTCCGCGAAGAGGAAATCCGTCTCGAGGAGCGGGGCGAGGAGACGCTCGCCGGGGAGATGCAGGATCTGATCGAATCGCTCGAGGAGATGGACCGTGAAAACGTCCTGCGCGCGGTCGGGGAGATCAACGGAACGGAAGAGGCCGCGAAGGATGCTGCCCGGAATGGCGAGGCGGACCGCGGCGCGATGAAGGAAATGCTCGACGTCCTCGAAGAAGCCCGCCGCGCCCTGCTCGGGGAAGAGGAGGAAGAGGCGGCGGAAGAGGGCGAGGAAGGACAGATGCAGCCCGGCGGCGAGGGGGAAGAACGCATGCCCGGCATGGGCGAGGAAGGAGAGGACGGCATGCCGATGCCGCAGGACGGGGAAGAGCGCGGCGATGAGAACGGCATGGGTCCCGGCAGCGGCGAACCGGGTATGGACGGCGTGTCCAGACAGACCGAGCCGGTCTACGATCCGATCTCGGGATCGGTTCCCTACGGCGACGTCTTCTCGGCGTATTATTCGGAATATCTCCGCGATGCGGAGGACGGGGAGATCCCGTTTGAGGTACAGGAGGCCGCGCGCGCGTATTTCGCCGGCCTGGATCAGTAAAGAAAAAAGGTCAAGATAAGGAGACAGGATGAACAACACTCTCGAAATGAACGACCGGGTCGCGTTTTTCAGCGAGCGGTACGCTGCCGCGCGGGAACAGATCGCGCGGGACATCGTGGGACAGGAGGAGGTCATCGACGGCACGCTCATCGCCCTGATCGCGGGGGGAAACGTGCTCCTCGAAGGCGTCCCGGGCGTCGGCAAGACCCGTCTTGTCCGCTCGGTGGGGAGAACGCTCGATCTGCTGTTCTCCCGGATCCAGTTCACGCCGGACCTCATGCCCGCGGACGTGACCGGCACGAACATCATCGAAAAGGACGAAAAGGGCAACAACGTGCAGCGCTTCGTCGGCGGGCCGATCTTCTCGAACATCATCCTCGCCGACGAGATCAACCGCGCGACGCCGAAGACCCAGTCCGCCCTGCTCGAAGCGATGCAGGAGCACCGCGTGACCGCCGGCGGACAGACGTGGATGCTGATGGAACCTTTCTTTGTCCTCGCGACACAGAATCCCATCGAGCAGGACGGCACCTACGCCCTCCCGGAAGCCCAGATGGACCGCTTCATGTTCAAGCTCCTCATGACCTTCCCCTCGCCGGACGAACTCATGAAGATCGTATCGATCACACAGGAGACCGAACAGGAGCGCGCCGTGCAGGTGATGAACGGCGAAGAGCTTCTCGCGATGCGGGAGACGGCGAAGCAGATCCCCGTGATCGACGAAGTCCTGCGCTATGCGGTCCGGCTGGTCACGGCGACGCATCCGGAGAGCCCCGAGGCGGCGGAAACGACCCGGCGCGAGATCCGGTTCGGCGCAAGCCCCCGCGCGGTGCAGGCCCTGATCACCGGCGGCAAGATCCTCGCCCTGACCGAGGGCCGGTACAACGTCTCCTACGACGACATCAACGCGCTCGCCCTCCCCGTGCTCCGTCACCGCGTGAAGCTGACCTACGAGGCGCTGATGCAGAAGCGCACGCCGGATGACGTGATCCTTGCGCTGCTCGACGAGCTGAACGGCCGCAAGAAGACCCGCAGGGCGTGAGGGGAACATGGCAAACCGACAACTGATTGACGACGGGACCGTCGCTCTGCTCGAGAGCCGCGATCTCAACATCCGCTCGCTCATGGCCGGGCTGTTCGGGGGAAACCGGCGGTCCGGGCACTTCGGCTCCTCCATGGAGTTTGCGGATTACCGCCCGTATACGCCGGGGGACGATCTGCGCCGCATCGACTGGAAGCTGTACGGGCGGCTCGATCAATACTTCGTCAAGCTCTTCACCGACGAGCGGCGGCAGCATCACCGGATCTACATCGACGGTTCCGCCTCCATGGCATGGGGCGAGCCCGAAAAACACCTGACCGCCCTGCGGCTGGCCGCTCTGATCGGTTATCTGGCGGTGAGCGGGACGGACCGGGTGACATGGTACGCCCTTGAGCGGACCGCCTGCCGGCGCGTGACGGAGACGGTGTCCAACCGGGAGGCGTGGGTCCTCGGGCTCGAGCGGCTCGGCGAACTGCGCTGCGGCGGGGATACGCGGATGGATGTCTCCGTGATGCGCTGCACGGATCCGGGGTATCACGACGGGGTGAGCTTTTTGATCTCGGACTTTCTGACCGACCGGAACTGGAAGGGGGCCGTCGACTGGCTGCTCAGCCGGAAGCGGGAGGTCTGCCTGATCCAGGTCCTCTCGCCCGACGAGATCGGACCGGCGCTGAACGGCCGGCTGTTTTTGAACGATACGGAATCGGTCGGGGAAGACGACGAGCGCAACCGCCGAATGGAGATCGGACGCGACCGGCTGCGCGCATACGCCGAGGCATTCCGCTGGCTCGAGGACGACATCCGGAGCTTCTGCGGCGCGCGCCGGGTGCGTTTTTTCATGACCTCCGCCGACGCGCCGATCAGCCGGATCCTGTATGACGGCGCGATCCGATCGGAGATGATGCAATGAGTTTTCAGAATCCGCGGGGGCTGTGGCTGCTTCTCGGCATCCCGGTCCTCATCCTGATCTGGCTGATCCGCCAGCAGCACGAAAACCGGCGGGTATCGAGCAGCTATATCTGGCGGCTCAGCGACCGCTTCCTGAAGCGGCGTCTCCCCCTCTCCCGCTTCCGCCGGTGGCTGGTCTTTCTGTTGCAGCTCCTCCTTGTGGCGGGCGGGGCTTTTCTTGCCGCGCGTCCGGTTCTGGATCACGGCGCGCAGGTAGATTATCTCATCATCCTCGACGCCTCCGCGAGCATGCAGACGAAGACGGAGGGGGGCGATACGCGCTACGAGACCGCCGTCGGGATGGTCCGCGCGCTGTCGAAAGAGGTTTCGGACGGACACACCATGAGCGTGGTCCTCGCCGGGGAGCAGGCGGAATACCTCCTCGCGGACGCGTCTTCCCGGCAGGAAGTTTTGTCCGCGCTGGACGCCTCCTCCTGCGGATGGGGCGGATGCGCGCTCTCCGGGGCGATGACGCTCGCGCAGCTCTTTCTCTATGAGCACCCGGGCGCAGAAGTGATCCTCTATACCGATCAGACGGTGGAAGAAGCCGAAGAGATCACTGTGGTCCGGCTCGGCGGGGAGGAATGGAACGCCGCCCTGACGCGCTTTTCCGTGCAGCAGGACGGAGAGGGCGGCGCGGATCTGACGGCGGCCCTCACGAGTCATGGGCAGGACGCGCAGATCGCGGTCGGGCTCTACGTCGACGGGCGGCTCGCCGAGGTGGTCAACTATGCCTGCCGGGCGGATACCCCGGCACAGGTCCGGTTCCATGTCGACGATCTGAAGGCGGTGGCCTCCTTTGCGCTGGCCATCGATCCCGGCGACGCGCTCGCGGAGGACAACCGGATCGTCTATTTCCCGGAGAACGAACGCCCGTGCGACACGCTGCTCGTGACACAGACGCCGTTCTATCTGGAAACCGCGCTCGATGCGCTCGGCCGCGGGGAGGTCCGTCTTGCTGCCACAGAGACTGAGATTCTCCCGTCGGGATACGATCTCTGCGTGTTCGACGGGTTTGTCCCCGACACCTTCCCACAGGCCGGCGCGATCTTTCTCGTGAATCCGCCCGCCATGCCCGACGGCCTGACACTGCGCGGCGTATCGGAGGAGCCGGTCTCCCTCACGGCATCCGCCGCCGGAAGTGTCTTTCTCGACAAGCTGCTCGCGAACATGACGCTCGGCGAGACCGTGGTCGCGAAGCACGCCGTGGTCGACGCGACCGACGACTGGACGACGGTCTGCTCCGCGGCGGGCGATCCGGTGCTCCTTGCCCGGAACCTGGAAAACGGCTGCGCGCTCGTCGTGCTGCTGTTCGATCTGCATGACGCCAACCTGCCGCTGCAGACGGATTTTCTGCATCTGTTGCGCAATGTCATGAACCTCGCGACGCCCTCCCTTCTGGAGCGGCGGATCCTGACCGTCGGAGAGACACAGACCGTGACCCTTCTGCCGAACGCCGCCCCGGTCGTCATCACCGCGCCGGACGGGACCGTCACCGAGATCGGTGAGGCGGGCGACACCAAGCTTGCCGTCTCTCTGCCGGGCGCTTATCCGCTCGTGACGGAGGACGAGGAGGCAGGATTCTTCGCCGTGATCCCGGAAGAGGAGAGCGCGCCGGCACAGACCGCCTCCCTCACGCTGATCCGGGAGGAGAGCGACAGCAAAACCGCACCCGAGGAAGCCACGGAGGGCATCTGGCGCATCGCCGCCCTGATCCTTCTGGCGATCCTCTTGACCGAATGGGGGATTTATGTCTATGAACAGCATTGAACTATCCTTTGAATCCCCCCTTCTGTTGCTGCTGTTGATCCCGGCGATCCTGTTGATCCTTCTTCCGTGGCTCGGAATCCCCCGGGAAATGCGCCGGGGGTTCCGCAAGATCGCGCCGCTTATCCTGCACGGCGTGCTCGCGCTCGTGCTGGTCTTCGTCGCCGCGGGATTCACGCTCTCGACTCCTGTTGCCCCGGATAGGGCAGGAGAAGACGAGGCCGCAGACACGGAGCCGGAGGAAGAGAGCGGCGGATTCCTCCTCATCACGGACGACACGGCTGCGGCGGAACAACTCCGGGAATACCTTCCGGAGGACGCGCCGGCCGGGATCGTCACCGCCAGACGCGCGCCCACCGATCTTACGATCCTGTCGTCGTATGAGCGGATCGTCCTGCTCGGCGTGTCGGCTGCCGATCTGCCCGAGCGGCTGGCGGGTCAGCTCGCGCTCTATGTCGAACAGGGGGGATCCCTCCTGCTCTCCGCGAGCGATCACAGCTTTTCCCTCGGCGGTATGCGCGGGACCGCTTATGAAACGCTGCTCCCCGTGTCCTTCGACTACACCGCCGAGGAGGGGGACAGCATCGCCCTCATGATCGTGCTCGACTGCTCGAACAGCATGAGCGGCGCGGGCGGCTGGGGCTGGGGCACTGCGGAGAATCTGTCCATGGCGAAGCAGGGCGCGATCCGGAGCATCGAGACGCTGACGGCGAACGATACGGTCGGCATCGTCTCCTTCAACAGCACCGCGACCCTCCAGTCCCCGCTCACCCCGGCGACGGACACGCAGAAGGCGACGCTTTCCCGCGTGATCTCCGCCCTCGGCACGTCCCGGGGAACCTATTACTGCGACGCGCTGGAACTCGCGTGGGAGGAGCTCGGACAGTCGGACGCCCCGGTGCGCCACGTGATCTTCCTCTCGGACGGCGAGCCGAGCGACTACGGCTATAACAACATCGTGCGGAACATGGCGGCGGACGGGATCACCGTTTCGACCATCGCGCTCGGGTATTCCTCCTCCGTCCTTTCGGGGATGGCCTCGGACGGCGGCGGACGGTATTACGCCGTGACGAGCGTTTCCGAGCTCCCGGACATCATGCTGAGCGAGACGGAAACCGTGCTCTCCGATCCCCTGATCGAGGAGGAGACGGCGGTCACGCTGCCCGACGGTCTGCCGACGGATCTCCCTCCGGTGGACGGATACCTCGGCACGACGCTCAAGGAGACGGCGGAACTCTTGCTCCAGACGCCGGACGGCGACCCGATCCTCGCACGGTGGACGCTCGGGGAAGGGGAGGCGGACGCGTTTGCGAGCGACCTCGCCCGGTGGACGGACGGCTGGCGGGAGAGCAATACCGGGCGGCGGATGCTCCGGCAGATCCTCGCGATGGGGATCTCCGCGCCGGTGGAAGAAGCGGAGGAGATCTCCTCCGACGCGCCGCCCGCGAAGAATCTGTACGACATGCTCCTGCCGCTCGCGCTTGTGCTTCTTCTCGTCCTGCTCGCCGACATCGCGATCCGCCGCCTCCGCTGGAAGGACATCGTGATGTTCTTCGGGAGAGGGTGAGGACAGCCGAACAAGGTTTCCTGCGAATCAAAAAGCATCTGTGCAGCTTCGTACCGCATAGATGCTTTTGTTATTCTCTGTTTAATTCTGAGGATCTTCAAAGTCTCCTCACGACTCCGCGAGGACAATCAGACAGTCTCCCTCCTCGAGGTCGAGCTCCTCGTTCAGAGCCGGGTTGAAGACGCTCTGGCGGGTTTCGGACGGGATGTACCCGATGACGATCATCCGCTGCGCCAGAGCGATCTTGCGGATCTCCGCGGTCGTCTTCTTTCCCGCGCACTGCATCTCTCCGGCTTCGAGCAGATAGAGCTCGCTGCCGCGGTTCGAGAGCAGCTCCCGGAACGCGTCGATCAGCTCGGGGCTCTCCGCCAGCTGCGCGAGGAACAGGGAGGACATGTTCGAGGACACGACGAAATCCGTGTTGTCATCGGTGACGACAAGGTGCTGGTTGTGCTCCTTCCGCATCTCCGCCGTGATGCTGAACGAGAGACCGAGACGGGTGCGGATGTCCCGCAGGTTCAGGAGGAGGAAGATCGTGTCCATGTCCGCCTCGTCGTCTTCCTTGTCGTAGTCGGAGAGGATGACGATGTGCTCGGACTCCCGGGCCAGGCGTGAGAGGGCGTCGTCCCGCAGAAGGTTGGCGTGGGAAAAGTGGACGGGGAAGGGATTCTTCCGCCTCGCGACGGCAGCGGAGACCGCGTCCCGGTCGGGCTCCCGCACGGTGTTGATGGTGACTTCCGAGACGTTTTCAGGGAGCTCGTACAGAATGGTGCCGAGCGATTCGAGACCGCCGATGACGGTGACCTTTTCCTGCCGCTTTTCCGCGCGGTGTCCCGGATCGAGCGTAAAGTCCCGCGCCTCTGCCGCTTCGACGAATTTCGCCGTGTCATCCTCCTCCGCGAACACGAGGATCCGCTCGCCCTCGCCGATCACGGTATTCTCGGGCGGATTGATCCGGATCCCCCTCTCGCCGCATATGCCGACGGGGGCGGCGCAGTCCACGCGCAGCATCAGCTCGCCGAACGTCAGACCGGCCGCGGGAAGATCCACAGAATAGAGCTCGCAGCCCTCAAAATTGAAGACCTCCCGGAACGTGACGGACAGCCCGCACTGGGTGCAGGAGTGCGCGATGATCTTGGCGACGACCTCGCTGGTTTGGAGGGTCGTGACGTTGTGCTTCGCCGCGATGGACGGCGGGAACCGGTATTCCGCCTTCGTGACGACTGCGCCTACGCGGACGTTCGCGTTCTCCGGACCGATGACGGCGGAGACGGCGAGCAGGGCCTTGGTGGTCCGGTAATCGTCCGTCGGGCTGATGATGACCGAGCGGCAGGCGGAGAGGGCACACCGCTCGAGGGCCTTCGGATCGAAGATATCCACCGTCCGGCAGATGATCCGGACGTTCTTCGGCTTTTCGATGTTGTCGGCGATGTACTGCTGCATCTCCTCCTGCTCGATATCGTCCGCGACGACGATGCAGCAGGGCTCCTCGGCCGCGGCCAGGACGAGCTGCTGGATCAGGGTGTATTCGCCCGGATAGAAGCCGAGCACGACGATGTGATCCTCCTCGACGACGGCGGACGAACCGCGCTTGAGGCTGGTGATCTTCTCCTCGATGCCGCTCGAGATGATGCCGATGAGGACGCTCGTGATGAAGAGCCCGGCGATCGCGGAGAGCGACATCAGGATCAGGTAGCCGATCCCGCCGTCCTCAAAGGAGGGCATCCACGCGTTGATGACGGTCGCCGCGCTGTCCCAGAAGGCGGCGAGAAAACCGTCCTCGCCGTTGAGGTGAAAGAGAAAGATGACGAGCGCGATGAGGAGCACGATGAAGAGCGAAAGCACGGCGAGCAGCCGGATCAGCCCCATGCTCCCGCCGGAGATCCGGTTGTCGAACCAATACAGGAGCTTCTTCTTGAAACTGGCTTTTTTCATACCCATCCTCCCGGGATTTCTCTGAAGCAAGCGGACGGAATGCGGAAGGTTTCCCCGTTTCATTATACACGTTGCCGGAGCGGATTGCAAGATCCCGCGCGAAGATTTGCGCATCGCGCCGCATTTTCGTGCCCCGGTGCGGCGGACAACCTGTAAACATACTGTAAACTATGGCAAAACCGCTTTCCTTTCGCGCTTTAATGTGATAAAATGGTAAAAGAGCAAATCGTCCGCCCTGGAAAAAGCAAGACAAATAGGGCGGCGCAAGAATTTCAAAGGAGAAACAAATTTCCATGAAAAAGTATCTCGCACTTCTGATGGCGGCGCTCATGCTGTTCGCCGTGACCGCCTGCTCCTCTTCGGGTTCCTCGGATCCCTCCGTCGCCGGACGCACCGGATTCATCATGGGCATCGACCCGGAATATCCCCCCTTCAGCTATCTCGGAGACGACGGCTCCTACACCGGATTTGACGTGGAGGTCTGCCAGGCCGTCTGCGACTATCTCGGCTGGAAGCTGACGATCTTCGGCGTCAACTGGGACGAAAAGCTCGTTCAGCTCGATTCCATGGAATGCGACTGCGTATGGTCCGGCATGACCATTCTCGACAGCATGAAGGACGCCGGCTACGTGATCTCCGCGCCGTATTACGACAACACGCAGGTGCTGGTCGTGAAGGAAGACAGCGGATTTAACTCCTCCGCGGATCTGGCCGGCAAGCTCGTGGCGGTCCAGCTCGGCACGTCGGGCGAGATCCTTCTCAACGAAGATCTGGCCGATCTCGCCGCGACCTTCGAGAACGTGATCACCTGCGACAGCTTCCTGAAATGCTTCACGGAGCTCGCGGGGAATTCCGTGGACGCGGTGTTCGTGGACCTTCCCGTCGCCGCCAGCTACACCAAGGAACACGAAGGCTTCAAGATCATCGACGAGCAGCTCGGCGCCGAACAGTACGGCATCGCGTTCCGTTCCGGCGATAAAGCCCTCTGCGACGCCGTCGAAAAGGCCATCGCGGCGCTCGTCGAAAACGGCAAATACGCCGAGATCGCCGCAAAGTATCCGGATATCGTCAACAACCTGCTCTTCTTAAACGACTGATTCCAAGTCCCTACCGGACAAATCCATAAGAGACCGGCGCCCGAAAGTGCTTTTCAGCGCTTTCGGGAGCTTGTCTTTTTCCGTATCCGCCGCCATGCCGCCTGCCCGGGACGGGGCGCTGCGGATCCTGTCATTCTGTATGCAAGAGGTGTGATCCATGTCGTTGATGACGATGATCGTCAAGATGAGCGAGGGGCTCGGAAAGACCTGCGCCATCTTCTTTCTGACGCTGCTCTTCTCCCTCCCGCTGGGTATGCTCGTCGCCCTGCTGCGCATGAGCAAAAACAAGATCCTGTCCTCCGTCGTGCGGTTCTTCATCACGGTATTGCGCGGAACACCGCTGATGCTGCAGCTTCTCGCGGTGACGTACGGACCCTATTATCTGTTCGGCGCGAATGTGTCCCGCAACAAGCTGATCCCGGTGGTGATCGCGTTTTCCATCAACTACGCCGCGTATTTCGCCGAGATCTACCGCGGGGGGATCGAATCCATCCCCAAAGGGCAGTATGAGGCCGCAACCGTCCTCGGGTACAGCCGCTTCCAGACCTTTATGAGGATCATTCTGCCGCAGGTCGTCAAGCGCATCATGCCGAGCGTGACCAACGAAGTGGTGACCCTCGTCAAGGACACCTCGATGGCCTTCACGGTTTCGTATCAGGAGATGTTCACGATCGGGAAGCAGATCGCGAACTCCCAGACGAGCTTCATGCCGTTCATCGTGGCCGGCGTCTTCTATTACCTGTTCAACCTCGTCGTGGACCGGGTGATGGGCCGGATCGAAAAGCATCTGAACTATTACAGCTGAGAAAGGAGGAGAAACCGCATGTCAGAGAGAACCGAACCGAAACCGTCCGCTCCCATTCTGGAAGTGCGCGGCCTGCGGAAGGCATTTGACCGGGTGCCGGTGCTGCGGGACATCTCGTTTTCCGTCGAGAAGGGAAACGTCATCACCGTCATCGGACCGTCCGGATCCGGAAAATCGACCCTGCTGCGCTGCGCCTCCTTCCTGGAAAGCGCAAACGACGGCGACATCCTGTACGACGGGGAATACGCGCTCAAGAGCGGCGTCTACGCCCAGAAGAAAGATCTGAACCGGTTCCGGACCCTGTTCGGGATGGTGTTCCAGAACTTCAATCTCTTCCCCCATTATTCGGTCATGAGGAACATCTGCGAGCCGCCCATCCTGCGCGGATGCGAGAAAGAGGCCGCGGAAGAACGCGCCGTCACACTGCTCAAAAAGATGGGGCTGGAGGGCAAGGAGAAAGCGTATCCCTGCCAGCTCTCCGGCGGTCAGCAGCAGCGAGTGGCGATCGCCCGCGCCCTGGCGCTTGAACCGGAGATCCTGTATTTCGACGAGCCGACCAGCGCGCTCGATCCGGAGCTCACGGGAGAAGTTCTGAAGGTCATCCGTCAGCTCGCGGAGGATCACATGACCATGGTCGTGGTGACGCACGAGATGTCCTTCGCCCACGCGGTGAGCCACCGGGTCGTCTTCATGGACGGCGGCTACATCATGGAAGAGGGTACGCCTTCGGAGATCTTCGACAACCCGCGCGAGGAACGGACCAAGCGGTTCTTAAGCAATTACAGAAAATGAGAGACATTCGCTATGCGCTGCTCGATCCGACAGGGAACCGGACCGTGCTGGCGGAAACGGAAGTTCCCCCCGCAGAGCAGCCACTCATCGCGAAGCGGATCATGGAACGCGAGCCCGACGCGGAACAGGTGGGGTTTGTCTCCCCCCGCCCGGACGGGGTGGCGATGCGCATGGCCGGCGGGGAATTCTGCGGAAACGCCACGATGAGCGCGGCGGTCCTCTTTGCCCTCGATCACGGAATTGCACAGGGCGTGATCCCGGTCGCGGTCTCCTGTCAGCCGGATCCCGTGCCAGTCCGCGTGGCAGCTTTGCCGGACGGGCGCATGCGGGGCGAGGTGGACATGCCCCTGCCGCTCTCGATCGGGGAGGAGACATTTCCCGACGGGGTGTGCCGTCCGGTCGTGCGGTTTCGCGGCATCGCCCACGTGATTCTGGAAAGCCCGCTCTCCCGGGCGGATGCCGAGGCGTGCGCGCCGCAGTGGTGCCGCTACCTGGACGCCGCGTCGCTCGGGATCATGACGGTGGACCGCCGGGCGGGGACGCTGTTGCCGCTCGTGTATGTTCCCTCGGCGGATACGCTGTGCTGGGAGAACTCCTGCGCGAGCGGGACTACGGCGGTCGGCGCGTATCTGGCGGCATCCGCGGGCATGGACACGGTGTCCCTCCGTCAGCCGGGCGGGACTTTGCGCGTGGACATGCGGGAGGGAAGGCTTCTCCTCATGGGAACCGTACGGCTGATGTACCGGCGGACGCTCACCCTTGCGTGAATCGAAACAGCACGGAATGACTGCAAAAAGTCCCCGGAATCGCGTGGATTTCGAGGGCTTTTTCGTGTTATGCAATTCTCAGATGCGGACCGCGGAGAGGAAATCTTCCGGGGGACGGATTACCGCAAAAATGTCATCCCGTCCATGCGGGCGGTGAAATCTTCGGCGGCGTAATATCGGACCTCGACTTCATGGGTGCCGGCGGCCGGACGCTCGAGAGTGCCGCGGACCTCCGCATAGGATTCGCACGGCGGGATCTTCGCGCATCCCGCGTACTGCCCGTCGAGATAGATCTCCGCCCGGCACGGCCCGCCCGCCCGAACGCGCAGGGAGAAACACGCGCAGGGCTCCCCGAAGCAGACGGAGCGGAAGAGCGCGCGATCCCCGCATCGGATCTGTGTGAGCGCGGCGCCGAACAGGGAGTCCCCGTCCCCGGCGATCCGGACACTTCCGCCAAGCTCCGCCGCGCGGCATGCCGGGATGATCTCGCCGTCATGCAGGATCCCGGAGCGCATCTTCACCTCACGGATCGAGCCGTCGTCCTCGAAGAAGATCGGCTCCGCGCAGACATGGCGGGAGGAGACGCTCGCGTGGGTGGAGCGGTGATAGAAGACATACCACTGGCCCCGGAATTCGCACAGGGAGCCGTGGTTGTTCCATGTCGCGGGATCGCAGCCGAAATTGTCGATCACGATCCCGCCGTACCGGAATCCGTGATCCGGGAAGTCGGAGACGGCATACCCGAGCGAGGTCGCCCGTCCGCCGTGCCGGTGGGTGTCCGTGAAGAGATAGTAGTATTTCCCGCCGATCTTCTTGACGGACGAGCCCTCGTGGAATTCGTGCTCCGCGACGGAGAGGGGCTGGACCGCCGTCTCCGGATCGATCTCGGTCATGTTGTCCCGGAGTCTGGCCGCCCGCACCGCGTCGAACTGTCCCCAGTAAAACCACGCCTGCCCGTCGTCGTCGATCAGCACGGCGGGATCGATGCCGTGGACGTGCGCCATCGGACCGCAGTCCGCAAACGGACCGGCGGGGGATTCGCTCACCGCGACGCCGCACCGTCCGTCCGGGACGCAGTAATACAGGTAGTATTTCCCGTCGCGGTATGCGCAGTCGGGGGCATAGAGCGCGCCGAGATCCTTCGCCCAGCCGTCCTTGGTCATGGCAAGGGAGAAGGACACGCCGTGATCGGTCCAGTGGAGAAGGTCGTCCGAGGAATAGACGTGATACACGTCCGAACAATAGCCCCCGTTCCCCGGCAGATCGAAGGAGCCGTAGAGGTAGATCCGGCCGTCCGCCCAGACGTGCGCCTCGGCATCGGGGACATACACGTCGAACGGCAGGAGGGGATTCAGCGGAACCGGTGCGCGGCCGGGGAGAGTGCATGCTTCGTTTTTCATGGAAGTCCTTTCCTTAATTATATGTGCATTTGTATAGAGGATCCGGCAAGGAGGCCGCGGCCCGGATGCCGGCTCACAGCGTTCTTTTCAAATAGATCTTCCCGTCCGCGCGGTATTCTTCCGTGAATCCGTGGTTCAGAAAGAGGCGGACGGCGGGATTGTCGTCGGCGATGTCGTCCCACAGCACCGCGATCCCGTTTTCCTTCGCGGCGGCGCATAGGAGTTCCAGCGCCTCGCCTCCGTATCCCTTCCCGCGGTGCTGCGCATGGACGATCACGTTGGCCAGGCAGTTCCCGCACTCGCCGTCGAAATGGTACGCGATCTCGCCGATGAAAGCCCCGTTTTCGTCCTGCAGGTAGCGGTAGAAGCGTCCTCCCGCGCAGTCACGGACCCAGCAGCGGTGCCAGTCCTCCCAGTCCTCTTCCGGAAAGGGGATCGTGCCGCCCCATGCGCGGTTGTAGGCCATGGTCTCTTCGTCCGCGAGCAGGGCCTGCCGGAACCACAGATCCTCCCGCTCCGGTTTATACAGCGTCAGCATGCGCTCTCCTCCTTTTTCAGACGAGCCCGAAATGCTCCTCGATGACGCGGAGCGTGCGCTCGACGGTGTCGTCGTCCGTGCGTTCGAGGTATCGGAAGCCGCTGTCGAGATACGCCTGCCGTTCGGCCTCGCCGTCGATGCACAGCGCCTCGATCACGTTGTTTAGCAGTTTCTGCCCGTCGGGGAAGGACAGGATGAACCGGTAGACCTCATCCTTGTCCGCGCGGTCGAAGTAGTGCCTGCGCTTCATCTCCACCGGGGCGAACAGGAGGAACACATGGTTGTAGTCGCTGATCCGGTGCAGGAGATCGAGCGGGAGGATGCCGTCCACGACGATCTTTCTGTCTTTGGGCAGCCGAAGCAGATCGGCGACGACGAATTCCGCCTCCTCGCGCAGTTCCGCCTGCAGCCAGTCCGCGTACTGACGGGGCGGCTGCGCGAAAAAGCCGTGCCAGTCCGCACTGCGGTCCGTGCACATGGCCGGCTGCTCCTCTGGATCTGCCAGCGCGATATACTCCTCCGCGTGATCCCCCTGCCGGTAGCGGAGGAATCCGTGCTTTTCCTCGAGCAGCTTCGCCATGGTCGTCTTGCCGCCGTACGCGCCGCCGGAGAGGAAATAGACGTGCCCAAGGTGCGCTTTGAGAATATTGTCCGCGATCTTCATCGGAATCCTCCTGTCAACTCATGTCCACAGCGACGTGATGAACATCGGGGAGGCGTCCCCGCTCTTCACGAATCCGCAGTTTTCGTAAAAGGCCCGCTCGTCGTCGTAGGCGATCACCGCGATGCGCAGATAGTCCCTGTACTTTTCCTTGACCATCTCCATCAGCGTCCGCCCGATGGTCCTGCCGTGGTATTCCGGATCGACGAGGAGGTAGTGGACGTAGGCGTTCATGATCCCGTCGTCCATCGCGCAGACCATGCCGACGAGGCGGTCCCCGTCCCACGCGGAGAACACGGTCCGGAAGCCCCGCATCGCCGTGACGAGCTTGTCCGGGAAATGTCCGGACGACCAGTTCACCGAAAGGAAGAGCCGTTCGAGCTCCCCGCGGCTGAATGCGTGCGTTTCCCGATAGTCGATTGCCATGTTTTCCTCCGTTTTGCGCGATGTGCGAAAGGTTCGTCTGAATTCCATCATAACACAAATTTGTGACGATTTGATGAACAGGCGAAAGATCCCGCGAACGGGCGGATTGACAACGCCCCGGATCCGGTGTATCATAGGAGTATAAAGATACTTTCGGACGTTTTTTCTCAAAAACCGTGACCCGGCGTGCGGATTTGTCGCTATAACAGGTGAGGGCATCGTAAATATAAAAGGAAAGGAGCGACGCGATTTGGAGGACGAGAGAATCATCGGGCTGTATATGGCCCGCGACGAGGAGGCGATCGAGCAGACGGCCTTGAAATACGGCGCGCGTCTTTTGGAGATCTCCTCCGACATCACGGAGGACCGGCAGACCGCGGAGGAATGCGAAAACGACACCTATCTCGAAGCGTGGAACACCATCCCGCCGCAGAATCCGGCAGGGTATCTGTTTGCCTATCTCGCCCGGATCATCCGCCACCTCTCCCTCGACGCCTGTCGGTACCGCAGCCGCCTGAAACGCAGCGCGGCTCTCACGGAACTGACGGCGGAGCTGGAAGAATGCATCCCCGCGCCGGATGACACCGCCGCCAGGCTGGAATACCGCGAGCTTGGCGAGGCGATCGGGCGGTATCTGGCGACGCTGTCCGAAGAAAAGCGGACTGTTTTCATCCGCAGATACTGGTATCTGGATCCGGTGAAGACCATCGCCGCACAGAGAGGGATCGGACAGAGCAAGGTCAAGATGACGCTCCTGCGCTGCAGGGAAGGACTGCGGGAATATCTCGAAAAGGAGGGGTACGAACTGTGAGAGGAACGGAACTGTTGGACGCGATGGCGTATCTGCCGCCGGAGCAGATCGAAGCGGCGGAACGCCGGAACAGAAAAAGAGCCCCCTTCCTGCGGCGCATCTCCGTCGCGGCGGCGGTGCTGTTCTGCCTGACAGGCGCGCTCTTCTTCTCCGCATGGGCGTTTCTGCCGGCGCTGAACACGGAAAACGCGGAGAGGATCGTCCTGTGCCGGGTGGGAGACCGCCTCGCGGAATATGCCGTGACCGATGTCAGCCGGTATCAGGAATGGACCATGGAATCCCGCAAGGGGGAGAGCCTCGGCGCGAATATCTGGCGTATCAAAGATGCCGAGGATCTCGTGCGGGTGATTTGGGACGACGGACAGCATCGCCCGGAACTTTTGCGGTTCCGCTCCTTCCGCGCATTCCTCGACGAGGATTCCCCGCTCTTTACGGAGGGCATCCTGACCGAGGAGGATCGGACGCTGCTCCGATTCGGGGAGAGCTATCCATTCGGCGAGGTGTTGGAGACCATCTACGGCGTCGCGTCGTGGGAAGACATCCGGAGCGTGACATGGGAGAAAGCGGATTTTGACCGTTCCGCCGCAGGCAAGCGGGTGAAGGCGGAAACCTGCGTGCTGCGCGACGAAGAGTCGTTGATCCGGGTTTATCATATTCTAAAAGACCTTGTCCGTTCCTCCGGAGACGCAGAGGGGCCGCGGCGCGTTTTCGCAAACGATCCGGCGTACCGGAACGGCGAGCTTCCGTTGAGCATCCAGACGGACCGCCGTGTCACGGTTACCCTGAAAAGCGGAGAGACGATCCGGTTCCAGTATGCGCCGGGGGAAGGGATGCTCTATGAGAACTACACGGTTCTGTATGATCCGCTGAACGC